>CAUJEE010000098.1 GCA_963169215.1 Actinomycetota bacterium
GGTGGCCTCGTCGAGCAGCAACACCGCCGGGTCGACCAGCGAGGCGCGCACAAGCGCCACCAGTTGGCGTTCGCCCGCCGACAGCTGCGAACCGCGTGGCCCCACTTCGGTCTCAATACCCGCCGGCAGCGTCTCCAACCAGTCGTCGAGGTCGAGTGCGGTCACAGCCGCCTCGAGGTCGGCCAGCGACAACTGCGGGCGAGCGAACGACAGGTTGGCGGCGATGCTGCCCTCGAACAGGAACGGTTCTTGGGGCACCACTGTGAGGCGCTCGCGCAGGTCCGCGTTGGCGACGCGTGTGAGTGGCACCCCACCGATGCACACCGTGCCCGCAGTGGGATCGGCGAGGCGAGCGATCAGCCGTCCGAGTGTGGTCTTGCCCGAACCAGTCTCGCCCACCACCGCCACTTGCTGTCCGGCGGGAATGTGCGCGCTCAGGTCGATCAGCACCGGCGGCTCGTCGCTGTCGCCACGCGTGCGGTAGCTGAAGTCGACCCGGTCGAGGTCGACGGCCAGTGACCCCGGCGGCAGTGGCATCGGCATCTCGGGCTCGGGCGGGCCGATCGGGATCTCCAGCACGCCGAGCACACGGCGCAGGCCGGCGACGGCGGTCTGAGTGTTGTCGAGCACCTCGGTGAACTCGGCGATCGGCTCCAGGAAGCGGTAGGTGAGGAACACGAACCCGACGAGCGCCCCCGCAGTGAGGCCACCCCCTGGGCCGCGCAGCAGGCCGACCGACACCACGGCCGACACAGTGAGCACGCCGAACACCTCACCGGAGGGGAACAGGAAGGCACCGATCGTGCCTGCCTTGATGAACGAGTCGCTGCGCTCCTTGCTGGCGTGCTGCACCTTGCCGGCCACGTGCGGAGCGGCCTCGTAGGCGCGCAAGGTTTCGGCCCCCGACACCAGTTCGCTGATCTGGGTCATCACCACCGCGTTCTTCGCCCTGCCGACGTCGTAGGCGCGCACCAAGTGGCTCTGCACCCGGCGCAGCACGTACCCGAGCGGGGCTGCGACGACGAAGGCCACCAGCGCGAGCACCCAGTCGTAGGCCAACATCACCCCGGCGACGAGCATCATCAGCGTGCCGTCGAGCAGCCACGCCAACCCGCCCCACTGGAAGAACTGGGCGAGGGTCTCCACATCGCTGGTGACGCGGGCGACGAGCGCGCCCCGTCGTTCCTCGCTGTGGTCGGCGATGCTCAGCCGGTGGATGTGCTCGAACAGGCGCACACGCAGGCCGTACAGCGCCTCCTCACTGCGCGTTCCCAGGCGGTAGACAGCGGTGCGCTGAGCCACGGTGGCGATGGCGACCACCCCGATGGCGATTGCCGCCAGCACCGTGATCACCCCCAGGCGCACTTCGCCTTCACCAAAGCCGCGGTCGATCGCCTGCTGGATCGTGATCGGGATCACCACCCGACCGCCCGCGCCGATCAGCGCGAGGAACAGAGTGAGGCCGAACCCCGTACGCAGCGCGGGAGCAGCGCGCACGCCACGCCCGATCGTCTCGACCGCTCCCCACCGCCCCACCGGCGCGAGCGCGGCGGCCGCTCCCGTCAACTCCGATGTGTCACTCATCGCTCACCGCCTCACGTCCGACCGACGCCACTGCGGCATCAAGAGACTCGCGGTCGTGCTCGAAGGCCTCGATCAGGCGGCGGTAGGACGGCACCGACGCAAGCAGTTCGTCGTGGGTGCCGTGGGCCACCACCGTCCCCGCGTCGAGGTACAACACGTCGTCGGCGAGGGCGATGGTGGACGGCCTGCTGGCCACGGCCACCAGCGTGGTGTCGGCCAACTCGCTGCGCAGGTTGGCCAGCACCTTGGCCTCGGTGGTGGGATCGAGCGCCGAGGTGGTGTCGTCGAGCAGCAACACCTGCGGGTGGCGCACCAGGGCACGGGCGAGGGCGATGCGCTGACGCTGGCCGCCGGACAGGCCCACACCCCGTTCACCGACCTCTGTGTCGAGGCCGGCCGGCAGATCGTGGACGAATGATGCTTCGGCCACCGCCAGCGCCGCTTCGATGTCCGCCGTCGGCACGGCATGGCCGAGGGTGATGTTCTCGCGCACCGTGTCGGCGAGCAGGAAAGGCTCCTGAAACACCAGCCGCACCCCGCCTTCGGGCACCGTCACGCTGCCGGCGGTGGCCGGCACCAGCCCGGCGATGATGTGCAGCAGCGTGGTCTTTCCCGCGCCGGTGGCGCCCACCACCGCGGTGGTGCGGCCACCGAGGACGTGCGCGTTGACCCCGGTGAGCACCTCGCGCTCACCGTCGTGGCTGAAATGCACATCCTGCAGCTCGATACTCGTGTCGTGGGCGTGTCGCAAACCCTCGGCCGGATCCGATACCACCGGCTGGTCGAGCAGGCTGCGGATACGTCGCCAGCCGGCCATCGAGTGCGGCACCTCGGAGAGCATGAACCCGAACAGGCGCAGCGGGAACACCAGCAGCGTGAACAGGTAGACGACGCTGGTGACCTCGCCGACGGTCATCGCCCCGGCGCTCACCCGGTGGGCACCGCCGACCACCAGCAGCACCGTGGCCGCGGTGGGCACGCCATCGAGCAGGCTCTCGAAGGTGCTACGCACCCGCACCGCCTGCAACCGCGCCTGGCGCAACCGGCTGGCGATCACTGCCAGGCGTTCGGTCTCGCGTCGCTCGGCGCCGAACGACTTCACCACCGCGACACCGTCGAAGCTCTCGTGCACCGCTGCGCTGAGTTGACCCAACTCCTCCTGGGCCAGGTTGAAGTAGCGGTCGACTCGACGCTGGTAGCGCACGTTCATCCCGATCACCACCGGAAACACGCAGATCGCGGCGATACCCAGCCACAGATCGGTGATCAGCAGCAGCGCCGACGACACCAGCACCATCACCGCCACGCCGGTCGTGAACGGCAACGGCGACAAGACCGCTGTTGCCGCTTCGGCATCGACGCCGGCGCGGGTGATCAGGTCGCCGGTGCTCTGTCGACGGTGCCACGGCACCGGCTGTTGGGCAAGGCGGTGGATCACCTCGGTGGAGATCGTGTCGGTCGCCCGCCACACCGTGCGTGTCGCCCACATGCGGCGCACCACCACCCCGACAGCGCGTACGAGACCCACCAACACCAGCAGGCCGAGTACCCAGGCGACCGTGCCAAGCGGCACCGAGCCGTCCTCGAACCGCGGGCGGATGACGTCGTCGGTGATCATCCGCACGACTGCGGCCGAAAGCGCGGTGCAGACGCCGAACACAGCCGCGCCGCCGACGGCGATCGAGAAGGCACCCTCGTGATGGCGGATCAGGGCGCGCACCAGCCGCAACATTTGGCGCAGCCGGCCTCGAGTCGCGTCAGGGGTGGCGTCGAGCGTCGCGTCGAATTCGGTCTTCTCCCCCACGACATGTCGTTCTACCAGCGTGTCGACGCGTAGGTGCGAGGAATTTCGCAGACATGTTTACGAGCCATTTCTCCGCTGCTGCCCGCGGCACCGGCCTCGGCCGTAGCCTGGCGGCCATGCCCCCGGACGAGCAGATGACGGTCGCAGCCACGCGCAGGTCGACGTTGGGGCGCCGTGCCGTCGGCGTGCTGCTCGCCGTCGCGTGCGCGGGGATCGCGGCAATGTGGATCTACGGCCTGTTCATCGCCGATCCCGAACCGGTGTACCGCATCGAGGACGCTTCGTGGCGGCCACAGGCGATAGCCATCTGCGCCGCCGCCGACGCGGCTATCACCTCGCTCTCCGACACAACCGGCGGATTCATCACCGACCCGACTCCCGAGCAGATGCGCCGGCGTGCCGACCTCGCCGACCAGGCCACTGCCGTGCTCGACCAGATGGTGAGCGACCTGGTGGCGGTGCCTGTCGACAACGACGACGACCGCCTGCGTCTCGATGTGTTCGCCGAGCACTACCGCATGGTGCTGGCCGACCGCCTGCGCTACACCACCGCGCTGCGCGCCGGCGACAACGTCGAATACACCGAGACAGTGGTGGCCGGTGGGCCGGTGACCAATGTGATCACCGACTTCACCGCCGGGGTGAAGGGCAACGACATTCCGTTGTGCTCACCGCCCGCCGACCTCAGCCGCTCCGTGCAGCCCTGACCACCCGCCCGGCAGGTGCCTCACCGCCGACCGGTCGAGGTTGTCACCCTTGCCCCCGACCGCCGGTCAATCGGCGTCCGCCACCCGCACCCAACCCTCGCCCTCCACGTAGCGGCGCACCACCCGCGCCGGCGCGCCGACGGCAACGCTGAACGAAGGGATCTCACCCGTCACCACCGAGTTGGCGCCGATGGTGACGTGCTCGCCGATGCGCGCCCCGGGCAGCACCACCGTGCCGAACCCGAGCCACGACCCGTCGCCGATCACGACAGCCTGCTCGGGCTGGGTCTGCTGCGAGATGGGGCGGGTGACGTCTTCGTAGCCGTGGTTCTGGTCGGTGATGTACACGTGGTGGCCGGTCCACACGTCGTCGCCGATGTCGATCGAGAAGTGGCCGACGATGCCGCAGCCTTTGCCGATCAGGCAACGGTCGCCGATGCGCACCACCGGGTCGGAAAGGCACTGCTGGCCAGGCACCATCCCCGCCGAGAGGGTGGCATCACGCCCGATCATCGTGCCTTCACCGATGTGGATGTAGCGCTCGTTGAAGACGGTGTTCGTGGGGAAGCAGATGATGCTGCCCGCGCCGAAACGGCCGAAGCGGCGCCCGGTGCGGTCGTCGGGGCCGATCGCACCCACCCGACCCATCCACGCCCATGTACGCCGAACCCACTCGCCACCGATCCGGTAGCCCACAGCTCGCGCCCGGTTGCGAAGTCGTCCCATGAACCGGGACGCTACCGGCTGCGGCGGTAGCATTACCCGACCCGATCGGCTGGCGATCAGGGGCCAGCAGAGCGAGTCCCCCACATGCCCAACGACCTCAAGTACCCCGTGATCAAGGGATGGTTCGTCCACGGCTTCACCGCCCTCGGCGCGGTGTGCGGGATGTTCGGCCTGATCGCCGTCGCCGACGGCAACCCCCGCGAAGCCATCACCTGGCTGGCGGTGGCGATGGTGCTCGACGGCATCGACGGTCCGGTCGCCCGTGCCTGGGCTGTGCGCGAGAACGTTCCCCGCATCGACGGCTACTCGCTCGACCTGATCGTCGACTTCGTCACCTGTGTGGTCATCCCGGTGCTGTTCCTGCACCGCTTCGCAATGCTGCCCGAGGGCTGGACGCTGCTGATCGGCGCGTTCGTTCTGTTCACTTCCGCGCTGTGGATGTCGCGCACCGACCAGATGACCGACGACCACTTCTTCAACGGCTTCCCCTGCGAGTGGAACATGGTGGTGCCGACGCTGTTCCTGCTCGATTCGCCGGCTTGGCTCACCGGGTTGGTCTGTGTGGTGCTCGCCCTCACGCAACTGGGCAACTGGAAGTTCGTGCACCCGATGCGCGTCGTCCATCTACGTCCGTTGACCGTCTCCGTCACGGTCATCTGGTTGACGGTGATGCTGATCGGCACAGCCGACCTACCCGGCCGCAACGACATCATCGCCTACCTGCTCGTCGCCTGCCCGACGTACATCGTCGGCCTCGGCGTTTGGCGCACCATCGGCGCCGGCGCGGGGATCGACGACCTGCCGGGTGTCGTGAGCGAGCAGCCACTCGCTACGTGAACGCACGCTCCCACCCCGCCGGCGGTTGCATCACCGACGTCGCCGGTGTGCGCGTCGGACATGCCCAGCGGGTGGGTCGTGGGTGGTGCACCGGTACCACGGCGGTGCTGCTCCCCGCGAACACCACCGTTGCCGTCGACGTGCGCGGCGGCGGGCCGGGCACCCGCGAGACCGACCTGCTCGGGCCGTTGGCCACCATCCAGCACGCCGATGCGATCTGCCTGACGGGGGGCAGCGCCTACGGCCTGGCCGCAGCCGACGGGGTGATGCACTACCTCGAGGCGAGGGGCGTCGGCTTCCCCGTGGGGACGCGGCCGGAGGAGGTGGTGCCACTGGTGCCTGCGGCGGTGATCTTCGATCTCGGGCGCGGTGGCAGCTTCACCAACCGCCCCGATGCATCGTTCGGGCTGCGCGCGGCGCGAGCGGCACGCCCCACCCCATGCGCCACGGGCGCAGTCGGAGCGGGCACCGGGGCGCGCAGCAAGGGCCTGCAGGGCGGGATCGGCACCGCGTCGCGACGCCTCGCCGACGGCACGGTGGTGGCCGCGCTGGCCGTGGTGAACAGTGCCGGTGCAGTGATCGACGCCGACCAAGGCCTGCCCTGGCAGCCCGGGTCGCTGCACCTGCGCCGACCCAACGCCGCCGAGCGCGAGGCGTTGGCGGCGCACTACGACACCGTGACTCCTGCGCTCAACACCACCATCGGCGTGATCGCCACCGACGCGGCCCTGACCCGCGGCGAGTGCGGGCGGCTGGCGGCGGTTGCCCACGACGGCATGGCCCGCGCGATCAGGCCGGTGCACTCGTTGCTCGACGGCGACGTCGTGTTCGCCGCGGCCACCGGCGCGCGCTCGCACCCAGCAGCCCCGTCGCCGCGGGACGACGCCCGCGCCGCGCTGCGCTGGCGCAACGAGCTGCTCGCCGCGGCGGCCGATGCCTTCGCCGCCGCGTGCACCGACGCGGTGGTGCTGGCCGACGCCCGCCCGGGCGCAATCGCCTTCCGTGACCTGTGTCCCAGCGCCTTCTCGCGCTATGCGGCATCGGTGCCCAAGGGCTAGGTTGCCGGGTGCGTCGGGGTGAACGGCACCCCGGTCCACGGAGGCAGTCACCACATGACCAGCGCGACGCAGGACCGCAAGAAGATCACCGTTCCCGACCTCGGACGGATGAAGTTGCTCGAGCAGCGGCTGACGATGATCACCGCCTACGACGCGACCTTCGCCCGGCTGGTCGACCTGGCGGGAGTCGACATCATCCTCGTCGGCGACAGCGTTGGCATGGTTGTGCAGGGCACGGCCAACACCATCCCGGTCGAACTCGACGAGATGGCCTACCACGTTCGTCTCGTCGCCCGCGCCCACCCCGCGGCGCTGATCGTCGGCGACCTACCGTTCGGCAGCTATCAGGTGAGCCCGCAACAGGCGGTGGAGAGTTCGATCAGGCTGATGAAGGAGGGCGCCGAGTGCGTCAAG
>CAUJEE010000099.1 GCA_963169215.1 Actinomycetota bacterium
AGGTCGGTCAGCAGCGACGCTCCCCACTTGGCGGCACAACCGCCGCAGGATGTCCATTCCGTCAGCCTCAGGTCGGTCAGCCTCTGGTCGGCAAGCACGGAGTCGCCTGCGGGCTCGAGCGGGGCGGCGGGATCGGCGCCGCGGACGACGGGCGGTTCGGCGGCCAACACCCGACCAGCCTACGACGCGACGCCTGCCGCGACGTGGCGGTGCCCTCCGATACTCGGCGTTACCCGCCGACGGATTCGAGGCCGGGCGGTACCGGCCACAGGGCCTCACCCTCGGTCGCTGCGGTGCTCCAGTCGGGAGCCACGCGCGGCGCGGTGAGGGTCAGCGGCGAGCCGTGCTGTTCCCACAACACGGCTGGGCGCGGGCCGTGCCACCGCACCGCGTACGACAGCGACGATGCGCCGCCGCTCACCAAGCCCCACACCTCGAAGTCGCGGCCGGCCCATGCTGGCGGCAACCCGCCGGGGAGCAGCTCTGCACCGCCGCTCACCGGCGCCACCAAGTGACGCTCCACCCACGCCACCACGCGTGCCGGTTCGTCGGGGAGTTCGTCGGGGACGGCTGGCGGTGCCGCCGCGGCAGGCGGCCCGGCATCGAGGCGCATGCGGGTCCGTAGCGCAGCCAGATCGCGCTGCGCCCGGCTCTCGCCGCCGCGCTCGAACACCACTGCGGCAGCCTCGAGCGCGGCGGCCATCGACCAGGCAGGCTCGCCGCTCTTGGCTGCGATCTCGACGGCATGGGCCAGGTCGGGGAGCCAGCGCGTGGCTGGATAGCCCATGCGCACCAACTCGGCGACGGCGAGAACGAATGCCACCGGGTCGTCGTCGGGATCGGCCGGCCCGCACAACAGCAACTCACACCGTGCCCCGATCGCCCGCTCCACCAGCGCCGCGTCGGGCAGCAGCATCCGGCTGGCCACCTCCGTGGCAGCGGTCCAGCCGCGCATCACCGCGGCCGCGCTGGGCAGCGCGTCCGGCAACCGACCCGCACCGCGACCGTCATGGGCGAGGGCAACCTTCACTGTGGCCCGATGCCCGATGGGAACGGCGATGCTGGCTGTCGGCAAGGTGATACCGGCGATCGGGGCAGTGGCCGCCAGCGCGGTGAGCAGGTCGCCACGTGTGAAGGCGACTGCGATCGGCAGCGGCGACGCGTTCTGCACCTCCACCACCGTGAGTCCGCGGTGGTCGGCCACCGAGTAGATCCGCTGTACCGCAACGCCATCTGGGATCTGCACCCGCGTCTCCACCACAGCGGTACCCCCGAGACGCGTTTGGCGCACGGCGGCTTCCTCGCGGGGGGTGTGCCAGCGGTCGTCGGCCGCGATGTGCCAGTCGAGAGTCGTCGAACCTTCCCACGGTTCGACGGCACCCCACGGCGTGATGGAGGCGCGCCAAGCAGCACCGGATACGCCGGTGGTGATCATCGGGTCACTCCATCTCGCTCTTGCGCGTGCGCTGCATCAACGCACCGAGTGCCTCGCGAGCCGAGCGGCCCTGGTGACAGACAGCGACAACCTGCTCGGCGATCGGCATCTCCACCCCGTGGCGACGGGCGAGGTCGAGCACGCTCGGCGACGACTTCACCCCTTCGGCCACCATGTTCATCGAGGCCAGCACCTCCTCGATCGACTGCCCCTCTCCCAGTCGCACGCCCACCATGTTGTTGCGGCTTTGACGCGACGAACAGGTGGCGATCAGGTCGCCCATGCCGGCCAGACCGGCGAAGGTGGCGGCATGCCCACCCATGGCGATGCCGAGGCGAGTCATCTCCGCCAGGCCACGGGTGATCAAGGTGGCCCGGGTGTTGTCGCCGAAGCCCATCCCTTCGGCCATGCCGGAGGCGATCGCGATCACGTTCTTCACCACCCCGCCCACCTCGCAGCCGACGACGTCGGTGTTCGTGTACACACGCAGGGTCGGGCGGCTGAAGATGCGCTGCAGTTCGGCGGCGATGTCGACGTTGTCGATCGCGACAACGCTGGCCGCGGGCTGTCCGGCGAGGATCTCCTTGGCCAGGTTGGGCCCGGTGAGCACGGCCACCGGGTGCCCGGGCAACTCGTCGCGCGTCACCTCGCTCATTCGCTTGCGCGAACTGCGCTCGAGTCCCTTCGCCAGGCTCACCACCGGCACCCACGGTCGCAGGAAACGCGCCGCCTCGGCGGCCACGTCGCGGTAGCCGTGCGAGGGCACCGCCATCACCAGCACATCGGCGGTCGACACCGCTTCTGCCAGAGATGCAGTTGCCCGCAGCTGCTCGGGTAGCGCGAAGTCGGCGAGGTAGTCGGGGTTGACGTGCTGGCGGTTGATCTCCTCGGCGAGAGATTCACGTCGTGCCCACAGCACGGTGGGGGTGTTCACGGCTGCCAGCGCGGCCACCGTTGTGCCCCATGAGCCGGCACCGATGACGGCCACGTTGATCGACATGGTCACAGCGTACGATGCGGGGATGGACCGTGTCGTGCTCGTGCCGGTGAAGTCGTTCGCCGACGCCAAGGCCCGGCTGGCGAGCGTCCTGTCTCCCTCCCAGCGCGAAGAACTGGCCCGCTGGATGGCTGCCCGCGTGCTGGCGGCCGCCAGCGGTGTCGCGGTGTACGTCGCGTGCGACGACCAGTGTGTCGCCGATTGGGCCACCGACCACGGGGCGAAGGTGCTGTGGCGGCCGGGCGTCGGTCTCAACCGGGCGGTGAACTCGTCGATCGACGAGCTGCGCGATCTCGGTGTCGACCATGTGATCGTCGCCCACGGCGACCTGCCCTGCGCGCACGACCTGCCTGCCATCGCGTGCCAGGACACCATCGTCCTCGTGCCCGACGCGCGCGGCGACGGCACCAACGTCGCTGCCTTACCCACTTCGTTCCGATTCGATCTTGCCTACGGGCCGTGGTCGTTCGAACGACATCGCGCGCAGGCAATCACCAACGGTCTGCCGCTCGCTGTGCGTCGCGACGCGCTCCTGTGTCGCGACATCGACACAGCAACCGACCTGTCTCATCCCCTCGTGCAGGAAGTCCTACCACCATGGATGCCAACGATCCCGGCCAGCCGCCCCTGCTCGACGGTGTGAATCACCGCGACTGGACCTACAACCTGCCCACACCCACGTCGGTGCTGGCCATCGGCGCGCACCCCGACGATGTCGAGTTCGGCTGCGGAGCGACCTTGGCCAAGTGGGCCGCCGCCGGTTGCACCGTTCATCATCTCGTCCTCACCGACGGATCCAAGGGCACGTGGGACCCCGACGCCGACACATCTGTCCTCATCGCCCGTCGCCACGCCGAGCAGCTCGAAGCAGCGCGGCGGCTGCGCGGCGAGCACACCCGCGCGCCGATGGGTGAGGTGGTCTTCCTCGATCAGGTCGACGGTGAGCTCGGAAGCGACCTGTGGCTGCGCGGCGAGGTCGCTCGGACGATCCGCAGCCTGCGTCCGCAGGTCGTGCTCGGGCACGATCCGTGGAAGCGCTACCGGCTGCATCCCGACCATCGTCATGCCGGGCTGCTGACGTGTGACGGCATCGTCGCGGCGCGCGACCCGCACTTCTTCCGCGACCATCACCTGGACCCGCACCGACCCGACCTGCTGTTCTTGTGGGAGGCCGACCAACCCGATCACGCCGAGGAAGTCGACGCCTACGTGGCAGTGAAGCTGCAGGCGCTCGAGGCGCACGAGAGCCAGTTCGAGAGCACGATGAAGGCCAACGACCGCGCACAATTGGCTGCGTTCCGAGAGCGCATCGACACTCGCCTCCGCGACCTCGGTGCGCCCCACAACATGGCGGCCGCCGAAGTGTTCAAGCGCATCGACACTCGCTGAAAAGCCAGGAGCGGGGGGCCGTAGCCCCCCGCTCCTCAGTTCGAGCCGCAGCTCACTTCTTGGCGGCGGCCCTCTTCTTGGCCGGAGCCTTCTTCTTGGCCGGAGCCTTCTTGGCCGGAGCCTTCTTCTTGGCCGGAGCCTTCTTGGCGGCGGCCTTCTTCTTGGCCGGAGCCTTCTTGGCCGGAGCCTTCTTCTTGGCCGGAGCCTTCTTGGCCGGAGCCTTCTTGGCCGGAGCCTTCTTCTTGGCCGGAGCCTTCTTCGTTGCTGCCACTGTCATTCCTTCCTGTGTTGCTTGTGTTTGGTGGAACCTGGTCGGGGACTACTTCGGATTGAGAGCAGCCTTCAGGGCGCTGCTCGCGGTGAACTTCATGCGTGTCGATGCGGCGATGCTCACCGTTGCACCGGTGGCGGGGTTGCGGCCCTCACGTGCCTTCGACCGAGAGGTGCTGAAGGAACCAAAACCGGGCCACGCGACCTTGTCGCCCTCCTTGGTGGACTTCACCACGATGTCGAAGAACGCGTTGACGGTCTTCTCCGCGTCGGCCTTCGTCACGTCAGCCGCTGTGGCGATGGCGTCGATCAGCTCTGCTTTGGTCATGTGTCGTGATACCTCCAGGTATCGGGGGAATGCTTGATTGCGTAACGCGTCGTTACGCGCCACTATCGAACAGGTTTCGCGCGCAGTTTTCAAGCACCCCAGTTGTTGCATTTGCACCGAGTGTCGGGTGCCACTCTGTGCTACAACAGCTGGCGACGGGTGGACCCGCGCCACAGCGTCAAGAATCCCCGCATCTGCGCCCGCGCAGAAGCATCGTCAGACGGACTGGAGTGGTGTTGACCGAACTCGTGCACAGTCGGCCGGACAGCGACGCGACGAAGGGGGGTGTACGTACACGAGTGGTGATCGACACGTCTGTGCTGATCGGCGACCCCGGCTGCCTTCACGCCTTCGTCGACGTCGACATCGTCATTCCGTTCACCGTGATCGAGGAACTCGACAGCCTGAAGACCCGCGCTGACGATGTCGGGCGCGCCGCGCGCACGGCATTGCGCACAATCGAAGAGCATCGAGTGAAGGCTGGCGGGTCGTTGGCGCAACCGTTCGCACTCGGAGACGCCGCATCGGCCGGCACTCTGCAGGTGGAGATCAACGGCGTGCAGAAGCACTTGCTTGTCGAGCACGGCCTCGACCCGTCGGTACCCGACAACCGGATCATCGGTGCCGCGCTGGGCCAGGCGATGAGCGGTCCCACGCGCATGGTCTCGAACGACGCCGCACTGCGCATCAAAGCCGCACATCTCGGCCTGGAGGCAGTAGAGCACCACCCCGTCGGACGCGCGTCGAGCACCCGACCGGCAGGATGGGTCACGATCGAGGCCGGCCACGAGCAGATCGACC
The DNA here is from genome assembly GCA_963169215.1 of Actinomycetota bacterium. Classification (GTDB taxonomy): domain Bacteria; phylum Actinomycetota; class Acidimicrobiia; order Acidimicrobiales; family Ilumatobacteraceae; genus UBA668. The sequence goes on from CAUJEE010000099.1 coordinate 5,221, forward strand.
GGCTCTACCATCGCCAGTCGCTGGCGCTCACCGAACTCTCCGGTGGCGATGAGCTGCGCGAGAACGAGTTCGCCGTGATCCGCGCCGGCTCGTCGTCGGCGCTCACACGCTGTGTCGGCGGCGAACTGGTGCTGCTACCGCAGAGCACTCCCGAGGCATGGGGACTGCGCCCCCGGTCGAAGGAGCAGCGGTTCGCGCTCGAACTGCTGCTCGACCCGCGCATCAGCGTCGTCGCGCTCGACGGACAGGCAGGAACCGGCAAGACGCTGTTGGCCATCGCCGCCGGCCTCGAGCAGGTGGTCGAACAGAAGGCCTACGAGAAGCTGGCCGTGTACCGACCACTGGTGCCTGTGGGCAGGGCCGACGTCGGCTTCCTCCCCGGAGGGCTCGACGAGAAGCTCGATCCGTGGATGTCGGCGATCCACGATGCCATCGTCGCTCTCACCGATCGGCGCAGCTCGCACGACGCCAACCGCCTGGTCGACGAACTGGTCGGACGCAGCCAGCTGTCGCTCGAGTCGGTCACGTTCCTGCGCGGTCGCAGCCTGCACCGCCAGATCGTCGTCGTCGATGAGGCGCAGAACCTCGAACCGACCACCCTGCGCACGGTACTCACCCGCATCGGTGAAGGCACCAAGGTGGTGTTCACCGGCGACACCAGCCAGATCGACGCACCGTACCTCGGTGAGTCGAACAACGCCCTCGCGGTGCTGGTGCAGGCATTCGCCGGGCAGCCGTGCTTCGGCCACGTCACGCTCACTGCCTGCGAGCGCAGCGCCGTGGCCAGCCTGGCCGCCGAACTGCTCTGACCTGCGCCGGCTCGCCATACCCCATCGCCAGGCGCCCGGTCGTTCCGATACCGGTATGACACCCCGCGCCTAGTGTGACGGTCGTGGGTGTCCCTGTCAGCTCTCAGCGCTTCGCCGTGGTCGATGTCGAAACCTCCGGCTTGTCGATTCGCCGCCACCGTCTGCTGCAGGTGGGAGTTGTCGTCATCGACGGAGAGGGCAGGGTACTCGACCGCTGGGGCAGCCTCATCGCCCCCCGCCGGCGGTGGTGGTATCGCGTCGGGCCCACCCGCCTGCACGGGATCCGCCGACGCGACCTGGTGGGTGCCCCTCCCGCCGAGCAGGTGCTCGGCGAACTGGCCGTGCGCATCAACGGGGCGCACTTCGTCGCGCACAACGCCGAGTTCGACATCGCCTTCCTCGCCAAGGCTGCCGACGAGGTGGGCATCACGCTCGATCTCAACAACCCGATCTGCACGTTGCGGCTATCGCGGTTGCTCGATCCAGAGCGTCGGCTGTCGCACCGCCTGGGCGACATGTGCGCGCGCTACGGGGTGCAGGTCTCGCGCCCGCACGATGCTCTCAGCGATGCCGACGCAACGGCAGCCGTGCTGCCCCACCTGTTGCGTGCACACGGCATCGTGTCGTCCGATCAACTACCTGCCGGTGATCAGGCGCGGCTCGCGTCGTAGCGAGCCAGCAACTCGCTCGCCGCGCCGCGGCCAAGGTCGACCCACTCGGTAGGTGCCTCCACAACCGCTCCCGGCCCTAGACGCAGCAACAACTCGCGCAGCCAACGCTCGCTCACCACCGGCAACTCGATCCGCCAGCCGTCACCCTCGGCAGTCGCGGACGTTACCGGGTAGCGCTCGGCGACCCACGCCCCCTCGGCCGCGACGCGCAGCACCACGAGGGGAACGTCGGCCGCTTCGAACCAGCCGGTCGCACTCGGTGCCTGCACCTCACGCGGTTCGTCGGTGGCGCCGGTCGGTGTCAGTGACTCGATGCGGTCGATGCGGAACGTACGCTGCTCACCGCTGGCGCCGTCGTCGGCGATCAGGTACCACCGGCCGCGGTCGACGAAGACCAACCGCGGGGTGACCTCCCGCTCACTCGTACGGTCGGAGTGTGCCGACCAGTAGGTCATGCGCAGGCGGGCACAGGCGATGATCGCGTCGCGTAGCGCGGCCGCGAGCGGCGGCGCAGGCGTGTCGACCACCACACCTTCACCACCGAGCACGACTGACAGCTTGGCCAGCGCCCGGTCGAGTGCGCTGTCGCCCTGCTCGTCGGCACCGGTGATTTGCCGCGCCGCGCGAGCGGCGGCGAGCAGCGCGAAGCCTTCCGGCGCACTGATGCGCAGTGGGCGGGTGAACAGCCGGGGGACGCCGACATGGATCATCCCCTCGTCGATGTACAGGTCGATCATTTCGTCGACGAAGGGCGGCAGCCCGCACATCGATGCCAACTCCAAGTCGCGCACCACCTCGGCCTCGCTGAGTCCGAACTTGGCAGCCACCTCGGCGACGGCCACCTCACGGCGCTCCATCAACCACGGTAAGAGCACCAGCAGCCGCCGCACGCGGTCAGCCGTCGGCCGCGGACCCCGCCGGGGAGTCATCGGGCCACCATCGCTTCCAACCAGGCAACCACGTCTGCCCGCAGCGTCTGCGGTGCCAGCACCTCGGCGTGCGTGCCCAACCCGAACAGCCACGAACGGAAGGCATCGCGGTTGGCACAGGGCACAGAGACCACCACTGCATCGCCGACGCGACGCAGCACCGCCTCGTCACCCAACTCGCGCACGACGGCGTCAGCGCGCGGTACGTCGACCAGCACCTCTGCCCGCGCCTCGACCTCGTCACCCAACAGCTTGGGATCGGTCGGGAAGACGGCGCGCGGATCGAAGTCGATGGGCCGCGCGAAGGCACCCGGGGTACCCACCTTCACCGCGCCCTCGATGCGATCGACACGAAAGGTGCGCACCTGGTGATGCCCGAGATCGAGACCGATCAAGTACCAGAATCCTTCGCGAAGGAGCAGGGTGTAGGGCTGCACCGTGCGTTCGCGGTCGTGATAGCGCAAGACGACCTCTGCCCGCCCGGATGCCGCCTCGCGCAGTTCGGGAAGAGCGGCGAGTTCGGGGATGTTCGCCACCACGACGGGTGTCGATTCCCCCTCCCCACCAAGTTTGAGCAGGCCGAACTCGGCATCGGCGAGGCGTGCCGCGGCGACGGCCATCTGCAGCGCGGCCCGCTCGTCGGGCTCGAGCTCGAGGTCGGAGAGTTCGTACTTGACGCGGTCGATCCAGTAGCCCGTGCGTCCCGCGTCGGAGCCGGTGAGTACTTCGCTCTCGATCGGCACGCCGATCTCGCGCAGTAGCGCCTTGTCGCGCTCGAACGCACCACGCATTGCCCCTTCGCCGGTCGGATACTGCCCCGCCAGCTCGTCACCGATGCGTTCAAGGGAGAGCGGCTGGCGCGCAGAGAGCAGCAGTGCCACCAGGTTGGTGACCCGCTCGAGGGCGTCGACCACCGCCCGCCCCATCAGCGCGCGCCGTACTCGTAGAAGCCGCGCCCGGTCTTACGGCCGAGCAGACCGGCCTCGACCATGCGCGACAGCAGCGGGGGCGACGCGTACAGAGGCTCCTTGAACTCGGCATAGAGACTGTCGGCAACAGCCATCGTCGTGTCGAGGCCGATCAGGTCGGCAAGGTGCAGCGGCCCCATCGGGTGGTTGCAGCCCTCCACCATCCCCGCGTCGATGTCGTCGGCGGTGGCGAAGCCCGACTCCATCATGCGGATCGCCGACAGGATGTAGGGGATCAACAGCGCATTGACGATGAAGCCGGCACGGTCCTGGCTGCGGATCACCCGCTTGTGCAGCACCTCGGTGGCGAAGCCGTTGGCCCGCTCGGTGGTCTCCGGGGAGGTGAGCAAGGAGGTGACCAGTTCGACCAGGCGCAGCACGGGCACGGGGTTGAAGAAGTGGATGCCGATCACCTGCTCGGGGCGCTCGGTGGCGATGCCCAGCTTCATGATCGGGATCGAGCTGGTGTTGCTGGCGAGGATCGCCGCCGGGTCGGTAACCGCGGCATCGAGCTTCTTGAACACATCGATCTTCAACGGCTCGTGCTCGATCACCGCCTCCACCACCAGTTGCCGGTCGGCGAGGTCGGCGTAATCGGTGGTGAACGACAGCCGGGCGAGCGCGGCGTCGCGGGCCTGCTCGTCGAGCTTGCCCGACCGCACGCCGCGGTCGAGGCTGCCCACCAGCCGGCTACGGCCCCGCTCGCACGCTTCCGGGCTCACCTCCACCACTATCACGTCGCGCCCGGCGCGGGCGCACACTTCGGCGATGCCCGAGCCCATCAGCCCGGCGCCGACCACGCCCACTCGCTCCACCGTGTTGTTCTCAGATGATTCGTTCACCCTCACACTCTGCCCGATGGCACAGGCCGCCGACCACATTCCGGCAGCCGAACCCCTGCTGCGGGCACCGCACCGCACCGCTCCCCCGTACCCTCTAGGCCGTGTCGCCGTCGCCGCAACTCCCGCGCCCTTCGGCGACCCGCCTCGCCGTGCGGGTCACCGCCGATGCCCTGCGGCGCATCCAGGGTGGCCACCCGTGGGTATACGACCGCTCGATCACATCAATCAAGGGCGATGGTGCGAGCGGCGATCTGGCGGTGGTGTTCGCCGCCGACCGCAGCTTCGCGGCCATCGGCCTGTACGACCCGGACAGCCCGATGCGGTTGAAGATCCTCCACCACGGTCGACCGGTCGCGATCGATCGCAACTTCTGGAGGGCGCGCCTGGCTGCGGCCATCGAGCGCCGCTCATCTCTGGTGGAACGCGGCGACACAACCGGCTACCGCGTGGTGAGCGGCGAGAACGACGGATTCCCCGCGCTCGTGCTCGACCGCTACGACGACACCCTGGTGCTCAAGCTCTACAGCCCGATCTGGATACACCACCTCGCCGACGTCGTCGCCGCAATCGACGAGTTGCTGCACCCGAGGGCGGTGGTGCTGCGCCATGCTCGCAACTTCGACACCGCCAAGCTGCACGGCCTGGTCGAAGGAGACGCGCTGATCGGCACCTGCCCGACCGAGCCGGTTCTGTTCCAGGAGTCGGGTCTGGCATTCGAGGCCGACGTGGTGCGCGGGCAGAAGACCGGCCACTTCCTCGACCAGCGCGACAACCGCGGCCTGGTCGGCGGTCTGGCGCGCGGCGCGCGGGTGCTCGACATGTTCGCCGCCACCGGCGGGTTCACCGTTCACGCCGCGGCAGGCGGAGCGCGCGAGGTGGTACCCGTCGACATCTCCGAGCCGACGCTGGCGGGCGCGCAGCGCAACATCGCCCACAACAGCGATCGCCCCGCCGTCGCTGCCTGCCGCGTTCACCCACTCGTGGGCGACGCCTACGAAGTGATGGACCGCCTGCTGCGCGCCAACGAAAGCTTCGACATAGTGGTGATCGATCCGCCCTCGTTCACGCCGCGGCAGACATCGGTCGAGCGGGCCATTGCCTCCTACGCCCGCCTCACCGACCGCGGTGTACGCCTGGTGCGACCCGGCGGCTGGTTGGTGCAGGCCTCGTGCAGCAGCCGGGTGTCGGCCGACGAGTTCCACAGCACCGTCGCCCACGCCGCGGCCCGGGCCGGCCGCCCGCTGCAGGAGTGGCGACGCACCGGCCATCCGATCGACCATCCGGTGACGTTTCCCGAGGGCGCGTACTTGAAGGCGACCTTCGCCCGCGTGCCCTGACCCACACCTGGGAAGCACTGGGGCACAATGAGTGGGTGCAACCATTCTCCCGCCGCCGCTTCATCACCGGCGCCTGCGCCACGACTGTTGCCGTCGCTGCCGCTGCCTGCTCCGGCGACGACTCCGGCGGCGACGAGCCCGCGTCGGCGTCTAACACGCCGGGCACACCCGCGGCGACCTTGGCGGAAACCACCATCCCAGTCACCACGCTCGCGGTGCCCGACACCGACCTCACCGCCGACCCGTTCACCCTCGGCGTGGCGTCCGGCGACCCGGACTCCACCGGCGTGGTGCTCTGGACACGACTGGCGCCCGACCCACTGAACGGCGGTGGGATGGCGGCGAGCGCAGCTGACGTGTTGTGGGAGGTGAGCGCCGACGACACCTTCACCGAGATCGCGGTCAGCGGCATCGCCACCGCCGTTGCCGACGAGGGCCATTCGTTGCACGTCATCGCCACCCTCGCGGCAGGCGAATGGTTCTACCGCTTCCGCGTGGGCCCCTACACAAGCGCCGTCGGCCGCACGCTGGTCGCACCGCCGCCCGAGCGCTCGGTCGAAGAGGTGCGCTTCGCGGCCGCCAGCTGCCAGAAATACAGCAATGGCCACTACGCCGCTCACCGCGACATCGCCGAGCAGCGACCCGATCTGGTCGTGTTCCTCGGCGACTACATCTACGAGTCGGCCGGCGCCGACGGCGCCGACCCTGCCGACCGCGTGCACCTCGGCCCGGAGCCCACCGACATCGTCACCTACCGCAACCGCTATGCCCTCTACAAGACCGATCCCCAGTTGCAGGCCGCGCACGCGGTGTGCCCGTGGCTGGTGATCTGGGACGACCACGAGGTCGACAACAACTACGCCGGCGACATCTCCCAGGACGGCGATGATCCAGCCGCGTTCCGTGCCCGCCGCTTCGCGGCCTACAAGGCGTGGTGGGAACACCAGCCGGTGCGGCTCGACCCGCCCGCCGACGCGAGCCCCGATGGTGGCGGCGAGTACCGCATCTACCGCGGCCTCACCTGGGGTGATCTGATGCAGGTGGCCCTGCTCGACGGCCGCCAGTACCGCGACGACCAGGCCTGCGGCGATCTCGCCCTCAACCTGGCCCCCGCCTGCGCCGAGGCGGCCGATCCCGAGCGCACGATGCTGGGCGACACGCAGGAAGCGTGGCTGCTCGACACCTTGCGCACGTCGGCCGCGACGTGGAATGTCGTCGCCAACCAGGTGGTGCTGGCCGATGCCAGGCTCAACGGTGCCGTCCTCAACTACGACCAGTGGGACGGCTACCCCGCAGCCCGCAGTCGGCTGCTGCACGCGCTGGCCAAGAGCGCGATCGACAACCTGGTTGTGCTCACCGGCGACATTCACCTCGCCGCCGTGGCGGAGCTGCACGACGGCGACCCTGTCACGGGCACTCCCGTCGGGGTCGAGTTCGTCACCACTTCGATCAGTTCGAGCGGGCTGGTGGGTGATGCCTTCACGGAGGTGCTGAAGTCGTTCCCCGAACTGATCGACGCCGAACTCGCCCACCGCGGCTATGTGCTGCACACCGTCACTCACGACCAGTGGTCGGCCGAGTACCGCATCGTCGCCGATGTCGCCGACCCCGACAGCGCGGTGACCACCTTCTCCACCTACGAGGTGCAGGCAGGCAGCAGCCGGGTCAGCACCTGACCTAGCGCGGCGCGCGCACGCAGGTCGCGGCTACCGGCCGGCACGGTGGCGTCGATACCAGCGGATCAACTCGTTGGTGCTCTCGTCGTGGCGCAGGTCGTCGTCACCACGCAACTCGGGGGTGATCCGCGACGCGAGCACCTTGCCCAACTCGACGCCCCACTGGTCGAAGCTGTTGATGCCCCACACCACGCCCTGCACGAACACCACGTGCTCGTACAACGCGATCAGCTGCCCGAGCACTGCGGGCGTGAGGCGGGGAGCCATGATCGTGGTGCTAGGGCGATTGCCGGGGAACACCCTGTGCGCCACCAGTTCGGGCGCGGTCCCCTCGGCCCGTACTTCCTGCGCCGATTTGCCGAAGGCGAGCGCCTCACCCTGCGCGAACAGGTTGGCGAGCAACAGGTCGTGCTGCGCGAAGTGGGGGTGGTTGGGTGTGGCGAAGCCGATGAGGTCGACCGGCACCAGGTGCGTGCCCTGGTGCAGCAACTGGAAGAACGCGTGCTGGCCGTTGGTGCCCGGCTCACCCCACACCACCGGGCCGGTGGTGGTGCTCACCGGCCCGCCGTCGCCCCGCACCTGCTTGCCGTTGCTCTCCATGTCGAGTTGTTGCAGGTAAGCGGGGAAGCGACGCAACTCGTGGCTGTAGGGCAGCACTGCTTTGGTGCAGGCGCCGAGCACGTTGTGGTACCACACCCCGAGCATCGCCAGCAGCACAGGTGCGTTGGCCGGCAACGGCGCCGAGCAGAAGTGCTCGTCGATCGCGTGCATCCCAGCCAAGAACTCACCGAAGGCGGCGGGGCCGATCGCCAACATCAGCGACAGACCGATCGCCGAGTCGACCGAATACCTGCCCCCCACCCAGTCCCAGAACCCGAAGACATTGGCCGCGTCGATGCCGAAGTCGGCCGCCTTGGCGATGTTGGTGCTGACCGCGACGAAGTGTTCGGCGACGGCAGCGCCACCCAGCGCAGCGGTCAACCAGTGGCGAGCTGCCTCGGCGTTGGTGATCGTCTCCACTGTGGTGAACGTCTTCGAGCTCACCACGAACAGCGTCGTCGCCGGATCGAGCCCACGCAGGTTGCTGTGCAGGTCGGCACCGTCGACGTTGCTCACGAAGCGGAACTGCAACCCCGGGGTGGTGAACGCGTCGAGGGCGAGACAGGCCATCGCCGGCCCAAGATCGCTGCCGCCGATGCCGATGTTGATCACCGTGCGGATGGCCTGCCCAGTGGCTCCGAGCCACTGCCCTTCCCGCACCCGCGAGGTGAAGGCGGCCATCTGCGCGAGCACCTCGTGCACGTCGGCGACGACATCGCGTCCATCCACCAGCAAGCTGTCGCCGATCGGCCGGCGCAGGGCCATGTGCAACACCGACCGACCCTCGGTGGTGTTGATCGGGTCGCCGCGGAACATCGCGTCGCGGCGCGCCTCCACATCGGCCGCCCTCGCCACGCCCAGCAGCGCGGCGACGACGCCGTCGTCGACGATGTTCTTCGACCAATCGATGTGCAGGTCGGCGGCCTGCACCACGAACCGTCGGGCACGGTCGGGGTCGGCGGCGAACAGGTCGCGCAGATGGCCCGGGCGGGGGTGGGCGCAGAGGGCGGCCCACTCGCGCGTGGTGGTGATGTCCATCGCCCGCGAAGCTAGTGCCGACGCCGACCGCGACGGGGATGCCCGCGCTGTTCGGCGACGATCGACGGGCGAGCGTGTCCACCCCTCGGCGCGGCCGAGATCGTAACCTGGCGAGGTGACCACCGTGTCGTCCGCCCGTTTCGACGAACTGTGCCGGCGCATCGAGCAAGAAGTCGACCACGGCCACACGACCGCGGCGCAGGTGGCGATCGGCCTCGGTGGCGAGGTGGTTGCCCAACGCTCGTTCGGCACCGACGATGGCACCCCCTTCTTGATCTACTCGGCCACCAAGCCACTGGTCGCCATCGCTCTGCTACCGCATCTCGCCGATGGTTCGCTCGCGCTCACCGCACCAGTCGCCCGCTACCTGCCCGAGTTCGGGCACCACGGCAAGGCCGATGTCACCGTGCTGCAGTTGCTCACCATGCAAGGTGGGTTCCCCCTCGCCGAGATCTGGCCCGACAGGTGGGGCACCAGCGAGGGGCGGCGGGCGCAGTTCGCCGAGTGGACGCTCGACTGGCCGGCTGGGTCGCGTACCGAGTACCACCCGGTGAGCGCCCACTGGGTGATCGCCGAACTGCTCGAACGACTCAGCGGCCGGCCCTACGCCGAGGTGGTGCACGAGCGCGTCGTCGCCCCCGCGGGGGTGAGGCCGCTGCTCGGGCCGCAGGTGCGGGTGCCACACCATGTGCGCGTGGCGGGTACCGCGCCCACCGATCGCGCCGAGTTGGTCGACACCTTCGGGCGCGACGACCTGGTGCCCGACATCACCACCTCACCCGAGGTGCTGCTGCTGCTCAACGAGCGCGAGATCCAGACCGCCGGCCTGCCCGGGGGCGGCGCTGTGGCCACCGCGGCCGAAATGGCCGGCGTCTACCAGCACTTGCTGCACAACCATGGCGACGTGCTACCGCACGCGTGGTTGACCGACGCGCGCGGCACCATCCGCAATGGCTCGCTCAACATCAGCGACGGTGTGCCCGCCAACCGCACCATCGCCGGTGTCGTCGCCGGTGATGACGGCTACCACCTGCACCGCTGGTTCCCCGCCTCCCCGCGGGCCTTCGGCCACACCGGCGCCGGGGGGCAGCTGTGCTGGGTCGACCCCGACTCGGGACTCAGCTTCAGCTTCCTGCACGACACGCTGCAGCTCGACCCGCGGATCGAGTTCCATCGCGCCGCCGACCTCAACCACCTCGCGCTCGCGCTGCTGCGCTGACCTGCGCTCGCTGACCAGGGCGCAATTGGGCTGAGCGAGTCGACGTCCGCGCCATTACGGTGGCCGGAATGCAGCAGCACCACGAACAGGCCAAGGGCGTCGCTGTCGCCTTCGTCACCTATGGCCTGTGGGGCCTGCTCACCCTCTACTGGAAGCAACTCGAGGACTTCGACCCGTTCGAACTGATCGGTTGGCGTGTCGCCACCGCCGCGGCAGTGATGGTGCTGTTACTCACCCTCACCCGCGGTTGGGGTGGAGTCGTTGCCGTCGCCCGCGACCGCCGGCAGCTCGCCGTCGTCACCATCGCCGCGTTGTTCCTCACCGTCAACTGGACCGCCTACGTGTGGGCCGTCGTCCACGACGACGTGCTGGAGACCGCCCTCGGCTACTTCATCGCCCCGCTGGGCACGGTCACCGTCGGCGTGCTGGTGTTGCACGAGCCGCTGCGTGCCGCACAGAAGGCAGCCCTCGCCCTGGCCGGCGCTGCGGTAGTGGTGCTCGCCGTGTCGTACGGGCGTGTTCCGTGGTTGGCATTGGTCATCGCCGCCTCGTGGACCACCTACGGCTACCTGAAGAAGCAGGTTCCGCTCACACCCGTGCACAGCATGGCGGCGGAGTCGTTGGTGCTGCTGGTACCCGCCGCGGTCGCCATCGCCGCCCTCGCCGGCCGGGCCGACAGCATCCCCCGCTCGGCCGACGGGCCACACCTGACCCTCGCGCTGCTCACCGGTGTGGCCACGGTCGTGCCGCTGATGATGTTCGCCTACGCGGCGCCGCGGGTGCCACTGACGATCATCGGCCCGATGCAGTACCTCGTGCCCTCGATCAACTTCACCATCGGCTGGGTGATCTACGACGAGCCGATGCCCGGCGCGCGACTGGCCGGATTCGCGTTGGTGTGGGGTGGGCTGGTGCTGCTCACCGTGGAAGCGGCCTTGCGCTCGCACCGCGCACGCATCTTGCCCGCCCGCTGAGCCGCGTCATTGCCGGCTGCACACGCGGAACGGCCCGCCCCCGAAGGGGCGGGCCGTCGTCGTCAGTGCGGGAGCAGGATTGCTCAGCTGCTCTCGAACTTGGTGATCAGCTCACCAATCTCGGTGAACGTTTTGGTGTCGGCGTCGTACTGCAGCACCTGCAGAGACTCGGCCGGGAATGCATCGTCGAGGCCGGAGGTCTTCGACTTCACACCGGGACGGGCGAGGCTCGACTCGTACTCGAAGTTGCGGGCCGCGTTGATGATCGAGGCGCGGGTGAGCCCCTCGGGCGACTCCATCGCCTGCTTGATGATCGCAACCACGACCTCGGCCACGGTCCAGCCGGCGCTGGCGGTGGTGACCAGGTCGCCCTTGCCGATGCTGTTCATGTAGTCGACGTAGGCCTTCACGTCGGGGTCTTCGGCGTTCTTCGGGTCGGTGACGTCGATCAGTGCGTTCGACGTGTACAGACCGTCAGCGTTGGCCCCGGCGATGCCCAGGATCAGCGAGCTGGCGCAGGTGTTGGTGACGTAGGTGAGCGGCTCCCAGCCAGGGGTCTGCGCCTTCTTCTCGGCGAGCACGTTGAGGAAGCTGATGCAGCCGGCACCGAGTGGGACGGCGATGATCGCCTCCGGGGCGGCGGCGGCGATGGTGGTCACCTGACCGGCCGGCGGGTTGGGATCGGTCGGATCGATCGTCTCGTCAGCGACGATCTCCAGACCGAACTCGGCGGCCTCGGCCTTGGCCGTGTCGGCGTGCGACTTGCCGAACTCGGTGTTGACGTAGATCAGAGCAATCTTGGTGACACCCTGCGACTGCAGCGACTCCATGTACACCCGGGTCTCGACGTCGTAGGGCACCAGCCCGCCGGTGGTCCACGGGTAGTCCTCCACGTCGTCACCCCATGCCGGCAGACCGGTGAGGTTGCCGAGCTGCGGGATGCACTCCTCGTTCAGCGTGTCACGCACGGCGAGGTTGTTGGGCGAGCCGATGATGCCGGACAACAGGTGGACACCGTTGTCGATCAACTTCGACACTGCTCCCGGGGTCTGCTCGGCGGCGTACTGGTCGTCCTCGAGCGAGGCGCTGATCGTGATGTCGCCGAGGATGCCCTGCTCGTTGGCGTAGTCCATGTATGCCAGCCAGCCGTCCTTCACCGGGGCGAAGGCCTCGTCGGCCGAAGTGTCGCCGGTGAGCGGCATGACCGACCCGATCTTGATCTCACCCTCGATCACCGCGTTGGCGGAGTCGGGATCGATGCAGTCGTCGGTGTTCACCATCCATGCTGTGTCGACCGCGGTCGTGGTCTCGGTGGTGTCTTCGGTGGTGTCTTCGGTGGTCGTGTCGGCGGTGGTGCCCGCCGTCGTGTCTTCGCTCTTTTCCTCGTCGTCACTGCAGGCTGCTACGAGCAGCGCGGTGCAGGTGAACGCGGCGAGCAGGCGCAAGGACTTGCGTCGCATGTTCTCCATCTCCCCCTTGGTAGGTGCTGGTCGGGCAATGCCCGGCCGGTCAGGACCCGGCGGGAGCCGAGCCCTCGGCGGGAAGATTAGCCGTCCCGGCCGGCCGGGGCACTACGGTGACGACCCGCGCGATCTGCTTGCGCCACAGGCCGACGATGCCGTACGGGGCGAAGAACATGAGCGCGATCAGGACGACTGCAAAAATGCCCGTACTCGGCGGCATCTCCGACCAGCCGAGCACCGGCTGGAGAAAGCCGGGGATCTGGTCAGCCTCGTTCCACTCGCCGGTCTTCTCCGCGATCAGCTCGTAGGCAGCGGCGCCGAGGATCGGCCCCCACAGCGATCCGGCGCCGCCCACCACCATGATCACCAGCATCACGATCGACCCGCTGACGGTGAGCATCGCCGTGTCGGGGGTGACCGTGCCGGTCTTCATTGCCAGCAGCGAGCCGGGCAATGCACACATCGCCGCCGACAGGCCGAAAACGACACCCTTGGTGACGGCCAGGTTCACACCCATCACCGCTGCGGCGGTGCTGTTGTCGCGGATGGCCACCAGTGAGCGACCCATGCGGCTCTTCACCACTCCGCGACAGACGAGATAGACGAACACCACCACCAGCACTGCCATCCAGTAGTAGAACGGCTTCACGTTCTGACCGCGCAGGTTGCCCCACGGGTTCCAACCGAACAACTCGAAGGTGGGGTTGTCCTTGCTGAACTTGTAGCTGACCTGGTCGATGCCGCTCGCCCCCTTGGTGAGCCACTCGATCTTGGGCCACTTGATGAACTGCGGGAACACCAGCGCCAGCGACAGCGTGACCAGCGCGAGGTACACACCTTTGATGCGCAACGCGGGCAGCGACACCAAAACCCCGACCACGAATGCGACCGCGAAGCCCACCGGCATCGTCCACAGCGGGCTCCAGCCCCAGCGGGTGACGCCGATCGCGGTGGTGTACACCCCGATGCCGAGGAAAGCCGAGTGCCCGAGTGACAGTTGCCCGGCATAGCCGACCAGCAGGTTGAGCGACATCGCCGCGGCCATCCACACCAGTGCGGTGGTGGCGGTGTCGATCAGGCTGTCGCTGGCGCGAGTGGGCACCCACAGAACGATGAGGACGACAAACGCCGCAGTGAGCAGGCGGATGACCCAACTCGCCGGGCCGCCGGAGCGGATGGTGACATGCAGCTTGCGGCTCATACTCGCTCCACCTTGGCAGTGCCGAACAGGCCAGAAGGTCGCACCAGCAGTACGACGAGGATCACCAGGAACGACACGGCGACCTTCATCGAGGTGCCGACCCACTCGTCGGCATAGCCGGCCACCATGTTCTGCACCACGCCGATGGTGAGCCCCCCGATGACCGCGCCGCCGGGGCTGTCGAAGCCACCGAGTGTGGCCGCTGCCGATCCGTAGAGGAACACGGTGAACATCAAACCCGTGTTGACGGTGGTGATGATGCCGGCGAAAGCCACCCCGCCGAGGGCGCCGATCGCGGCGGCGATGCCCCAGCTCACCATCAGCACCTGACTCACCTTGATGCCGACCAGCTTGGCGCTGTCGGCGTTGGAGGCAACGGCGCGCATGGCCAGGCCGAGCTTGGTGTAGTTGAACACCACGAACAGCAAGGCGGTGATCACCAGCACCATGCAGAAGATGCACAACGACGAGATCTTGATCGCGGCCCCGAACACCGTGACGAAGTCGTCGGGGTCGTTGGGGAACAGGCTCGGGTAGGTGCGCTGCTTGCTGCCGATGGCCGAACTGGGCAGCTGTTGGCCACCCCAGATGGCGCTGTCGAGCCAGTTGAGGAATTGGAACACGCCGATGGTGACGATGAACACCGCGAACGGCGAGCGCTTGCTCACCGGGCGCACCAAGGCCACTTCGGTGAGCGCACCGATGAAGAAGCCGATCACCATGCCCATCAGCAACGCAGGGATCATCGGAATGCCCCACTCGCCGAACTGGTACACGCAGTAGGCGCAGAACAAGGCCATCTCGCCCTGGGCGAAGTTGAGGTGCCCGGTGCCACGGAAGATGATCACCAGACCGAGCGCGATCAGCGCGTAGATGCTGCCCTCGCTGAGGCCGTCGACGAGTCGTTGCAGGAACAGTTCCATCAGAACCCCAGATAGGCCTTGCGGATCGAGTCGTCCGCGCTCAGTTCGGCTGCGCTACCGCTGGCCACGATGCGGCCGGTCTCGAGCAGGTACACCCGGCTGGCGATGTGCATCGCCAGGTTCGCGTTCTGCTCGACGAGCAACACCGCCAGCCCTTCTTCCTTGTTGAGCCGCTCCAGCACCTTGAACAGCTCCTGGGTGATCAGCGGGGCGAGGCCGAGGCTCGGCTCGTCGCACAGCAGCAGCGTCGGCCGGCTCATCAGCGCGCGGGCGATGGCCAGCATCTGTTGCTCGCCGCCGCTCAGGCTGCCGGCGCGCTGGTGGCGACGGTCGGCCAGCCGCGGAAACACGTCGTACCACTTGCCGATGTCGGTCTTGATCGCCGCGCTCGAATCGCGTCGGGGGTAGGCGCCGGCGTGCATGTTGTCGTCGACCGACAACTCGGGGAAGGTGCCCCTCCCTTGGGGCACCTGCGCGACGCCACTGCGCACGATCGACTCCGGGCTGGCCTTGGAGATGTCGGCGCCGGCGAACTCGACCGTGCCGGTACGCGGAATCACCCCGCTGAGCGCGCGCAGGGTGGTGGTCTTGCCGGCACCGTTGGCGCCCAACATCACCACGATCTCGCCCTCGCCCACCTCCAGGTCGATGCCCTCGAGCACCTTCAGCGGTCCGTACCCGGCCTTCAACCCGCGCACTTGCAGCAAGGTCATGTCGCACTCCCCAGGTAGGCCTCGATGACAGCCGGGTTGGTCTGCACCTCGGCCGGCGTGCCGTCGGCGATCTTGCGCCCGAACTCCATCGCCACCACCCGGTCGCTGATGCTCATCACCATCGACATGTGGTGCTCGACGAGCAGCACCGTCAGATCGAACTGGTCGCGGATCGAGCGGATCGTGTCGCCCAGTTCGTCGACCTCGCCGTGGGTGAGTCCGGCGGCGGGCTCGTCCATCAGCAAGAAGTCGGGGCGGGCGGCCAGCGCACGGGCGATCTCCAGCCGCTTGAGCGTGCCGAAGGGCAGGCCGGCAGCGGGCCGGAAGGCGTGGTGGGCAAGACCCAGCTGTGAAAGCAGATCGCCGGCGAAGTCGCGCACGCGGCGGTTCTCCTTGGCTGCGCCGACGCGCGAGATGGCCCGCACGAAACCCACCGCACCATGGCTATGGGCACCCACCATCACGTTCTCCAGCAACGTCATCGTGGGAAACAGGGCCAGGTTCTGGAACGTACGAGCAATGCCCAGGCGGGCGATGCCGTGGGCAGGCACACGCAACAGTTCCTCACCCTTGTAGCGCACCGAGCCGGAGGTGGGCTGGTAGATGCGGCTGACGACGTTGAACATCGTCGTCTTGCCCGCCCCGTTGGGGCCGATCAATCCGCAGATGTGGCCCTCCTGGATCGAGAACGACAGACCGTTGAGCGCGACGATTCCGCCGAAGTTCACCGTCACCTGTTCGACTTCGAGCAACCCCACTCGCTACTCCCCTTCCCCGAGGTGCGCACACCGTAGCGCTTCCGTGCGTACCCGTCGATGCTCGGAGCGCGATCAGACCCGCTAGTCATTCCAGTTCAGTGCGGCGCGCATCGTGGTGTCGAAGTCCTCGAAGCTCATCGCCGCCTTGGTGGCCGCGATCAGCTCGGCATCGGCGCCCACCAGGTAGCGCAGGCGACCGGGCTCCTCGACCGCTGCCTGGTAGATGACGTCGGCCACCGGCTGTGCGTCGACGACGGTGGCCAACGGGTCACCACCCGCTGCTGTGCCGGGCTTGAGAGTGGCCTGAGCGACGCGGTAGCGCTGGAAGCGTCCCCACTCGGGCGTGCCGGTGTGCATCGCGGCGGCGTAGGTCGAATTGTCGGCCAGCGCGGTGGCGAACTGCCCAGGCTCGACCACCCGCACTCGCACACCCTGTTGCGCCAACTCGAAGTGCATCGCCTCGCTGAGCGCCTCCAGCGCGTGCTTGCTCGCCGCGTACAGCCCGCTGTAGGGCGGCCCGACGAGGCCGGCGATCGAGCCGACGTTGACGATCGTGCCCCCGCCGTTGGCCAGCATGTGCGGCACCACCGCGCGCGCCACCCTCACCACGCCGAAGACGTTGGTGTCGAACTGGCGCAGCACCTCGTCGTCGGAAACGAGGTGCACCGCCCCGAGCAGTTCGATACCTGCGTTGTTCACCACCACGTGCAACCGGCCGGCAGCAGCGACCGCCGCATCGACCGCCGCACGCACGCTCGCGTCGTCGCCAACATCGAGCGGCAGTTGGGTGATCTCCCGTGCTTCGTTCAAGGCCGCCGACTTTCCCGGCGTGCGCATGGTCGCGAACACGCGATGGCCATGACGGGCGAAGGTGAGCGCGGCGAGTTCGCCGAACCCGCTGCTGCACCCGGTGATGAGGACGTTGAGTGGTTGCGGCACGGGCTGCACCGTACCCCTCGCTAACGTTCTACGCGTGAGCGAGCGTGAGGCGAGCTGGATCGCCGCCGGGTTGTATGACCCGGCCTCGCCGCGCGCCGGCGAACGCCTGGAGTTGTTGCGCTGGATCGAGGAATCGGGGGTGACCCTCGCCGAGATGTCTGCGGCCAACGCCATCGGCCAGCTCGGGGCGGTGGTGGGCGACCGTCAGCTGCGGCCCGGCCCGCAGCTGACCACCGCCGAGATCGCCGCCGCGGTGGGGCTCGACGAGGAGTCGGTGGCCGCGATTCGCATGGCCAGCGGGCTGCCCCAGGCCGGCCCGGACGAGAGGGTGTACGTCGAGGACGACATCGCCATGCTGCGCGCCTTCCAGGGCGCTCTACACGTGTTCAGCCCCGGCGAACTGGTGCACTTCACGCGGGTGATCGGCAGCGCGCTGCGACGCATCGCCGAGGCGGCCGGAGAGATGTTCCTGCGCGACGTCGAGGTGCCGATGCAGAGGCATGCCACCGAGCTGGAGTGGGCGCAGGCACAACTTGCCGGAATCCGATTGGCGCGCACCGCCACCGCGGTGTTCGACCCGATGTTCCGCGCCCACCTGGAGATGGCCACGCGCACCACCCGCGAGGCCCGCGCCGGGCTGCACGACTTCGACCCACTGCCGCTCTCGATCGCGTTCGTCGATCTCAACGGGTTCACCTCGCGCACCGGCCAAACGACCTCCGAAGAGCTGCTGACGCTGGTGATGGCCTTCGAGGCAACAGCGATCGACCTGGTGAGCGAGCACGGTGGGCGGCTGATCAAGCTGATCGGTGACGAAGTGATGTTCAGCACCGTCGCCCCCGACACCGCATGTCGCATCGCGTCGGAACTGATCCGGCATGCCGAGGCATGGGTCACCAGCGCTCGCGGTGGCATCGCCCACGGCCCGGTGGTGGCCAGCGGCGGCGACGTCTACGGCGAGACGGTGAATCTCGCCTCGCGCATCGCCGACATAGCCGTGCCCGGCGAACTGCTGGTGAACGAGGCCGTCGTCGCCGGAGCGCCCGACCTGGCCTTCGAACCAGCCGGGCGTCGCCAGCTGAAGGGATTCCCGGCGCCGACCCGCCTGTGGTCGCTGACCGTAACGCAGTAGACCGGCACCCAGTGACCCGACCGGTGATCCGGCCGTAGTCCGACCGTAGTCCCGTGTCAGCTGTCGATGAGTTTGCGGGCGGTAGCCACCAGCTCGACCGGGTCGGGGCCGACGGGCATCACCTGCAGGTGCGTGACGCCCGCCTCGCGGAAGGCGGCGATGCGTTCTTTCACCAACCCGGCCGGGCCGACCAGGTTGCTCAGCTCGAGCAACTCGGCCGGGAGCGCGGCCATCGCTTCTTTCTTCTTCCCTGCCAGGTACAGGTCTTGCACCTCGGTGGCTTCCTTCTCGTAGCCGTAGGCGCGGCACACGTCGTTGTAGAAGTTCTTGCCCCGCGCCCCCATGCCCCCGATGTACAGCGCGGCGGTGGGCCGGGCGAAGTCGAGCACCTTTGTGCGCTCCTCGCCGACGAGGTGTTCGCCGATGGCGAGGATGCCCCCGGCGGTGATCTGCAGCGGGCCGAGCGCAGGGTCGCGCTTGGCCAGGCCAGCGTCGAGATCCTTGCCCCACACCTTGCGATAGTGGTCGGGCACGAACTGGATCGGGATCCAGCCGTCGGCCACCTCGGCGGTGGCGCGCACGCTGAGCCCCTTCAGACTCGCCCACCACACCGGGATGCGCGGCCGCACCGGATGGTTGATCAGCTTGAACGCCTTGCCCAACCCGGTGCCCTGCCCCGCAGGCAGCGGCACCTGCACCGTCTGGCCCTGATAGTCGAGCGGGGCTTCGCGCGCCCACACTGCGCGGCACACCTCGATGTACTCCTTGATGCGCAGCATCGGCTTGTCGTAGGGCACCCCGTGGAAGCCCTCGATCACCTGCGGACCGCTGGCGCCGAGGCCGAGGATGAACCGCCCGTCGCTCACGTAATCGCAACCGGCGGCGGTCATCGCCATCAGCGGTGCTGTGCGTGAATAGACGTTGACGATGCCGGTGCCGATCTCCACCCGCTCGGTCATCGCCGCGAGGTAGCCCACCTGGCTGATCGCGTCGTAGCTGTACGCCTCGGGCACCCACGCCAGGTCGAGCCCGACCTTCTCCATCTGCGCCACGAGCGCGGCCGACTGCTTGAACCCACCCGAATACCCGATCATCATCGACAACTTCATGGGCGATACCTTTGCAGCCCGATCGGTAGCCAGACCAATCGAACCGAGCACACACTCGCATGCCGAATTCTGCGACCTCGCCCACCCCGCTCCAGTCAAGGGTGGCTCGGCTCAGCCCAGCCCGGTCCCGGTCAGCCCCAGCCCAGGTCGGTCCAGCCAGGTCGGTCCAGCCGAGGTCAGCCCGGTTCGGAGGGCAGGCCGAGGACGCGTTCGCCGATGATGTTGCGCTGCACGGCCCAGGTGCCCCCGCCGATGGTGAGCGCCTGCGCGAACAGCAGGCCGTACTGCCAGATCGGGTCGGCCAGGCCCGCGCCACCAGGCGGCGGCTCGAGCATCGCCTCGGCGCCGACGAAGTTGCGGGCCAGTGCCATCACGTGCTGGCCGTGCTCGTCGGCGAGCAGCTTGCGCACGCTCGCCTCCGGCCCCGGCGGGCGGCCGTGCAGCGTGGCGCTGATTGTACGCATGCGGATCAGGTCGATGATCCTGGCCTGGGTGTGCACGCGCGCGATCTCTTGGCGCAGCGTCGCATCGCCCACCGGGCCTGTGGCGCGGATGGCGTCGATCAGGTCGGCCGCCGTCGGCCCACTGCCCCACAACACTCCCCCGCTGCTGAGCGACACCCGCTCGTTACCGAGGGTCACCTTGGCCAGCCGCCAGCCGTCGTTGGCCTGCCCGACGAGGTTGGCCGCGGGCAGACGCACGTCGGTGAAGAACACCTCGTTGAACAGCTCCACGCCCGTCATTTCCTTGATCGGGCGGATTTCGATGCCGGGCGTGTCCATCGGGCAGATGAAATAGGAGATGCCCTCACGCTTGGGTGCGTCGGGATCTGTGCGGGCGATGAGGATGCCGTACTTGGCGAACTGTGCGCCGCTGGTCCAGATCTTCTGCCCGTTCACCACCCACTCGTCACCGTCGCGCACGGCGCGGGTTGTGAGTGACGCCAAGTCGCTGCCTGCGTCGGGCTCGCTGAACAGCTGGCACCAGAACTCCTCACCCGACAGCATGCCGAACAGATAGCGGTCCTTCTGCTCGTCGCTGCCGGCGTGCAGGATGGTGGGACCCGCCCAACCGATGGCGATCGGGTTGTTCGGGCGGCGCACCTGGGCCCGGCGCAACTCGTCGTCGATGATCAACTGGTGCACGGGATCGGCGTCGAGCCCCCACGGCCGCGGCCAGTGGGGTGTCACGTATCCGGCCTCGGCCAACACTCGGCCACTGGGTTTGGGGTGCGCGGCCAACCACTCCCGCACCTCGAGACGGCGTGGATCGTCCTCGCCCGGCAACTGGAAATCCATGGTCGCCAACGCTACTCGGGGGCCTATTCGCCGACCCAGCCGACGGCGACAGCCGAGCCGCGGCGCAGGGCGTCGTCAGCTGCCGGTGGAGGGCGGGGCGCTACCCTCGCCGGGATGCCGTCCGGGTGGAACTTCGCCGACATGTGGGAGCGCGTCGCCGACCGTCACCCCGACGCGGTGGCGCAAGTGCAGGGCACGCGAGTGTTCACCTGGTGCGAGTTCGACCGGCGCGCCGACGGCGTGGCGGCCACGCTGCTCGCCGGCGGGGCACGCCACCAGGACAAGGTGGCCCATTACCTGCACAACTGCCCGGAGTACATGGAGAGCATGTTCGCGATGTACAAGGCGGGACTGGTGCCGGTGAACACCAACTACCGCTACACCGACGACGAACTGGCCTACCTGTGGGACAACGCCGATGCGGTCGCGGTGGTGTTCCACGGCACGTTCGCCGCCACCTGCGCCGCACTGCGAGCGCGGGTGCCCGCTGTGCACACCTGGCTGTGGGTCGACGACGGCAGCGGTGCGTGCCCGCCGTGGGCCATTCCCTACGAGCAGGCCGCGGCCGCGGCGACGCAGCGCACCGTGCCCCAGTGGGGACGCAGCGGCGACGACCTGTACATGCTCTACACCGGCGGCACCACCGGGTTCCCCAAGGGAGTCATGTGGCGTCAGGACGACGTCATCGGCAGTCTCGACGCGTCGTCGAAGGTACGCCTGCCATCGACCCCCGGGTGGGAGGCATTCGATGAGCGCCTCTCTCGCCCCGGCCCGCGGGTGTTGCCCGCCGCGCCGCTGATGCACGGAACCGGCGCGTTCAACACGATGAGTGCGCTGATCAGCGGCGGTTCGGTGGTGACGCTGGTGGGCCGCCACTTCGACCCGGTCGAGTTGCTCGACACAGTGCAGCAGCACAAGGTGCAGGGGCTGTCGATCGTCGGCGACGCGTTCGCCAAGCCGATCCTGCGCGCTCTCGACGCCGAGCCGACGCGTTGGGACGTGTCGTCGCTGCGGGTGATCCTGTCCAGCGGGGTGATCTGGGCGGCAGAGACCAAGGCCGGGCTGTTGCGGCACAACGAGCGGCTGATCATGGTCGACTCGCTCGGCAGCAGTGAGGCGCTGTCGATGGCGACCAGCACCACCCGCGCCGGGGCGATGACGACGACGGCCAAGTTCCGCCTCGGACCCGACACCAGGGTGCTCACCGAGGACGGCCGCGAGGTGCAGCCGGGTAGCGGTGAGCGCGGCCGGGTGGCCCTGCGCGGGCGGACGCCGATCGGCTATTACAAAGACCCCGACAAGTCGGCGGGCACTTTCGTGATGCTCGATGGGGTGCGGTGGAGTATCCCTGGCGATTGGGCCGAGGTCGAGGCCGACGGCACGCTCAAGCTGTACGGCCGCGGCAGCCAGTGCATCAACACCGGCGGCGAGAAGGTGTACCCGGAGGAGGTGGAAGAGGCGCTGAAGCTGCACCCCTCGGTCGACGACGCCGCCGTGGTGGGGGTACCCGACGACCGCTTCGGCGAGGCGATCACCGCATTGGTGCAACTGCACCCCGGCTGCACCCTCGACGAAGCTGCCCTCATCGCCCACGTGAAGGAGCACCACGCCGCCTACAAGGCTCCCAAGCGGGTGCTACACATCGCCTCCGTCGGGCGGGCGGCCAACGGCAAGCTCGACTACCGGGCTCTGCGCGAAGAGGCGTTGCGTCGGCTCGGCTTGTAACGTCGCGGGAATGAGCGCGAACGAACTCGGTTACGACGGCAAGGTAGTGATCATCACCGGCGCAGGAGGTGGGCTCGGCCGCCAGCACGCCCTGCTGATGGCGTCGCGCGGTGCCCTGGTGGTGGTCAACGATCTCGGCGGCGCGGTCGACGGCAGTGGTCCAAGCAGCGACGCGGACAAGGGTGCCGCGGCGCGGGTGGTCGACGAGATCAAGGCGCTCGGCGGCGAGGCCGTCGCCGACACCAACTCGGTGGCCACACCCGAGGGTGGCGCAGCCGTGGTGCAGACCGCAATCGACGCCTACGGCCGTGTCGACGTGGTCGTCAACAACGCCGGCATCCTGCGCGACAAGGCGTTCCACAACCTCGAGCCGGCGATGACCGACGCCGTGATCGACGTGCACCTGCGCGGCGCCTTCCACGTCACCCAGCCGGCCTGGCGGGTGAT
>CAUJEE010000100.1 GCA_963169215.1 Actinomycetota bacterium
GGCTGGTGATCTCCACCTGACCGGTGGCCAGATGTCGCACAGGGTGGTTCGCCCCGTGGTGACCGAAGGGCAGCTTGAACGTCTCGCCTCCGAGCGCGCGACAGAGCAGTTGGTGGCCGAGGCAGATGCCGAACACCGGCACCTGCCCGACGAGCTCTCGGATCGTGTCGACCGCGTAACCCACCATTGCCGGGTCGCCGGGGCCGTTCGACAAGAACACCCCATCGGGGCGCCGCGAGATCACCTCCGACGCGGTGGTGGAGGCCGGCAGGACCTCGACGGCGCCGATCTGTGACAGGTGGCGAAGGATGGTGTTCTTGATGCCGAAGTCGAAGGCCAAGATGCGCCGCTCACGTCCGTTACCGCTGAACGGCACGTGGTACGGCTCGGCCGTGGTCACCTCGGCGACGAGGTCGACGCCATCGGTGCCCGCTTCGCCGGCAGCGGCCGCCAGCAGCGCGCTCTCGCCGACGCTGATCGGACCGAACACGCCAGGCATCGCGCCGGTGTCGCGCAGCAGGCGGGTGAGCCGTCTGGTATCGATACCGGTGATTCCGCTCACGCCGTGACGATGCAGCATTGCCGCCAGCGAGCCCTCGCTGCGCTGGCTGCTCGCCCGACGGGCGAGATCGCGCACGATCACCCCCCGGCAGAAGGGACGAGCGGCTTCGTAGTCGACGGTGTTGACCCCGTAGTTGCCGATGTGCGGGTAGGTGAAGGCGATCATCTGCCCGGCGTAACTGGGATCGGTGATCACCTCCTGGTAGCCCGCCATGGCGGTGTTGAACACCACTTCCCCGCCGGCCACCCTTCCATTCAGTGGCGCACCGATCAGCTCACCCTCGAACACGCTGCCGTCGGCCAACACCAGCACCGCATCCATGGGCGGCGACTGATCGGCCCGCGGGTCGGACCACCGATCGTTCACAGGATCGTTGGCACGAGCGGTCACGGCCTGCACCACATCGTGTGCGCTCGGAGCGTCGGGTTCCTACGCATGTTCATGCAGACTAATGCACGATTATGCAGCGGGGCCAGCGCGAATCTGGCTGCCATCGGCGATCTACTCCTCCCGTACGGGCCTCACGGGACCCGTTTCACGGTCGTCGGCAGAGGATAGCGTCACGCCGTGCGCGTAACTGTGCTCCTCGCCTCGCAGCACCGTTTCGTCGCCGCTCCGCCCGTACTGGCCGAACTCGACGAGGCCCGCCGCGCCCTCGCCCCGAGCGGGATCGAGGTGCGCGCCGTGCTCCTCGGTGCCACCCCCGGGGTCGCCGACGGGCCGCGCGCAACCGCTGCCGCGCTGGGCCTCGCGCTGACCGTCGTCGAACAGGAGACAACCTCCAGCCTGGATACGTCCGCCAGTCTGGCCGAATCGCTGCTCGCCGGCTTTCGCACCGCGCTCGCCGACGATGCCGAGGTGATCGTCTCGCTCGATGCCGACGGACAGCACGATCCGCGCCAGATCCCCACCCTGGTGCGCAGTCATCTCGCCCGCGGTAGCGGCCTCACCATCGGTTCGCGGTGGGCCCGCGGTGGCTCGTCGCCCGGCACCGGCATCGTACGCAACCTGCTCAGCCGAGCCGGCAACGCCGTCGTCAAGCTGTTCACCGGCGCCCGCGGCGTCAGCGACTCGACCACCAGCTTTCGCGTGTACAGCCCAGGAGTGGTCGAGGTGCTGCTCGGCGAACAGCTACCACACGAGACCTACGGGTTGTTCTCGGCGATGGTGGCTGTGGTGCAGGCCCACGGCTTCGCCGTCGACGAGGTACCGATCACCTTCCGGCCGCGCTACTCCGGCGCCGGCGAGGTTGCTGGGGCCGACCTGCGCGAGTTCGTGCGCAACCTGTGGCCGATCAGGCGCAGGGTGCAGGAGGTGCGGCGCGAGATGCGCGGTGACCAGGCGGTGTGGGCGCAGCGCAACCCGCGCCTGCGCGCCCAGGCGGCAACCGGCGAATCGGTGTTCGGGGCCACCGAGGAGCTGGCCCAGTTGGCCGACGCCGACCGCTTCATCACCTGGATCGCCGAGGAGATGCACCCCCACCTCGGCCCGCGAGTGCTGGAGGTCGGCGCAGGTGTTGGCGCGATCGCCAGCAAGCTCGCCGCCGCCGGCCACCAGGTATTGGCGATCGAGCCGGCCGCCAACGTCTACCCCGAGCTCGCCCGCCGCACGCAGGGCCTTCCAGGTCTGCAGACCCGCGCCGTCACCTCCCAGCAGTTGCTTGCGTCCGGCACCGACACGGGCTTCGACTCGGTGGTCTACGTGAGCGTTCTGGAGCACATCCGCGACGACGCGGCCGAACTGCGCACTGCCGCCCAGCTGGTGCGCCCGGGCGGCACGGTGGCACTGTTCGTGCCTGCGATGCCCTCGCTGTACGGCAGCCTCGACTACAAGTCGGGCCACTACCGCCGCTACGACCGCGACCTGCTCGCGGCGGTGATCGCGTCGGCAGGACTGGAGACGGTCGACCTGCGCTACATGGAGGTGGCCGGCGTCGTCCCCTACTTCGTCATGTACCGCCTGCTCGACGTGTCGACCCTTCGCGCCGGCTCGTCGAAGTTGTTCGATGCGGTGATCGTGCCCGTCAGTCGCCTCATCCAGCGCCGCGTCGGCTCGCCAGCATTCGGCAAGAACTTGCTTGCGGTAGCTCGTCGACCACTGGACTAGTGCCCACCCGCTTCAGCACCACCACGATGGCATCCTCGTAGACAACGTCGAATGGGCCGTCCTCGGCCCGCATCGACTCGTACAGCGAGTAGTTGTTCGGGCCGATCTGGCTCTTGTCGAGCGCGACGTAGTCGACCGTGGTGGGGTCGGGCAATCGACCACAGTCATCGTTGCCCCACACGCTCGCCCAGAACGGGTTGGGCCAGTCGTACACCTCATGACGGTGGGCCATGTGCGGCACCAGCTGATAGCTGGCCGAGACGGAGGCAGCGGCGGGGATCAGCGACACCGCGTGATCGAGCGACGGGCGGCGCGGGCTGTTCTGCGCCCACGCGTAGTAGTTGACCGGCTGGCCGATGGGTGATGGCGCCCAGGCGATGTTGCTCACCAACGCGCACAGCACCATCGCGATCGGCAGTGACCACCGCGCCGGGCGGAAGCGGTACAGCATGTGCCCGCCATGGATCGACGAGATCATGATCGGGGCGATCATGACCGACGTGTACTGGTAGTTGATCATCCGCGAATAGGGGCTGAGGCTGGTGACGCTGGCCAGCATCTGCGGCACCGCCATCAGCAGCGCGAGCGGGTTGAACAGCGGTAGCCAGGCGAGGGGCCAGCCGAGTTGCTTGTAGAACTTGAGCCGGTCGGGCTGCACCGCATCGCTCACCACTCGATCGGGGTGCAGCAGCATCGTCTCCACCACTTCCGGCCCGGTGTCGCCGTAGTTGCCGTAGAAGTAGGTGATGTAGAACGGCTCCTTGCCGTCGTTGAACAGCACGAGCAGACGACCTGCCACCAGATACCACACCGCCCCGAGCACGAACGTGCCCGCGCAACGCCACAGAATGCGACGGTAGTTGGGTGCCGTGCGCATGTAGATCGCCAACACCACGCCCAGCATCATCACCGCCAAGGCGACGTCCTCGCGGGTGCTGAGCGCGAGCAGCACCATTGCCAGGAACCAACCCCACCGCTCCTTGGTGGCGAACCACCAGGCGTACAGGAAGGGGGCGATCACCAGCGCCTCCGGGTGGAACATCGCCCAGCTGATCCACTGCACCGGCGCGTACATCAGGTAGACGAGCGCGAACAGGAACCCGATCCACGGCTTGGCGAACTTGTCGCGGGCGATCAGATAGATGGGGAACGCAGCCCACGCCAGCGCTATCGCCTGCACGACGTACAGAAGCTCGGGACCACCGAGGCCTACCCAGTAGAAGGGCACGAAGAGGTAGGCAATGAGGTTGAGGTGGTGGCCCCAGAAGTTCATGCCGCGCACGCTCATGAACTGCTCGCCGCGCGAGATCAACCAGATGCCCTGGTCGTAAATGCCCATGTCGTACGACCAGGTGCCGTAGTTGCGATGGTTGCTCACCCCCAACCGTCCGAAGAGCACGGCGAACAAGACCGCGAACACGAAGGTCAGCCACGCCGCAGGGTGGATCGTGCGCAGTCGTTCGACGACGCGGAAGGTCATCTCGGCCAGGCGGTCTCTCGGCGACGGGCGCTCGCTCACGGCCGGTCAGTCTTGCCGATCCACAGGCCGATTCACCCGCACTTCACCCAGAATGCACACGACAGCATCCCCCGCTTACCCTGGCCTTCAGCCCGCCATGAGACGCTGCGGTCATGGAACGAGCACGCACGAAGGCCGCAACCGTGGGGCGCACGATCGATCTGTTGGCCTGGGCATACGCCCTCGCCGCCTTGGCCGTGGCCGTGGTCACCGTCGTCGCCGGCTGAGCCGCCCAATCGCACGGGCCCCATCGATCCGGCCGTCACACGATCGCCATACCCCTGCAATAGGGTCGCCATCGGGTGTGTCCGCTCACCGACATGGTGCGGGGTAGCCTTGAGAACCCTGCCGAGTTCGGGAACGAGGAGGAACCATGGGCGACCGGATTCTTGTCGTGGAGGACGACGACACCGTCCGCCGACTGATCCGCATGCTGCTCGAGGACGAGTCGTTCGAGGTCGTCGAGGCCGCCACCGGCCAGGACGCCGTCGACTTGTTCGACCAGTCGATCGACCTCGTCCTGCTCGATGTCCGTCTGCCGGTGATGAACGGCTTCGACGTTTGTCGCCGCATCCGCAAGGAGAGCAACGTCCCGGTCATCATGGTCACCGCTCAGAATGACAGCCACGACGTGGTCACCGGCTTGGAGATCGGTGCCGACGATTACGTCACCAAGCCGTTCAACGACCGCGAGCTGCTGGCCCGCGTCAGAGTGCAACTACGACGCCGCGAGTCCGAAGATCCAGCCGAGCGCTTGGTACTCGGCTCGCTGGAAGTGGTCCCCGATGCCGGGCTGGCTCATCGCGACGGCGAGCCGCTCGCCCTCACCCGCACCGAGTTCCACCTGCTCTGCCACTTCCTTTCCCATCCCAACCGGGTGTGGTCGCGCGACCAGCTTCTGCAGCGGATCTGGGGCTACGACTACAGCGGCGACGGTCGCCTGGTCGACACCCACATCGCCCGCCTGCGGGCCAAGATCGAGCCCGATCCGGCGCATCCGACGATGCTGCAGACGGTGCGCGGGCTCGGCTACAAGATGGTGCGCGAGCAGCCGTGATGTTCGGTCCGCGCGGTCTTCGCGCCCGAACGGCAACCGGCTTCGCACTATCCGCGTTGGGACTCTCGCTGTTGTTGGCCTTGGCCACCTACCAACTGGCCCGCTGGTATCTGCTCGAACAACGCCAACGTCTGGCAGTTCGCCAAGCGGGGCTGCACGCGCAGGTTCTGAGCGGCCAGCTCGCCTCCTCGGCCACGACATCCGACGAGCAGGTGCTCGCGGCCCTCGCCCAGACACGCGGCCGCGCCGTACTCGCCGTCGACGGCACGTGGTACTCGGCGGTGGTCGACCTCGACGAGTCGCGCATTCCCTCCGGTCTGATCGAAGGGACCCTGGCCGGAGAGGCTCTGATCCAGCGCACCCGCATCGGTGGTACGCCGTACTTCGTCGTCGGGGTGCCGATCCCGGCCCAAGAGGCCCACTACTTCGAGTTCCTCCCCGCGGAGGAGTACGAGCGAACGCTGCGCACGCTCGCCATCGTGCTCACCTCGGCCGCCTCGGTCACGACGCTGATCGGAGGAGTCGCCGGGTTCGGGATGTCGCGACGTGTTCTGCGACCCCTGCACTCGGTTGCTTCCACCGCCCAGGCGATGAGTGAAGGCCAGCTCGACCGGCGCCTGAGTGTCGGCGACGACCGCGACCTCGAACCCGTGGCCGAGGCATTCAACAACATGGCCGAGTCGCTCGAGCAGCGGATAGCCCGCGAACAACGCTTCACCGCCGACGTGAGTCACGAGCTACGCACACCGCTCACGGCGATGAGCGCTGCTGTGGCCCTCGCCCGTCGGTCCGGGTCGAGCGAGCGCACGGCAATGGCCCTCGACATCGTCGCTGAGCAAGCAGAACATCTGCAGGAGCTCACCCTCGAATTGCTGGAACTCGCCCGGGTCGACGCTGGTGTCGTCGAGGGCGACCGAGAACTCGTCGACATCGCCGAGTTGGTCGAACGCCAGGCCGCACTGCACGACGTGTCTGCGGCATTCGCCAATTCCCCGGGCATCCCAGTCGTCCACGAGGTGAACCCGGTGCGGTTCGGGCGAGTGGTGGCCAATCTTCTGGAGAACGCGGCGCGCTATGCAGGGGGTGCCACCCGCATCGAATGCCGTCACGTCGGGGGCCGCCTGCGGCTGGTGGTCGACGACGAGGGCCCCGGGGTTCCGGCTGACGAGAAGGTGTCGATCTTCGGTCGCTTCCACCGCGGCGCGTCGGTTGCCGGCGGTGAGCACCCCAAGGGCACCGGACTGGGCCTGTCGCTGGTCGACGAGTACGTGCGCCTCGACGGCGGGCGGGTGTGGGTGGAGGATCGCCCCGGCGGTGGGGCACGCTTCGTCGTCGAAATCCCTGCGCAGCGAGACCGATGAACCGTAAACGCTTCCTGGCCGGACTTGCGTCGTTGGTCGCCCTCTGTTCGTGCGGGTTCCCCGTGCAAGATCGTCCCGAGGCGGTCGACGTCGCCGTCGTCACCGTCCCCGACGCGCCCCCCACGATTCCCGATGCAAGCGGGCTGGAATCGATTCGGATATGGATGGTCGACGACGACACCCTCACTCCTGTCAAACGCCTGGTGCCCGGGCCGCCGGCCGCAGCAGACGCTGTCGCCGCACTGGCGGGAGGCGTGTCGGCCGAGGAGTCGGACCTGGGGTTGCGCTCAGCGATTCCCGACGCCTCGATGCTCACCGACGTCGAGGTCAGCCGTGGCATCGCGACGATCGGCTTGAGCGGCGACTTTCTCGACATTCCAGCCGGCGACCAGGTACTCGCGGTGGGCCAGGTCGTGCACACCCTGACCGACCTACGCGGGGTGGGACGAGTGCGGTTCGAGATCGACGGCGAGGACGTGGCCGTGCCGCTGCCCAACGGCGACTCGGCGCAGGAGCCAGTCTCACGGGACGACTTCGAGGACCTGCTCCGCGACTGAAGCGGCGCGAAACCAGCGCACTCCCGTCACCGGATCGCAACAGGGATCGGTGACTATCGAGCCGTGGCACCAACATCCCCCCCACCCCAGACAAGGGCCTGAGCGATGTCGTGGCTCTTCGACCGCCTCGGCACTCTCGCCGGCGCCGACCAGTTGCAGATCGTCGTCGACTGCACCCCTGACGCCCGCGTCACCCATCTGCTCACCGAAGCCGCGGCGCTACCTGCCACGCGCGTGGCCCTGCCGACCACACCGGCCCCGCCGACTCGCGAGCTGGGCGAAGCCTTGTTCGTGGCCAGCGACAGCGACACCGCGGCCTTCTCCGACCTGACCGATACCGACGTCGGCGTGGCCATCGGCGGCCACGCGCCGGGTGCGCACGTGACTGTCAGCGATCTGGAAGATCTCGTCTCCCTGCTTACCACTCTGCTCACGATGAGGTCATATGCCAAGGAACTCTCGTACTGAGACGCAAGCCATCACCATCCCCGTGGCCAGGCTGATCGATCGCCTGGTGCTCTGGTACGCACTGGCCGCCATCGCCCATGCACTAGTCGCCCTCGTGCGGCGCTGACCTCACGTCCAAACGACCACAAGGAGGACTGGATCATGAGAATTGGTCTCATCGGATTCGGCCGGGCCGGAAGAGCCGTGGCCGCACTGCTCATGCAGCAAGACGACGTCAGTCTCGAATGGGTCGTCCGCCGCACCTCGCACGGTGGGCACGGCAGCGCTTCATCGATGCTCGGGGTCGAGTCATCGTCACCGGCGCGGATGATCAGTGCCGACTGCGTCACGGCCGCCGCCTTGCTCGATCGTCACCCAGTCGACGCGATCATCGACTTCTCGTCGCAGTCGGGCATCGACTACTACGGCGAGGCGGCCGCCGATCGTGGCGTGGCCATCGTTTGCGCGGTATCGGCCTTCGACGAGTGCGCGCTGGCTCGTATCGAGCGTTGGTCGCTGACCACCCGCGTGCTGTGGTCGCCGAACATCACCATCGGAATCAACTTCATGTTGCTCGCGGCCAAGACCCTGCAGGCAATCGCCCCGTGGGCCGACATCGAGATCATGGAGGAGCACTTCAAGGCCAAGCCAGAGGTTTCCGGGACGGCGATTCGTCTCGCGACCGGGCTCGATCAGGATCCCCGCGACATCAAGACTGTCCGCGCCGGGGGAATCATCGGAACCCACGAGGTGCTGTTCGGGTTCCCGTACCAGACGGTGCGCCTGCGCCACGAGAGCCTGGCTCGCGAGGCGTTCGGCGACGGAGCGTTGTTCGCCGCCCAGCACATCGTCAATCTGCCCTGCGGTCTGTACCGGATGGAGGACATCCTGCTTCCCTACTTCAGCAGCGATGCCGTCACGCCTCGCGAACCAGCGGGCGCGTCTGGCGCGATCTGAGCGCTACTCGCGCCACAGCGACACGAGCGCGGAGAGCACTCCGTTCACGAAGCGGCCGCTGTCGTCGGTGCTGAAGCGCTTGGCCAACTCGACCGCCTCGTCGAGAATCACCGCCACCGGCACATCGACGCGGCCGAGCAGCTCGAACGCCGCGATCCGCAACACGTTGCGGTCGATCGATGGCATCCGTTGCAGGGTCCAGCCGTGGGCGTGGTCGGCGATGGCTGCGTCGATGCGCTCCTGGTTGGCCTGCACACCCCGCACCAGCAAAGTGGTCAGCTCGTCGGTCGGGATCACTTGCTCGGCCAGCACCACGTCGACGCTGATGCCTTTGGCCTCTGCTTCGTAGAGCAGGAGCAGGGCGCGCTCGCGTGCGTCGCTGCGCTCGTCGGCGCACGCCATCGTGCTCAGACCCGGGTGATGTATTCGCCGGTGCGAGTGTCGACCTTGACCCGATCGCCGATGTTCACGAACAACGGCACCTGCACCACCTTGCCCGTCTCCAACGTGGCCGGCTTGCGGGCACCGCTCACGCGGTCGCCCTGGATGCCGGGCTCGGTCTCGGCGATGGTCAGTTCGACCGAGGCGGGGATCTCGACGGTGACGATCTCACCCTTGTAGAAGGCGATGATCGCCACCGAGTTCTCGACCATGTAGTCGGCCGCGTCGCCGAGAGCCGCCGGCGCGACGTGCTGCTGGTCGTATGACTCGAGATCCATGAACACGTAGTCGTCGCCGTCGCGGTAGAGGAACTGCATGTCGTTCTTCTCCAGCACCGCCTGCTCGACCCGCACGCCGGCGTTGAACGTGCGATCGATCACCGCCCCATTCTTCAGATTGCGCAGCTTGCTGCGTACGAAAGCACCGCCCTTGCCGGGCTTGACGTGCTGGAACTCGACGACCTGAAACAGGCCGTTGTCGAGCTCGAGAGTGATCCCGGTCTTCAGGTCGTTGGTGGTGATGGCAGGCACGGTGAATCCTTCGCAAAGGCTGTCAGCACGCGGCACCCGTCGCTGGTGACAACCACCAGATCTTCCACTCGGATACCGCCGAAGCCTTCACGATAGGCCCCCGGCTCCACGGTCACTACGTCGCCGACCTGCAAAACGGCATCACTGGTGGCGTTGACGAACGGATCCTCATGGATCAACAGACCCACTCCGTGGCCGGTGCCGTGGGTGAACCAGTCGCCGCGACCACGATCACCGATGTGGTCGCGGCAGGCGACGTCGACCGTCTTGGCAGCCACCCCCGGGCCCACCGCGGCCAGCCCGCGCTGTTGCGCGGCGAGCACCATCGCGTAGACCTCGGCTTGCTCCGCCGTGGGTTCACCGACCACGAAGGTGCGGGTCATGTCGCTGTGGTAACCGTCCAGGAGCGCGCCCACGTCGATGATCACCAGGTCGCCCGGCAACAGCAGTCGGTGGTCGGGGCGGTGGTGGGGCAGGGCGCTGTTGAACGGCCCGGATGCGACGATCGTGTCGTAGCTGGGGCCACTCGCCCCGAGTTCGCGCATGCGCGTCTCCAGCCTGTTGCGCACCTCGGCCTCGGTCAGCCCGTCGGCAAGGTGAGGAGCCACCTCGGCCAGCGCCCGGTCGGCAATGCGGCAGGCCGCAGCGATGAGCGCGATCTCGGCATCGTCCTTGCTGCGTCGCTCGCTCTCGACAATGGTGTTGGTGGGTCGCAGCGTGGTGTGGAAAGCCCGCGCCCAATCGGCGTGCTGCTGGAAGCTGACATGCGCGGCTTCGAAACCCACGGTCTCGAAGCCGGCCGTGAGTGCGTCGAGGTGGGCGGTGATCGCCGCAGAACTGAGGCCCACCAGCACCTCGCCCGCCACCTGCGCCTCGTCCATCTGGTGAACGGCCTGCGCGCCGTAGCGCCCGTCGGTGACCAGCGTCAGCCGTTGCGGGGTGAGCACCACGTAGCCGTTCGAGCCGGTGAAGCCGGTGAGCCAGCGCACGTTGGTGAGATCGCTCACCACCAGCGCTTCGATGCCGTCGAGGCGGGCCCGCACCCTGTCGGCCCGCCCGGCGACGTGTCGAGCCACCGCCGACGGGATGGTCGTTCCGTCGTCGGCAGCGTTCATTCGGTCAATTTCCGGGCGATCGCCTCCACGGCCAACTCGTAGCCGAGCAACCCGAGACCGACGATCGAGCCGGTGGCCACGGGCGAGACGACGCTGGTGTGCCGCCACGGCTCGCGCGCGTTGGGGTTGGTGATGTGCACCTCGATGATCGGCCCCGCGAAGGCGGCGAGCGCATCGTGCAGGCTCCAGGCGTAGTGCGTGAAGGCTCCCGGGTTGATGATGATCGCCGCTGCCTCCCCCCGCGCGCGGTGGATGGCATCCACCAGATCACCCTCGTGATTGGTCTGCAGCGCGCTCACCGTGTGGCCATGCTGCGCGGCGACGGCGGTGACCGTCGCCTCGTAGTCGGCGAGCGTGGCGCTGCCGTAGATGTGCGGCTCGCGCTGGCCGAGCAGGTTGAGGTTGGGTCCGTGGAGCAAGGCGATGACAGCCACGCCGTCTATCGTGCCACGCCCGACTGCCACAGGTCGGGCGCGATTCCTCCCGCTTCTGACCGCGTCGGCGTCATCGGGCGCAACTTTTCCCGGGGGCCGGGCGGAATCGCGCCCGTTCAACCGGGTGGAACGGCACTCACGCGGTGCGCCCCGCCCGCCACAGCGCACGGTCGATGCAGTACAGCACGTGGCGCTTCTCCTCCCAGTCGGGCAACAACGGATGGTCGAAGTCGCGGGTGGCGTCGTGACGCATGCCGAGCTTCTGCATCACCCGCTGCGAGTTGAGATTCTTCGTAGTGGTGAAACTCACCACCTCGTCGTCGGGCAGCTCTACCTGATCGAAGGCGAACGCCAACGCCGCCCGGGCGCCCTCCGGAGCGAACCCGTTGCCCCAATGGCGGCGACCGAGACGCCAGCCGACCTCCACGCACGGATGCTCGCTCCACGACGGTGCTGATAGCCCGATGAAGCCGACGAACGCCTGCGTATCAAGACGCTCGACGGCCCACAGCCCATAGCCGCGCCGCTCCCACGCGACGACCATGCTCTCGACCATCTCGTCGCTCTGCTGGCGGCTGAGTGTCGATGGAAAGTGGCGCATCACCTCTGGGTCGGAATTGAGCAGCGCATACGGCAGCTTGTCCTCCTCACGCCACCCGCGCAGCCACAGTCGCTCTGTGCGGATCTCGGGCGTCATCGTTCCAGTCTGGCCGTCAGGGTGTCCCGCCGTGAAAGGGGGCACCGCACCTGGGCAGGGCCGTTCCCGCAACCCGCGACCGGGCCGCCCCAGAACGAGGGCCGGGACTATTGCTGCCCAGAAGCCGCCATCGATGCGAGGACGGCCGAGGCGGCAGTGGGGTCGATGCCGGGCACCACCTCGACACCTGCGGCGCCGTCGAGTACGAATGTGAGACCGTCGGACAGCACCTTCTTGTCGCCGGCCATCAGTTGCACCAGCCGCTCGGCATCGACGTCTGCGGGCAGATCGGTGGCCAGTTCGTAGACTCCCCGCACCACGTCGTAGTGCTGCTGCACGCGGTCGGCGTCGATGCGGCCGAGGTGGTGAGCGAGGTGCGCCGCGTACACCAACCCCACCGCCACCGCGTCGCCGTGGGCGATCTCGTGGCCGGTGGCGATCTCCAGCGCGTGGGCCAGGGTGTGGCCGTAGTTGAGCAGCGCCCGCCGGCCGCCCTCACGCTCGTCGGTGGCCACCACCGCGGCCTTGATCTCGATGCAACGGGCGATGCGCTCGGGCACGTCGAGCGCGAGCAGGTCGTCGCCGGTCAGGAAGTGGTACTTGGCCATCTCGCCACGGCCGCAGCGCAACTCTCGGGGCGGCAGCGTGGCCAGCGCGTCGAGGTCGCACAACACTGCACGCGGTTGCCAGAAGGCTCCGATCAGGTTCTTGCCCCCCACTCCGTCGAGCGCGGGGAGATTCACCCCGGTCTTGCCGCCGATGGCCGCGTCGACCATGCCCAACAGGGTCGTCGGCACGTGCACCACCGCCACGCCGCGATGCCACACCGCGGCTGCGAACCCGGCGACGTCGGTGACCATGCCCCCGCCGACACCGATCACCACGTCGCTGCGGGTGAGGCCCATCCGGGCAAAGTCGCGGCAGAGCTGCTCGACGGTTTCGAGCGTCTTGTGCTGTTCTCCATCACCGATGAGCAACCGCTCACAGGGGATCCCGGGATCGCAGTCGAGTGGGATCGAGGCCTGGGTGATTACCGCTGCTCGACGGGCACCGGCCGGCAGCGACGAGGCCAACCCGGCCCGCACACCGTGACCGACGAGCACGTCGTAGCTGCGCTCCCCCAGCGGCACCCGCACGGTGATCATCGCAGGATCGCCTCCACCACCTCGTTCACCGAGCGGTTGTCGACTAGCACGATCACATCGGCGACCTCCCGGTACCACTGTTCGCGTTCGCTGAGCATGCGCTGCAACGTACCCCGCGGATCGTCGTCGAGCAGCGGCCGGTGGCCGCTCCTGCCGACGCGCTCGACCAGCGTGTCGATGTCGGCGCACAACCACGCCACCCGCGCGCGAGGGCCGCGCAGCAGGGCGCGGTTGGCCTCGCTCACCACCACGCCGCCTCCCGGGGCGATGACGTGCGCCTCGTCGTCGGCGAGCGCGTCGCGCAGCGCTGTGCTCTCCAACTCTCGGAAGTACGCCTCACCATCGTCGGCGAAGATGCGCCGCACCGACTTGCCGGCCCGCCGCTCGATCTCCGTGTCGAGGTCGACCACCTGTCGGTCGAGGCGCAGTCCAAGCACGCGTGCCACGGTCGACTTGCCCGAGCCGGTCATCCCCACGAGCAGCAGATGCTGGTCGGCGCGCATCGTCACCCGACTGCCGCCGGCCGTTTAGGGCAGGGTGGCACGGAACGCCTCGGCATTGCGCGCGAACTCGGCCACCGTGTCGCCGCCGAACTTGCGCTGCGCTTCGACGGCCAGCACCAGTGCGACCATCGTCTCGGCGACCACCCCGGCGGCGGGCACGGCGGTGACATCGGTGCGCTCCTTGAAGCTCACCGTCGCCTCCTTGGTGACCACGTCGACGGTCTGAAGCGTGGGCCGGTTGAGCGTCGCCAACGGCTTCATCGCGGCCCGCACCACCAGCAGCGCCCCGGTGGTGATGCCACCCTCCGTTCCGCCGGCGCGGTCGCTGGTGCGGCGATAGTCGCCCGCGCCGCCATTGGCAGCGGCATCCCACAGAATCGCATCGTGAGCCTCGCTGCCGCGGCGGCCGGCGAGGTCGAAACCGTCGCCGATCTCCACCGCCTTGATCGCCTGGATGCTCATCACCGCTTGCGCCAGCGCGGCATCGATCTTGCGGTCCCAGTGCACGTGGCTGCCCAGGCCCACCGGCACTCCGTAGGCGAGCACCTCCACCACCCCGCCGAGCGAGTCGCCCTCCTTGGCCGCAGCCTCGACTTCGGCGATCATCGCTGCGCTTGCGGCAGGGTCGAAGCAACGCACCTCATTGGCGTCTATCGCCGCCAGATCGGCGGGCGTGGGACGCAGCCCGGCAGTGGCGCGTGCCGCGCCCATCTGCACCACGTGCGAGATGACGGTCACCCCGAGGTGGGCGAGCAACTTCTTGGCCATCGCTCCCGCGGCCACGCGAGCTGCGGTCTCGCGCGCGCTGGCTCGTTCGAGCACATCGCGGGCATCTGTGAATCCGTACTTCTGCATCCCGGCCAGATCGGCGTGGCCGGGGCGCACGGCATGCAGCGGAGCCTCGGTTGCTCCCGGTGCCGGAGACATCTCCGCGTGCCACTTATCGCTGCGTAGCCACTCGCTGTTGCCGATCTCGATGGCCACCGGCGAGCCGAGCGTGCGGCCGTGGCGCACGCCGCCGACGAACGCCACCTGGTCCTGCTCGAAGCGCTGCCGCGGACCGCGTCCGTAGCCGAGGCGACGACGCGCCAACTCGCCGCCGATGTCGTCGACGGTGATCTCCAAGCCCGCCGGCAGGCCCTCGACGACGACCACCAAGGCCCGACCGTGCGACTCGCCGGCGGTGAGATAGCGGAGCATCCCAGGCAGGCTACTGCCGGCGCGCAGCCAGTTCCCGCTCCGCGGCAGCGGCCATCACCGCCACGGACGGCGCAGCACCGTGCCACAGCACCTGCGCGAGAGCAGCCTGATGCACGAGCATGCCCAAGCCATCGACGGCAGTGGCACCGACCCGGCGCGCGGCCCGCAGCAGAGCTGTGTCGCGTGGGTGGTAGACGATGTCGGCCACCACCTGACCGGCATGCAGCAGCGTCGGGTCGCAGGGCAATTGCTCGCTGCCCATGCCCACCGAGGTGGCGTTGACCACGATCTCGGCCGCGCGCACGTCGGCGGCCGAGCCCACCGAGCCCACACCTGCCGCCAAGGCAGCCGTCGCCTCGGCGGCGGAGATGGTGCGATTGACCACCTTCACCTGGGCTGCGCCGGCGCGCGCCAGTGCGTCGGCCAGGGCACGTGCCGCCCCTCCGCCACCGAGTAGGCACACCGTGCGACCGACGACCGACTGTCCAGCGGCCGCGAGCGCAGCGACGAAGCCGGCACCGTCGGTGCTGTAGCCCTTCAATCGCCCGTCAGCCTCTGGCACCACGGTGTTGACGCTGCGCAGTGCCGCCGCCGCCGGGTCGAGCACGTCGACCGCGCCGGCGGCCGCAGCCTTGTGCGGCATCGTCACCGACAACCCGCCGAGGCCGAGCGCGCCCATCGCCGCCAGCGCCTCCGCAGCACGACCCGGCGCCACCTCGCAGGCGATGTACACCCAGTCGATACCCAGATCGGCGAAAGCCGCGTTGTGCAGCGCCGGTGACAGGCTGTGGCCCACCGGACTGCCGATCACCGCCGCCACCTGCGTCGCCCCACTGATCGGTGCCCGCCGATCGCTGCTCACCCGAGCAACCCCTTGCGCCGCGACTCTTCCACGTTGGCCAGGTGCTGCTCGGCGGTGGCCGCGAACACGTGTCTGCCGTCCTCGTCGGCGAGCACGTAGAACAGGTAGTGGCATCCACCGGCAGGCAGCCCTGCACACAGCGGGTCGCCGAGCGACGGATCGGCCGCGGGGTTGAGCGCGGCTTGGATACTGGCCCGCCCGGGGTTGGCGATGGGGGTCGGCGGCAGGCCGGTGTGCAAGTAGGTGTTGTACGGCGTGTCGAGCGCGAGCAGTTCACTGAACGGCCTGCTGCCGTCCTGCTGGTAGTAGAGCGTGGCATCGATCTGCAGAGGCATGCCGAGGTACAGCCGGTTGTAGATCACCCGCGCGATCTTGGCCCGGTCCTCGTCCACGCGCGCTTCGCGCTCGATGATGCTCGCGACGATGAGCACCTGGTATGGGCTCAGCCCGAAGCGGCCCGATCCGGCGACGAGGTCCTCTTGTTCGGCGACGCGCTCGGTAAGGCGCACCATGCGCTCCACCACCTGCTTCGCGCTTTCGCTGTTCGACACCTGGTAGGTGTCAGGGAACAACAAGCCCTCCAGGCTGGTGACGCCTGCCGGGAGCAGCAAAGAGGTCACCGAGCCGTCGGTCGCCGCGACGTTGAAGTCGACCGCCGACAAGCGCGGCACCTTCTCCTCCAGGCGCACGCCCATCTTCTCGTAGGTGTAGCCCTCGGGGAAGGTCACCTTGGTGTACGTCTCCGACGGTGGCGTGCGCAAGATGCGCACGACATTGCCCATGTGGTCGTCGGGGCGGATCAAGTAGTAGCCGGGGGTCAGTTCCAGGCCGCCGTGGTGTTCGAGGTAGTACTCGAACACGCCGACGCTGGAGATCAGACCCTGCTCGTGCAGCCGCACGGTCACGCTGTGCACCGTGTCGTCGGCCGCGATGGTGAACGTCATCGGCTCGCCCGGGTCGCCGGCCGGGTTCACCTTCTCCGTGTACCACAGCCCCACCACCCCGACGGCCACCAGTCCGGCCA
The DNA here is from genome assembly GCA_963169215.1 of Actinomycetota bacterium. Taxonomy (GTDB): domain Bacteria; phylum Actinomycetota; class Acidimicrobiia; order Acidimicrobiales; family Ilumatobacteraceae; genus UBA668. The sequence goes on from CAUJEE010000100.1 coordinate 16,518, forward strand.
GCCCGAGGTAGGCGAGCGCCCACACCACCCACCGGTAGCGCCGCAACTGGCGCGGTGGCCGCTCGAGCACCAGCGCATCGGTCACGTCGGGATCGTCCCACGGGTCGTGGTGCCAGCGGCGGTCGTCGACGTAGGTCATCGCCCCGCCGCCCGCGAATCGAGCCAGGTCTGCAAGATCACCGCGGCCGCGACCTTGTCGACGTACTTGCGGCGATCGCGCGCACCGATGGCCGCTTCCATCAACGCCCGCTCGGCGGTGACAGTCGTACGCCGCTCGTCGAAGGTGATCACCGGCACGCCGACCACGGTAGCCAAGGCCTCGGCCTCAGTGACGGCGGCCTGCGCCGCCGGGCCGGCGCTGCCGTTCATGTTCAGCGGCAGGCCCACCACCACCATCTCGGCCTCCTCCTCGCGAACGAGGGCGGCGATCGCCGCGTGGTCGCGTCGACGCGACCCGGTGCGCTGCAACACGGTGAGTGGCGAGGCAATCGTTCCCGAGCGGTCGCTGACGGCGATGCCGATCCGCTTCGAGCCGAGATCGATGCCCAACGCCCTCACGAGCGGGCAGCCACCTCCGCGATGCGCAGTGCCTCGTCGAGTGCTTCCGGGTTCTTCCCGCCGGCAGTGGCGATGTCGCCCTTGCCCCCGCCGCCGCCGCCCACCGCCTTGGCCGCGTCCTTGAGCAAGCTGCCTGCCACCTTGCCGCTGTCGGGTGTCACTGCGGCGACCAGCGAAACGCCGCCGGTGTCGCTGACCCCACCGAGCACCACCGTGTGCAGCCCCGGTTGCTGACGTACGGCAATAGCGAGGTCGCGCAGCTCGCCGGGCGTGATGTCGTCGACACGTGCCACCACCACACCATCGCGGGCCGCGGCAGCGATGTCACCTGCCTGCCCACCGGCCAGCTTGGCACGCATCGTTTTCAACTCGTCGCGCAGGCCTTTGATCTCGTCGAGGCGGCGCTGCACGCCGTCGACCACCTCGTCGGGGGTACTGCCCACCAGCCGCGCCACCTCACCGAGCAACGACTCGTCGCGCTGCAGCAGGGCCACCGAGTTGGCGCCGGTGACCGCCTCGATGCGGCGCAGGTTGGAGCCGATCGAAGCCTCGCTGACGATCTTGATCAGGCCGATGTCGCCGGCCGCGGCCACATGAGTGCCGCCGCACAATTCGATCGAGCTGCCCACCTCCAGCACGCGCACCACGTCGCCGTACTTGTCGCCGAAGAAGGCGATCGCGCCGAGCGCACCGGCCTCCTCCTTGGTGGTCTCGTACGCACGGGCAGGAGCGTTGGCCAGCGTCTCGGCATTGGCCACGCGCTCGATCTCGGCGATCTCCTCGGGCGTCAGCGCGTTGAAGTGCGAAAAGTCGAATCGCAGCCGGTCGGGGGCGACCAGCGAGCCGGCCTGCTTGACATGTTCGCCGAGCACCTTGCGCAGCGCGTAGTGCAGGATGTGTGTTCCGGTGTGGTTGCGACGAATCGCGGTGCGACGCGCGACGTCGATCGTGGCGCGCACTTTGGCCCCCGCGGCGATCTCGCCGGAGGTGACCACCGCGGTGTGCCGACGCAACCCGGGCAAGGCAAAGGCGGTGTCGATCACTTCCGCGGTGCCCTCGGCGTGGTCGCCCACCACCGTGATCGTGCCTGTGTCGCCCACCTGACCACCGGACTCGGCGTAGAACGGGGTGCGATCGAGGAAGATCTCCACCGTCGGTCGCCCGTCATCACTCGGTCGACCGGGGAGCACCGCCAGCACGTGGGCTTCGGCCTCGTCGGCGGCGTAGCCGAGGAACGTGGTGGTGCCGAACTGTTCGACCAGCTCGCGGTAGCCCTCGATGTCGCCGCCGTCGTCGTCGGCACCCTTGCGCGCGGCCTTGGCCCGGTGGCGCTGGGTCTGCATCTCCTGTTGGAAGCCCTCGACATCGACCTTCACGCCGCGTTCGCCGGCGATCTCCTCGGTGAGTTCGAGCGGGAAGCCGTAGGTGTCGTGCAACACGAAGGCCGAGCTGCCGGGAAGCACGTCGGGGTGCTCGGCCAGCTCGCCGTCGAGAATGCCGAGCCCGGTCTTCAGCGTGTGCCGGAAGCGGTCCTCCTCGCGGGTGAGCAGGTCGCGCACGAAGTCGCGATTGGCCACCACGTCGGGGTAGGCGTTGCCCATCACCTGCACCGCGGTGTCGACCAGCGCGGGCATCACCAGCTTCTCGGTGCCGAGCAGGTAGGCGTAGCGCACCGCGCGGCGGATGATGCGCCGCAGCACGTAACCGCGGCCCTCGTTGCTCGGGAACACACCGTCGCTGGCCAGCATCGTCGCGCTGCGCGCGTGCTCGGCGAGCACTCGCATGGCAAAGCTCTCGCGATGCTCGTATTCGCCGGCCTGGTAGCGCTGGCCGGTGAGGCTGCAGGCCTGCTCGATGAGCGGCAGCATCAGGTCGGTCTCCCACACCGCGTCGACGCCCTGCAGCAGGCACAGGATGCGCTCGAGCCCGGCACCGGTGTCGATGCTCGGCCTCGGCAGCGGCGTGCGCGAACCGTCCGACGCCTGGTTGAACTGCATGAACACCAGGTTCCAGAACTCCATGAAGCGGTCGCCATGCGGGTCGCCGAGCGGGCCGCCGTCGGGGCCGCACGCAGGGCCGCGGTCGATGTGGATCTCGCGGCATGGGCCGCACGGACCGGTGTCGCCCATCTGCCAGAAGTTGTCCTTGTCGCCGAGGCGCTGGATGCGCTCCATCGGCACACCCACCTCCTCGTGCCAGATCGCCTCTGCCTCGTCATCGCTGTCGTGAACGGTGATCCACAACCGGTCGCCGTCGAAGCCGAACCCCTCGGTGACCAGCTCCCAGCTCCACGGGATGGCCTCGCGCTTGAAGTAGTCGCCGAAGCTGAAGTTGCCGAGCATCTCGAAGAACACCAGGTGACGTTTGGTGCGACCGACGTCGTCGAGGTCGTTGTGCTTGCCGCCCGCCCGCGCACACTTCTGACTGGTGACCGCCCGGCTGAAAGGGGCGACCTCGTCGCCGGTGAAGTAGGGCTTGAACGGCACCATTCCGGCGACGGTGAACAGCACCGTCGGGTCGTGCGGGATGAGGCTCGCCGAGGGAACCACCACATGGGACTTGGCCGCGAAGAAGTCGAGGAACGCCGAGCGCAGCTGGTCGGCCGTCTCCGGCTTGTTCGCTGGCTTGATCGCGGGCTTGCTCTCTGGCTTGCTCTCTGGCTTGCTCATGAGCCACTCAGCCTACCGAGAGGCGCCCGGCGGCGCCCTGGCATTGGTAGCGTCGCCGATCGTGCCGCTCGACCTTCACGAATGGATCAGTTTCGAGGACGACCACGACCAGCGCACGTGGATGTTCGATGCCACCTTCCTGCGCAGCAACTGGAACTGCATCTACGGCGCGGGGTGCAAAGGCATCCTCGACGACGATGCCGCCCACATGGAGCAGGGCTGCTGCAGCTACGGCGCGCACTTCGCCGATGACGACGACGTACAGACCGTCGTCAACGCGGCGAAGAGGCTGAAGCCCCATCACTGGCAGTACATCCGCAAGGGCCGCGCCGGGGGCATCCTCGGTGACGAGGACGGGGTCACCACCACCCGCTTGGTCGACGACGCGTGCATCTTCCTCAACCGGCCGGGGTTTGCCGGCGGCGCAGGGTGTGCCCTGCACGTCGCCGCGCTCGAGGCCGGGGAGCGACCGATGGACTGGAAGCCCGACGTGTGCTGGCAGGTGCCGTTGCGCCTCGAGGAGCACGCCGACGAGCACGGCTATGTCACGTCCGTGCTGCGCGAGTGGAAGCGTCGCGACTGGGGTGAGGGCGGCCACGAGTTCCACTGGTGGTGCACCGACGACCACCGCGCGTTCAACGGGGGGAAACCGGTCTACAAGTACCTGCGCGACGAGATCGTCGAGTTGGTGGGCAAGAAGGTGTACGAGCGCATGGTCAAGCTGCTCGAGCGCAAGAAGTGGACCCCGCTCCCCCATCCCTCGGTGAAGCGCTGACGGCTGAGTCGGTGGTTGCCGGAGCAGCCACCTTCTGGCGCGACGGCGGATCAGCTGCTCAGTCGGTGTCGGCGCACGGCCAGTCGCCCGCCTCGATCGTCGACACGATCTCGGGTGACGAGCCGGTGAGCATGCCGTTCGGACCGAGGTTGCGGTCGTCGTGAGTCTTGTAGAAGCGGCCGCCCCCCAGCGAGCCGTCGTACACGACGACACCGGGGTACAGCTCCTGCAGCCGGGTGACCGTGTCGCCGGGCAGGAGACCCTCGTCGGTGGCCACCGGTTCGCTGGGCCACACGCCCTCGGTGAGGCCGTAGAGGAAGTAGACGAAGTTCTGCTCTGCGGTACGACCCGCGCCGAGCGCGTCGCGTGACGCGTACACCGTGTAGAGCGACGGCCAGTGCACGGCACGGAAAGAGTCGGTGTCGCACAGTGGCACCTCAGAGTTCGGCAGCCACCCGGAGTCGTTGATCGGAGGTCCGAACAGGCTGGTGAAGTAGGCGATCACAGCCTCTGGGTCATCGTTGAGCATCGCCTCACCGAATCCGTCGGTATGAATCGTCACCGCCTCCGGGGCGGCCGCGGTGGTCGTGGCTTCGGTGGTGGGCGGCGCCGTACTGGCGGTTGTGCTGGTCGCGGTGCTCGCCGACGCGGTTGCCGGCGTCGATGACTCCCCGCCTCCGGAACCCGAGTTGCTCGAGCAGGATGCGAGCAGTGCGGCGGCTGCCAGGAAGCACGAGACCAGGCAGCGGGGACGAGACGCGTTCAGGAGCATGGAGGCGCAGGCTAATCGCTGCCGAGGGGGCGGCCTCAGGCCTTGACCTTCTTGTTCGCCTTGCGGCGGTCTTCCAGGCCGAGATGGCGCTTGCGGATGCGGATCGCCTTGGGGGTGACCTCCACCAGCTCGTCGTCGGCAATCCACTCGATCGCAGTCTCCAGCGTGTGGATCAAGGGCGCGGGCAGCTTCACCGCGTCGTCGTGGCTGTGCGTGCGGATGTTGTTCTTCTCCTTCGGGCGCACGCAGTTGACGACGATCTCGTCCTCGCGTGAGCACTCACCCACCACCATCCCCTCGTACACCTGCTCACCGGGGTGCACGAAGAAGCCGCCACTGAGCTGCAGCTTGTCGAGCGCGTAGCCGGTGGTTATGCCAAGCCGATCGGCCACCATCGCGCCGCCTCGACTGTCGGGCATCTCGCCGGCCCACGGCATCCAGCCGAGGTGGTGCTGGTGCAGCAGCGCGGTGCCGCGGGTGGCCGTCATCAACAACGAGCGAAACCCGATGAGGCCGCGGCTCGGGCACTCGAAGGTGACGATCGTGCGGCCCGCGTCGCCCGCGCGCAGATCGGTGATGCGGCCCTTTCGTGGGGCGAGCTCTTGGGTGACCGTGCCGACGTGCTCGTCGGGCACATCGCACACACCGCGCTCTTGGGGCTCGAAGCGCTTACCGTTCACCTCCTTGGTGATCACCTCCGGGCGACTGACCTGCAACTCGTACCCCTCACGACGCATCGTCTCGATCAGCACGGCCAGCTGCAGCTCGCCGCGACCGGCGACATCGATCGCGTCGGGCGATCCGGTCTCGTACAGCTTGATCGACACATTGCCGAGGATCTCGCGGTTCAGCCGGTCGACGAGGTGGCGGCTGGTGAGAAACTTGCCGTCCTTGCCGGCCAATGGCGACGTGTTGACGCCGAATGTCATCCGCAGCACCGGCTCGTCGACAACCAGCCGCGGGAGCGCAACCGGGGCCTCGACCGATGCGATGGTGTCGCCGATCTCGACCTCGGGGAACCCGGCCACCACGAACAGGTCGCCGGCGCCCAATTCGTCGACTTCGCTGCGCGACACGCCGTCGAACGCCATCAGCTGGGCGAGGCGCCGCTTGAGCGGGGGCTGACCCTCGGCAAACTCCTCCTCCAGCAGGGCGACGGTCTCGCCGCGGCGCATCACGCCGTTGACCACCCGTCCGATCGCCAGCCGGCCGAGGTAGTCGCTGGCGTCGATCTGGGTGACCATCGCCTGCAGCGGCAGGCTGACATCGCCCTCGGGCGCCGGGATGCACTCGACGATCGTGTCGAGCAGCGGCGACAGGTCGGCGTCATCGCCGGGGAAGCCGATTCCCCTCACAGCCTTGGCATCACGGGCGATGGCCGAGATGATCTCGAAATCGATGTGATGATCGCCGGCGTCGAGGTCGATGAACAGCTGGTAGACCTCATCCAGCACCTCCTCCGCCCGGGCGTCGTGGCGGTCGACCTTGTTGATGATCACGATCGCCGGCAGGTCGCGGGCCAACGCCTTCTGCAGCACGTAGCGCGTCTGCGGAAGCGGCCCCTCGGCCGCGTCGACGAGCAGCAGCACGCCGTCGACCATCGTCAGCGCACGCTCTACCTCGCCGCCGAAATCAGCGTGCCCGGGCGTGTCGACGAGGTTGATCTTGACGCCCTTCCACGTGACCGACGCGGCCTTGGCGAGGATGGTGATCCCCCGCTCACGTTCTTGGTCGTTCGAGTCCATCACCCGGTCGACCACCGCCTGGTGGGCGGCGAAGGTTCCCGTGGCGCGGAGCAGGGCGTCGACCAGGGTGGTCTTGCCGTGGTCGACGTGGGCGACCAGCGCGACGTTGCGGAGCTGAGGTGAGGAGGGCTGCGAGGGCATGTGGTCCGATGGCTTCAGTTGGCGCCAGGCCTGGCACCCCGCAGGAAGTCAGCCGTCGAACTCTTCGTCGTCGTCGTCGAAGGTGACTCCGTACTTCTCCGCCAGTGCGGCGTACTCGTCGTCTTCGCTGGTGTGACGTTGATCGCTACCGCCGAGACCCAGATCGAATGCGCTGGGACCGGCCTGCTTGAGTTTCCGCGCTTCCTCGAAGCGACGGTGACGACCCTTCTTCACGGTAGGGCTCCCGACCTAGAGAGTTGACATTGTTGCCAATGCTACCGGCCGCCCCTGGCAAACCACGGGACCTAGTCTCGCGACCGTGCAGCAGTCCGCGGGCCTCCCCTGGTGGCAGGGGGCGGTCGTCTATCAGGTGTACCCGCGCTCGTTCGCGGCGTCGGCCACCCGCCCCGGCCCGCAACCCGGGGTGGGCACGCTCGCCGGGATCAGCGAACGCCTCGAGTACCTCGCCTGGCTCGGCGTCGACGCGCTGTGGCTCTCGCCGATCTTCGCCTCGCCGATGGCCGACTTCGGCTACGACGTCGCCGACTACTGCGCGATCGACCCGCTGTTCGGCACGATGGCCGACTTCGACGAACTGCTAGCTCGCGCCCACGCCCTCGGCCTGAAGGTGCTGCTCGACTGGGTGCCCAACCACACCAGCGACCGGCACCCGTGGTTCCAGGAGAGTCGTCGCGACCGCACCAACGCCAAGGCCGAGTGGTACGTGTGGCGCGATCGGCCGACCAACAACTGGCTGGCCGCGTTCCCCCCTGGTGCGCGCGCCTGGTCGTACGACGAGAAGCGCCGCCAGTGGTACCTGCACTGCTTCCTCGGCGAGCAGCCCGACCTCGACTGGGACAACCCGCTGGTGGAAGCGGCGATGCACGACACATTGCGGTTTTGGCTCGACAAGGGAGTCGACGGATTCCGTATGGACGTGGTGCACCTGATCGGCAAGGACATCACCCGCGACGACCCGCCCGATTGGGTCGAGCACGGCCTGGGGCACGTCGTGCTCAACGACCAGCCGGTCACCCACCAGCGCCTGCGGCGCATCCGCACCCTGCTCGACGAGTACGCCGGCGACCGGATGGCGGTGGGCGAGGTGTACCTGCTCGACGAGGCGGCGATGGCCGCCTACCACGGCACACCCGACGCTCCCGAACTGCACCTCTCGTTCAACTTCGGCTTCCTCTGGGCCCCGTGGCAGCCTGCCGATCTGGCCCGCCGCGTGGGCACCACCATCGCCGACCTCGCCGACCGCGGCGCGACACCCACCTGGGTGCTCTCCAACCACGATGTGCCCCGCCATCGCGGCCGCTACGGCGGCGACGAGCTCGACGCGCGCATGGCGGCGCTGATGCTGTTGATGCTGCCCGGCACGCCGTTCCTGTATCAGGGCGAGGAGCTGGGGCTGGTCGATGCCGACATCGCCCCCGAGGCGTGCGTCGACCCGGGTGGACGCGACGGGTGCCGGGCGCCGATCCCGTGGGAGGCCGGCGGGCAGCACGGCTGGGCCGCCGAGCCGTGGCTGCCGTTCGCCCCTGACGCCGACGAGCGCAGCGTGGCCGCACAACGCGACCGTCCCGACTCGATCCTGCACTGGTATCGCCGCCTGCTCGCCCTGCGCCGGGCCACGCCCGCCCTGCACCACGGCAACTGGCTGCCGGTCAGCGGGTCGCCCGACCTGTTCGCCTGGTGGCGCACAGCCGAGATTCCCGCCGACGCAGACCATGCCGCCGCCGACTGGG
>CAUJEE010000101.1 GCA_963169215.1 Actinomycetota bacterium
GCGGGGGCGGAGGAGCCGATGCGTACGGCGGCGGTGCGGCCGGAGCAGCGGCACTGCCGCCTCCGCCCCCACCGAAGTTCACCGGCTGGGTGCCCTTGCCGAGCAGAGCCATCACCGCACCGACGGCCATCGCCAGCGCGCCGATGAGCATGAACCAGAACCCGATGCCCCTGTCGAGCCCACCGAGGTCTTGGGTGAGAAAGGCGATCATGATCCCCCCGGCGGCAATCCCCCAGGTGGCGTTCAGTTGCTCGGTGGTGAAGGTGAGTACCTGCTTGGGCAGGCTGGCCCCGGCGAGACCGGCGATCATCCAGCCGAGCATCACGATCGCGAGGATCGCGGGGATGGTGGTGACATAGGCACCGGCGTCCTGGCTCCACGCCGACCGACCGTCGCTGCCGAATTCGTAGAAGTTGAAGAACGAGAACAGCGCGCACACCAGCGCACCACCTCCGCTCACCAACTGGGCGACAGTGAGTTTCACTTTCATCGCGACCTCCTGTATGTCGAGAGCTGTAGTTCGGACCGTACAGCACCGAACGTACACCTTGTAAAGACCCCGACCCGGCGTGCCCATGGGGTGCCTACAGTTCGCGCATGCCCACCGCTCTGCTGTCCGTGTACGACAAGACCGGGGTCGTCGAACTCGCCCGCGGGCTGGCCGCCGCCGGGTGGCGCATCGTCAGCTCCGGCGGCACGGCACGAGCGGTCGCCGAGGCGGGGGTGGAGGTCACCGACCTGGCTGACCTCACCGGATTGCCGGCGATCCTCGACCACCGGGTGGTGACCCTGCACCCGAAGGTGCACGGTGGCCTGCTCGCCGACCCGACCAACCCCGAGCATCAGGGCGACATGGCCACTCATGGCATCGAGGCGATCGATCTACTGGTGGTGAATCTGTATCCGTTCACCAGCAATCCGAGCATCGAGTTGATCGACATCGGCGGGCCGGCGATGGTGCGCGCCGCGGCCAAGAACCATGCCCACGTCGGGGTGGTGGTCGACCCCGCCGACTACGACGTGGTGCTGGCCGAGATCGCCACCGAGGGCCGACTGTCGGCCACCACCCGACGGCGCCTGGCCCGCGACGCGTTCGCCGCGATCGCGGCCTACGACGCGGCCATCGCCAACTGGTTCGACGCCCCCTCGCCCGACTCACCCGACGTGTTGCCGATCGGGCTGCACCTCTCGCTGGCCCGGGCGCAGACCCTGCGCTACGGCGAGAACCCGCACCAGCAGGGGGCCCGCTATCGCTTCGCCGGCGCCGAGAGCTGGTGGGACCACGCGGAACAGCACCAGGGCAAGGAGCTGAGCTACCTCAACCTGTACGACACCGAGGCCGCGTGGAAGCTGGTACACCGCTTCGGACGCCCCGCGTGCGTGGTGGTGAAGCACGCCAACCCCTGCGGCGTCGCCGTGGCCGACACGATCGAGACCGCCTACACCCGCGCCCACGAGTGCGACCCGGTGAGCGCGTTCGGTGGCATCGTCGCCCTCAACCGACCGTGCACGACCGCCGTCGCCGAGGCGCTGGCGCCGGTGTTCACCGAAGTGGTGGTGGCGCCGTCGTTCGAGCCGGGCGCGCTGGCGGTGTTCGCCGCCAAGGCCAACCTGCGCGTGCTGTCGGCAGCCCCGCCGGCCCCGGCGGCACTCGACATCCGTTCGATCGACGGCGGCTTGCTGGTGCAACAGGTCGACACCGTCTCACCCGACCGCTCCGGCTGGCAGGTGGTCACCGCCGCCGAGCCGACACCCGAACAGTGGGCCGACCTCGAGTTCGCCTGGCAGGTGTGTGCGGTGGTGAGCAGCAACGCGATCGTGTTCGCCAACGACGGCCAGGCGGTGGGTATCGGCGCCGGCCAACAGAACCGGGTCGACTCGGCCCGCATCGCCGCCGCCCGCTCAGGAGAGCGGGCGCGGGGCGGTGTGTGCGCGAGTGACGCGTTTTTCCCTTTCCGCGACACGCTCGACGTGGCGGCCGAGGCAGGCATCACTGCGATCATCCAACCCGGCGGCAGCGTGCGCGACGCCGACTCGATCGCCGCCGCCGACGAGCACCGCATCGCCATGGTGTTCACCGGCGAACGCCACTTCCGCCACTAGCCGGACGTCAGTCGCCGCTGTCGACCGTCGGCGCCCCTCGCGAACCCATCTGCTGCATCGCGGCGACGGCGATCGCCACCGCCACCAGCACCACGCCACTGACGACCACCATCGTCCCGATCGACGCCGCCGAATCGGGATCCCACACTGCGGCGATGAACCACACCAGGCCGACGGTGGCCGTGGTAGCTCCCCACCATGTGGTGGCACGGCGCGCGCCGAAGCTGCCGACGAAACTGACCACCAGCCCCACCAACAGCACGAACAGCGCCGCCGTCTCGCCGCTGAGCTGCGCCGCGAACTCGATCGCACCGGTGATCGCGGTGATCACCCCGGCGGCGGCGAGCGCGGTGGCCGGGCCCTTGCGGCCCTTGCGGTCGAGCCACGCGGTGGCGGCGAGGTACACAACCGCCCCGGCAAGGTAGATGGCCCCCTGATCGCCCAGCGTCTCGCTGAACGGCGCGGGTAGCAGCGACGGCTCCTGGTACTCCACGTCGCCGCACTCTTCGTCGAAGCGGTCGTAGTCATAATCGTCGATGTACTCCTGGCAGCGCTGCACCTCGGCACTGCCGTCAGCCAGCGAACCGAATGCCGACACGAGCGCAAGGGCGCCGATCGCGAGCAGGATGTTGCGGTTGCGGAAGCCCGGCAGCGCCCAGAGCGCGAGCGCGAGCGCGGCCATCACTGCGCCGGTGACGAAAGCCGAGGATCCATCGTCGGCTGTCGCCGCCGCGGGGAACACCACCACGCTGACCACGGCCATGCCGACTGCGGCAGACTTGAGCGGTTCGAAGCCAACGAACATCCGCAGCGCCCAGGCGGCCGCGAGGATGATCAACGACACCACCACCAGCTTTCCGCGCGGGTTGGCATCGTCACCTGCCACTGCGCCCAACAGCCCGGCAGCGATGAGCAGCCCGCCGACTCCGGCGAAGGTGGCGATCAGGGTGGGGCGCGGGCGTTCCTTGCTCTCGTCCCCCAGCCAGTCGAGCAGACGGTCGGCAACACTCCTCCGCCGATCAGTGGTCGCGGCAGTGTCGACTTCTTCGGTCATCCCAATCCCCCTCTGACAATTTCCGGGCAACTCTTGCATGCGGGGGCTCGCGCGCGCGCCATTCTTGTAGGCAGTGGCTCGCATCTCCGACCTTCTCGCCGCCGGGCGCACCTACTCGCTCGAGTTCTTCCCGCCCAAGCACGAGGCCGGGTGGCTCAGCCTCGGCCGCACGATCGGCGAACTCGAAGCATTGGAGCCCGACTTCGTCAGCGTCACCTACGGCGCGGGTGGCAGCACGCGCACCAAGACCGCCGACCGGGTGAGCTGGGTCCGCCGCCAGACCGACAACACGCCGATGTCGCACCTCACCTGCCAGGGGCACAGGCGGGCCGACATCCGCGAGATCCTGATGACCTACCAGGCGGAGAACGTGGAGAACATCCTCGCCCTCGGCGGCGACCCGCCCGCCCACGGCGAGCCGGCGCCCAGCGACTACCGCTACAGCGGCGAGTTGGTGGCCGACGTGCGCGAGTTCGGCGGGTTCTCG
>CAUJEE010000102.1 GCA_963169215.1 Actinomycetota bacterium
CGGTAGCATTGCCCCTCGGCCCTGCGAGCCTTGGTGTGCCCGTGCACGCCCCGGCCCAACCGGCGATTTCACCGAACGACCGAGGAGGCAGTTCTGCCCAAGCCCAAAGACGACGCCATTGTGCTCGAAGGCACGATTTCCGAGTCGCTCCCGAACGCGATGTTCCGGGTCGAGTTGGAGAACGGCCACAAAGTGCTGGCGCACATCTCCGGGAAGATGCGAATGAACTACATCCGCATCCTCCCCGGCGATCGGGTGCAAGTGGAACTCACTCCCTACGACCTCACCCGGGGTCGAATCACTTACCGATACAAGTAGTCCAGGTCAACGAGAAGGCACACCATGAAGGTCCGACCGAGCGTCAAGAAAATCTGCGAGAAGTGCAAGGTCATCCGTCGCCATGGCAATGTGCGCGTGATCTGCGACAACCCCCGTCACAAGCAGCGCCAGGGCTGAGAGAGAAGAGCGCACGATGGCACGAATTTCCGGCGTCGACATTCCCCGCGAGAAGCGGCTGGAGATCGCCCTCACCTATGTGTTCGGTATCGGCAAGCCCACTGCGCAGCGCATCTGCGGCGATACCGGCCTCGATCCGAACCAGCGCGTGCGCGACATGACCGAGGAAGAGCTCAACAAGATTCGCCAGTGGATCGACTCGAACGCCACCGTCGAGGGCGACCTGCGACGCGATGTGGCCCAGGACATCAAGCGCAAGATCGAGATCGGTTGCTACCAGGGTGTGCGCCATCGCAAGGGATTGCCGGTGCGCGGTCAGCGCACGCACACCAACGCCCGCACGCGCAAGGGTCCCAAGCGCACCGTTGCCAACAAGAAGAAGGCTGTGAGGAAGTAATGGCGAAGCCGAAGCCGGGCGGTCGCCGCCCCCGCAAGCGCGAGCGCAAGAACGTCACCAATGGTGTCGTGCACATCAAGAGCTCGTTCAACAACACGATCGTGTCGATCACCGACACCGAGGGCAACGTCATCTCCTGGGCCTCCGCTGGCGGTGTGGGCTTCAAGGGCTCGCGCAAGAGCACTCCCTATGCCGCTCAGCAGGCCGCCGAGAAGGCTGCCCGCGCGGCGATGGAGCACGGTCTGCGTCGCGTCGAGGTGCATGTGAAGGGTCCCGGCTCGGGCCGCGACACCGCAGTGCGCAGCATCCAGAACACCGGCATCGAGGTCACCTCGATCAAGGATGTCACCCCCGTACCCCACAACGGCTGCCGTCAGCCCAAGCGCCGCAGGACCTGATCATGGCTCGCTACACCGGCCCGAAGGTGCGCATCTCGCGCCGCCTCAACACCAACATCTACGAGAACGACAAGGGGCGCAAGGCGCTCGAGCGTCGTCCCTTTCCGCCTGGCGCCCACGGCCGCACCCGCCGCCGCAACGCCGGCAGCGAGTATCTCGCCCAGCTGCAGGAGAAGCAGAAGGCGAAGTACATCTACTGCGTGCTCGAGCGGCAGTTCCGCAACACCTACGAAGAAGCAGTACGGCAGCAGGGCCCGACGGGTGAGAACCTGTTGCGCCTGCTCGAGCTGCGCCTCGACAACGTCGTCTACCGCGCCGGCTTCGCCAGCTCGCGTCCGCAAGCCGGGCAGTTCGTCAGCCATGGCCTCATCCAGGTCAACGGCAAGCGCGTCGACATTCGCAGCTACCGAGTCAAGAAGGGTGATGTCGTCTCGCTGTCACCCAAGGCACGGGCGATGATCGTCATCCAGCACAACCTCGACGTGCTCGACCGTTCGGTGGTCGGCTGGCTCGAGGTGGGCGACGGCGGCAAGCAGGTGACCGTTCGCGACCTGCCCCAGCGTGAGCACATCGACGTCCCCGTGCGCGAATCGCTCATCGTCGAGCTCTACTCCAAGTAATCCGGCCCACTTCCCCGTACAGAGGCACGTTCATGCTCGTCATCCAGCGCCCCACCGTCGAAGCACTCGGCGACGAAGACGGATCGCGTCAGCGGTTCGCGATCGGTCCCCTCGAGCCCGGCTTCGGGCACACCATCGGCAACTCGCTGCGCCGCACGCTGTTGTCGAGCATCCCCGGTGCGGCGATCACCGCGGTGCGTTTCGACGATGCGCTGCACGAGTTCGACACCATCCCGGGCGTCGCCGAGGATGTCACCGACATCATCCTCAACATCAAGGACGTCGTGCTCACCAGCACGTCCGACGACGACATCACCATCCGTCTCGACGCCCGCGGTGCGGCCACGATCACTGCCGGCGACATCAAGTGCCCCAGCGAGATCGAGATCCTCAACAAAGACCTGGTGATCGCCACGCTCAACAGCAAGGGCCGCATCGCCGTCGATCTCACCGTCGGCCGCGGGCGCGGCTACCTGTCGAGCGACCGCGAGACGCAGAACCGCACGATCGGGGTCGTGCCGATCGACGCGATCTTCTCCCCTGTGCGCCGGGTGATGTTCGAGATCGAGCCCACCCGCGTCGAGCAGAGCACCAACTACGAGCGGCTTGTGCTCGACATCGAGACCGACGGCAGCATTTCGCCACGCGAAGCTCTGGCATCCGCCGGGGCCACACTGCGGGCGTTGGTCGACCTGATCGCCAACCTCAGCGAAGAGCCACAGGGTCTCGAGTTGGGGGAGGTAGCCAGCACTGCCACCACCTCACCCGACCTCGATCTGCCGATCGAGGATCTCGACCTGTCGGAGCGCCCGCGTAACTGCTTGAAGCGGGCTCAGGTGAACACCGTGGGCGAACTGCTCACCAAGACCGAGGACGACCTGCTGAACATCACCAACTTCGGGCAGAAGAGCCTGGACGAAGTGAAGCAGAAGCTCGACGAGCGCGGCCTGTCGCTGCGCGGCTGAGCGAATCCGCTGCAAGAGGAGAACTAGCACCATGCCCGCCACCCCGCGCCGAGCCCGAAACTTCGGCGGAACCTCCCAGCATCAGAAGCTGATGATGGCCAACCTGGCCGCGTCGTTGATCGCCGCCGAGGCCATCGTCACCACCGAGGCGAAGGCCAAGGCTCTGCGCCCGATCGCCGAGAAGCTGATCACCAAGGCGAAGAAGGCCCAGGACGAGGGTCCGATGCAGGTGCATCGCATCCGCCAGATCCAGGGCTACCTCGGCGACAAGGAGATGACCCACAAGCTGGTGAGCGATGTCGCCCCGCGCTACGCAGATCGCAACGGGGGATACCTGCGCATCCTCAAGCTGGGCCCGCGCCAGGGCGACAACGCCCCGATGGCGCGCATCGAACTCGTCTGACGCTTTACCATCCTGGCCAGGCTGCGCGTCTGCCAGGCGGCGTTGACGCCCACACTTTCAAGGTGGGCTCTTCGGAGGCGTAACATCGCGCCGCATCGACCCGACCGGGTCGACGAAGACGAGGACGACATGCGCTTCCGCTTGATCCCGCGCGACGAGAGCTTCTTTCCGCTGTTCGACGAGCAAGCTCAGATCGCCGCCGAAGCAGCGGTGATGATGCAACAACTGATGGCGACCCTGCCGGTTTCGGCAGAGAGGGCCGAGGCGGTGATCGCGGCCGAGAAGCGGGCAGATGCGGTGCTGCGCCGCATGCGCGACCAACTCGAGACCTCGATCATCACGCCGTTCGATCGAGAGGACATCCAAGCGCTGGCCAACTCGCTCGACGACGTGCTCGACGAGCTGCGCGAGGCTGCTGACTCGGCATTGCAGCACAACATCGGCGCACCGTTGCCCGGAGTCGATCGGATGTTGCAGTTGCTGGTCGACATCACCGCCAAGAACGTCGAGCTGGTGCGGGGTCTGCGCACGCTGCGTGGCCTCACGCCGATAGCAGACGAGATCGAGCGGATGGAGAGTGAGGCCGACGGCGTCTATCGCAAGGTGATGGCCGAACTGTTCAGCGGGCGGCACGAGGCACTCGACATCCTCCGCTGGAAGGATGTTGTGGAAGCGATCGAGAGCGCCATCGACGCTGTCGAGGACGCGAGCGACGAGGTTCAGTCGATCGCCGTGAAGCACGGCTGAACATGGCTGGTGTGATGGTCGTCATCGTCGTGGCGATCGCGCTGATCTTCGACTTCGTCAACGGCTTCCACGACGCCGCCAACTCGATCGCGACAGTTGTCGCCACACGTGTGCTGAAGCCGTGGCAGGCGGTCCTGTGGGCGGCATTCTGGAACTTCGCCGCCTTCTTGTTGCTGCCGCTCGAAGTGGCCAATGCGATCGCCAAGATCGTCGATCCCGCGTTCATCTCGATCGGCCTCGTCTTCGCCGGCTTGATGGGCGCGATCTTCTGGAACGTGCTCACCGCCTGGCTGGGCCTGCCCTCGTCGTCGTCGCACGCGCTGATCGGAGGGATGATCGGGGCCGGTGTCGCCAAGGTGGGCCTCGATGTCTTCGACTACGAGAAGACGGTGGTGACGCTGAAGAAGACGGCGGTGTTCATTATCTATTCGCCGCTCGTTGGCCTGGTGTTGGCGTTCACCTTGAGCATCCTCATCTCCTGGCTGGTTCATCGAATCAAGTCGAAGCGTACGGTCAACAAGACCTTCCGTGTACTGCAACTCGCATCGGCGGGGGCATTCAGCCTCGGTCATGGCGCCAACGACGCGCAGAAGACGATGGGCATCATCGCTGCCCTGCTGATCGGCGCGGGCAAGCTCGACCCGGCGACGCTCGACGACCCGGAGGGGTTTCCGCTGTGGATCGTGCTGTCGTGCCATGGGGCGATCGCCCTCGGCACGATGCTGGGAGGCTGGAAGATCGTGAAGACGATGGGCACCAGGCTCACCCGGCTCGATTCGATGGGCGGGGTGTGCGCCGAGAGTGCAGCGGCGACCACCTTGTTCTTCGCCTCCTATAACGGCATTCCGGTTAGCACGACCCACACGATCACCGGCGCGATCGTGGGGGTCGGCTCGTCGCGGCGCCTGTCGGCCGTTCGCTGGAATGTCGCCCGCCGAGTGGTATGGGCGTGGGTGCTCACCATCCCCGGCTCGGCAGGTGTGGCGATGCTCAGCTACTGGCTGGTGGAGTTGTTCAACTGATGGACCGCCGGGCGATCTTCTTCTTCGTGGCCGCCGCCGTCAGCGCCTTGCTGGTGCCGATGGTGCCCGACGACGCGAAGTACCCCCATGTCGCCGACGTGGGCCCGCTGCTGGCTGGCGCGTGCGCCCTGTTCGGGTTGCTGTCGTTTCTCGACCACCGCGCACGCGCGCGTCGCCGCGACTGACCTGAGTACCGCCCACTCGCTCAATAGGCTGAAGGGATGCCTACCGCCCGGACACGTCGCGCCCGCCGCCCGGTGGCTGTGCTGTGCGTGGTCGCGGCGATCCCGGCGGCGTTGCTCGGCACGCTGGTTTGGTGGGCACACGGGCAGGCCGGCTCGGGCACGGTGTACACCGATGCGCCGGCCAGCACGGTGCCGCTTCCCGCGGTGCTTCCCACGCCGCTGCTGTCGGTGCGTCGTGCGCCCTCGGCGCTGGCGGTCGACGCGCAGGTGGCACTGCTGAGCACCGCGGCGCAACCGCTGCTGGAAGGCGTCGACTCGGCCTCCTGCGCCGCCCTGTCGGTCGAAGACCTTTCGGTCGCGGCGGTGAACCCCGACTTGGCGGTGATCCCCGCAAGCACGCTGAAGTTGGTGGTTGCCGCCGTGGCCCTGGATGTGCTCGGCTCGGGCAGCACCTTCACCACCCAGGTGTTGGGTAACGCGGCGGTGAACGGGGTGGTGGAGGGCGACGTCTACGTGGTAGGCGGCGGCGATCCGGTGCTCAGCGAGGCGTGGTACACGGTGGCGAGCGAAACGCGCAAGCGTCCGCCGATGCATGCCACCAACGTCGAGGCCCTCGCCGACGCACTGGTGAGCGCAGGGATCACCCGTATCGCCGGCCAGTTGGTGGGCGACGGCTCGCGCTACGACGGCGAGACGTATCCTCCGGGTTGGGGCGATGATCTGAAGAAGGTCGCCGACGGGGTTCCAGTGGGCGCGCTGGTGGTGAACGATTCGACCTCCACGGAAGGCGTGATCAACAGCGACCCGACACTTGCGGCCACGCGCACGTTCGAGCGCATGCTGCTCACCAAGGGCATCACTGTCGAGGGCGGGTCGTCGACTGGCATCGCCCCCACCGGTCTCGGCGTGCTCGCCACGGTGCAGTCGGCGACGCTCACCGACATCGTCAACGAGATGCTCGCCACCAGCGACAACCTCACCGCCGAGATGTTGGTGAAGGAGATCGCTCATGCCGCCGGTGGAGCGCAGGGCACTCGGCCCGCCGGTCTGCAAGCGATCACCGCCAAGCTCACCGAGTGGGGAATCGACACAAGCGCGGTGCAACTCACCGACGGGTCGGGGCTCAGCCGCGACAACCGTCTCACGTGCACGCTGCTGCTCGAGGTGCTGCAGCGCAGCTCGGCTGCTGATCCAGTTGGCGCGGGATTGGCCCGCGGCGGGCAGGAGGGCACGACCCTGGCCGACTACTTCGAACGCGAGGGGCTCGGTGGGGTGATCCAGGGCAAGACCGGGTCGCTCAGCGGAGTGAAGTCGTTGGGCGGCTACTACCTCGCCGCGGGCGAAGAGGTGCAGTACATCGTCATCCTCAACGGTGCCGCCGCCGAAGACTTCCTCACCGTGTGGACGGATCTCGGCGACACCCTGCTGGCCGCTGCGGCCGGGCCGTCGGCCGACTCGCTGGCCCCCCGGTCGTAGGCTGGCCGGCGTGGTCCGCCGCGCTCGCCTGACGGTTGCCTACGACGGCACCGACTTCCACGGCTTCGCCGAGCAGGCCGAGGCGCGCACGGTGATGGGCGAACTGCGCGCGGCGATGGAGAAGGTGACGCGCACCGCGCTCGACCCGGTGTGCGCCGGGCGCACCGATGCCGGCGTGCACGGCTGGGGCCAGGTGGTGAGCGTCGATCTGCCGGCAGGCACCGACCTCGGCGGCCTGCAGCGGCGGCTGAACAAGCTGTGTGCGCCGGAGATCTCGGTGCGCGAGATGCGCTGGTGCGTCGACCCCGAGTTCAGCGCGCGCTTCAGCGCCACCTCGCGGCTCTACCGCTACCACGTGTTGAACTCGCCCGAGCCCAACCCGTTCGTGGCGCGAACCGCGTGGCACGTCGCCGAGCCCCTGCGGCTGTGGGCGATGGACCTGGCCTGCGACCCGCTGATCGGCGAGCACGACTTCACCTCCTTCTGTCGCAAGCCCAAGCCGGCCCAAGGCGACGACGAGCCTTCGCTCACCCGGCGGGTGATCAGCGCAGGTTGGCACGAGGTGCCCGAGTCGGCGCATGGTGCGGTGCCCGGCCTGCTGCGCTTCGAGATCCGCGCCAACGCGTTCTGTCACCAGATGGTGCGCTCGATCGTCGGCACACTGGTCGACGTCGGTCTCGGCAGACTGCATGCGGGCGACGTGCGCGGCATCCTGTTGCGGCGCGATCGGCAGGCCGCCGGGCGGGTGGCGCCGCCCCATGGGCTGGTGCTGTGGGAGGTCGGCTACCCACCCGAACCCAACTAGCCTGCCGCCGTGCATCACCGCCTGATCGCCATGTCGACCGTTGCCGTGGCCGCGCTTGTGGCCGCGCTCGCGGCCGGGCCGGTCGGTGCCGATGGCCGCGGCGCCGGGTCTGTGGGTGGGTCGGTGGGTGAGCCGGGCGCCGGGTCGCAGGTGGGGTCGGGGGTGGGGTCTGTGAGCGGGTCGGCACCGGTGGCCGAACCTCGCTCGCTCACCGTGGTGGCCACCGGCGACATCATGGTGGAGACCCCGATCAAGATGGCCGGGGCCGAGTTCGCTGCGCCGGGAGCGCGCTACGACTTCCTGCCCCTGTTCGCGCCGCTGTCGCCCTATCTCACAGCCGCCGACATCGCCATCTGCCACATGGAGTTCCCCATCGGCGCGCCCGGGCAGGACGCGGGCAAGTACGGCTACGGCGACGGCGCGTACAAGTGGCTCGCACCCTACGAGATCGCCGACGCGGCCCGCCGAGCCGGCTACACCCGCTGCAGCACGGCCAGCAATCACAGCAACGACATCGGCGAAGGGGCGATCGACAGCACGCTCGATGCGCTCGACGACGCCGGGCTGTCGCACGTCGGTACCGCCCGCACTCCGGAGGAGGCGCAGGTGACTACGTTCGTGGCCAACGACGTGCGGGTTGCACATCTGGCCTATACCAGTTCGAACAACGAGCCACCGCCGGCCGACTGGCGCCTGGCCCAGACCGAGGTCGAGCGGGTGGTGGCAGACGTCGAGGAGGCGCGCCGTCAAGGGGCAGAAGTGGTGATCGTCAGTCTGCACATCGGCATCGAATTGCTCGAAGCGCCGATCGGCCGCGATCGCGCGATGGTCGAACAGATCACTGCCGCGACGCGCGTCGACGCGATCGTGCATCACGGCCCGCACGTCATCCAGGGTTACGAGCGGGTCAACGGTACGGCCGTCTACTGGAGCCTGGGCAACATGATGAGCGGCATGGGTCGGGCGGCAGTGGGCAAGTACGTCGACCCGCGCACGCTCGATGGGCTGATGGCCGTGATGCGCTTCGAGGAGCGTCCCGACGGCACCTTCCGCACGTTGGCCTCGGCGGTGTTGCTGTGCGAGGACGTGCAGTCGCGCATCGTCTATCCGGCGCTGGCCAGCCTGGCCGGGCCGGTGGTCGCAAGTGGCAGTGAGTCAGGCGGTGCCGCCACCGGCCTCGACGCGCGCACCGCCAACCGGGTGGAGCAATGTGTGAAACGCAGCGCAGGAGTGTTGCGCGGGCTGGGTTGACCGGCCCCGATCGGCAGCCGGGGACGGGCATCCGGGCAGCCGGGACCTGCATCCGGACAGTCGGGTCGGGCGGCCGGGGCGGCGCTCGAATCCGCCGCTTTCCCCCCGCTGTTGTCGCTTTCGGTGCGCAGGCCGTATCCTTTCACGGTTCCCTGGTGGCTTAGGCCGGGCCACGTGGCGCTCCGGACAGCCCGGCGCCAGGTGCTCGCCGTCGCCATCGGGCGTGATCGCGTGAAGGACTCCGAATATGACCACCTACAGCCCCAAGGCCAGTGAGATCACCCGTGCATGGCACGTGATCGATGCTGACGGCATGGTGCTCGGCCGACTCTGCACCGAGGCGGCGCGGGTGCTGCGCGGCAAGCACAAGCCGACCTTCGCCCCGCACATCGACACCGGCGACCATGTGATCGTCGTCAACGCATCCAAGGTGGTGCTCACCAAGGGTAAGGCGGCCAACAAGGAAGTGTTCCGCCACAGCGGCTACCCGGGCGGCCTGAAGCGCGAGTCGTACGCTGCCCTGCTCGAGCGCAACCCGGCCGAGGCCGTGCGCCGCAGCATCCGCGGCATGCTTCCTCACGGCCCTCTCGGCCGCCAGCAGATCAAGAAGCTGAAGGTGTATGCGGGGCCCGAGCATCCGCACGCCGCGCAGCAGCCTGTCAACCTCGAACTCGCCGCGGCCAAGGCCCGCTGAACCTGGAGACCCGCACCATGGCCACCAAGCCGCTAACCCAGACCACCGGCCGCCGCAAGGAGGCCGTCGCCCGCGCCCGCCTGCGCCCCGGCAACGGTACACACACCATCAACGGCAAGGCGTTCGACGCTTACTTCACCACCGCTATGCAGCGGATGACGGTCACCGAGGCACTGCGTGTTGCCGGTGTGGAAGAGGCCTACGACGTCGACGCCACGATGCACGGCGGTGGTATCAGCGGGCAGGCCGGCGCACTGCGCATGGCCATCGCCCGCTCGCTGGTCGAACTCGATCCGGAGACCCGCCCTGCGTTGAAGAAGGCCGGCCTGCTCACCCGCGACCCGCGGCGCAAGGAGACCAAGAAGTACGGCCTGGTCAAGGCGCGCAAGGCCAAGCAGTACACCAAGCGCTGACCGCAGTGTCGGTCACCTGTCGATGAGCCTGCGCTTCGGCACCGACGGTGTGCGTGCCGAAGCATTGACGGTGTTGACCGCCGAGTTCGCGGAGCGCCTCGGCGCGGCCGCGGCCGAGGTGGTGGGTGGTGGGCCGTGGCTGATCGGGCGTGACACCCGCGAGAGTGGGCTGGCGCTGGAGGACGCCCTGTGGCGTGGGCTGTGCCTGCGCGGTGGCGGTGAAGCACTGGCGACGGGTGTGCTGCCGACTCCGGCGTTGGCCTGGTTGGCCGCCGAGTCGGGCCGCCCGGCGGCGATGATCACCGCCTCGCACAACCCGTGGAGCGACAACGGGGTGAAGGTCTTCGCCCCCGGTGGGCGCAAGCTGTCCGACGATGTCGAGCGAGCGATCGAGCATGCCCTGGCCCAGCAGGCACTGCGCGATCCGCCCGCAACACCGCCTGGTGCGGCATCTCTGTCCTCCTTGCCGAACGCGGGTGACGACTACGTGCGCCATCTGGTGCGGCTCACCGGCCGACTCGACGGGCTGGCGGTGGTGCTCGACTGCGCCAATGGGGCGATGAGCGCCGTCGCCCCTGCTGCCTTCCGTGCGTTGGGGGCCGACGTGCAGGTGATCCACGACGAGCCGGACGGACGCAACATCAACCACCACTGCGGAGCCACCGACGTCGCGTCGCTGTCCGCGACGGTGGGGGCAGCCGGGGCGGATATCGGACTGGCCTTCGACGGCGACGGCGACCGGGTGATCGCCATCGACCATCTCGGGCGCACGATAGACGGCGACCGCATGATCGCGCTCGCGGCGCTGCAATTGCAGGAGGAGGGCCGCCTTCACCGCGACACGGTGGTGGTGACGGTGATGAGCAACCTCGGCTTCCACAAGGCGATGACCGCCGCCGGCATCGCAGTGGTGACCACCGCGGTGGGTGACAGGCACGTGCTGGAGGCGCTCGACGCCGGCGGCTTCAGCGTGGGCGGCGAGCAGAGCGGGCACATCATCTACCGCGACCTGGCCACCACCGGTGACGGCCTGTTGGCCGGGTTGCGCCTGGCCGAGTACGTGCACAACCATCATCGCTCGTTGGCCGAACTGGCCGCCGAGGTGATGAGCAGCTATCCGCAGGTGTTGGTGAACGTCGAGGTGGCCGACCGCCATCCGCACGTGGCTGCCGAACTGGCCGCGGAGATCGCTGCCGCCGAAGCGCTCCTGGTGGGTGACGGGCGCATCCTGGTGCGCGCCAGCGGCACCGAACCACTCGTGCGGGTGATGGTCGAGGCGGCCACCGACTCGCTGGCTCACGCGGTGGCCGCCGACCTCGCCGCCGCCGCGAGCGTCGGGGCGGCCACCGCCCGGTCGAGCGCGGCGAGCACATCGTCTGCTGTCGGAGCGGGCCGGACGGCCGGGCGCGACACGATGGCGACGATTCCACACACGTCCACCAGGCTACCGACCC
>CAUJEE010000103.1 GCA_963169215.1 Actinomycetota bacterium
CGCCGGCTTCAACCACACCCCCTAGCTCAACTCGGCTCAAGTCGGCGATGCGTCGGGCCCACACCCCGTCTCACCGCCGACTTGCAGCGTGTGGTCTGCAACTTGGCGTTGAGTCGGGCCCACGCCCCGTCTCACCGCCGACTTTCAGCGAGCCGGGTGGTGAGTCGGCCTGTAAGCGGGGTTCTGTACCGTTGCGTTGCCGCAGCGGCGGTGACCATCCATCTGTGCGGTCTACCCGGGAGGCGCCGTTGCCGGCGGGCGGGCCGCCCATCCTCCCTGCTCGACCTTGCTCCGGGTGGGGTTTGCCGAGCCGTGCGGATCACTCCGCACGCTGGTGCGCTCTTACCGCACCGTTGCACCCTTACCTGTGGCCGGTTGCCCGGCCCATCGGCGGTCTCTCTCTGTTGCACTGTCCGTCAGGTCGCCCCGACCTGGCTCTCGCCAGCACCCTGCCCTGTGGAGCCCCGACTTTCCTCGACACGGTCGCTGCCGTGCCGCGGCCACCCGGCCGACTCACCGTGATCGAGTCTATGGGGCATCGGCGCGGGTTGAGCCCGAGCGCCGCAGGCTCAGCCCTTGGCGCACTCCATGTAGGCATAGGCCAGCGAGTTGAGGCTCGGCGTCTCCAAGTTGAGCTTGAGGCGCACGCCGTTCTCGTCGCCGTTGCCGCCGACGTAGGTGATCGCCGACAGCGCACCGAACTGGGTGGGCACGGCGACCGGCAAGGGAATCTCGGTGAGCGGCGGACCATCGCCGGCGGGTGCTTGCGCCGCCTCGGCAGCGGGTGCGCTATCGGGCACGTAGCCACCGGGGTTGAGCAACAGCGCGTAGTAGGCCGCCTGGCGGGCTGAGCGCACGCCGATGGCCATCGCCGCCTGGCGAACGTCGGCCGTCGCCACCTCGGCGACCAGCGCCTGGCAAGACTCGGCGGACAGCGTCTCGAGCGCGTGCACCAGGTTGGCCAAGTCGCGCACCGCATCCTCGCTGGGAGCGATCTCGGCGGCGGTGTCGGTCTTGCCCGCACCATCGAGCACCCGGTCGAAGATCGGGAACAGGTAGGCATCGTCGAGCCGGGTGTTACCGCACTCCCACGGCTCGGCGCCGGCATCGACGGCGAGATCGTTGAACGTGCGCGCCGCCTCGACGTGGTGTTCGCGGAACAGGTCGACCAGGTCGGTGGTATCGCCGAGGCGCGGGTAGGTGGCGCTCGGGTCGGCCAGCAGGCTGTCTTCGATCATCCGTAGGTAGGCGTTGGCGATCGAGTTCTCGATGCCGGCCATCGTGCGCAACCGCACTCCGTCGTTGACCTCGGCGTCGGGCAGGTTGGGGGTGGTGCCGCCCTCGCCGAGGCGGGTGATCTCGTTGTCCTCGGTCTCGCTGCAGGCAGCCAGCACGGCAGCGGCGAGCGTTGCCGCACCGAGGCCGAACAGACCGCGGCGTGACGTGCCGCCCTGCTGCGAGTGGGTGGTGGTCGGCTGCATCGTGTCCTCGTTGTCCATCTCGTGCACCATCGCGCTCACGCCTCTTCCGCTTCCAGCAGCGACGCTTCCTCGCGGTCGACGAGCAGGTCGGCGATGGCGCTGGCATCGGTCATCTCCGCCAGCACCGTGGTGTGGCGGGCCTCGGCGATCTGGATCGACGCCACCAGTGCCGCGCCGTCGGTGCCCTCCAGCCTCCCGAGCGCCGCAAGGTGGGTGGCGACCAGCGCCGATTCGAGTTCTGCCGCGGCCTCCATTGCCTTGGTGGGTGTGCGCCCGAACTCGGTGGCGAAGCGATCGACGAACTCTTGGTCGGCGTCGCCGGGAGCATCGACGCCGAGCAGGGCCCCGATCGCCTGCGCGTAGGCGGCGTGCGACTCGCGGAAGGTGGTGACAACAGCCGCCTGTACCGCCGGCCAGCCGCTGAGGGCGATCGCCTGGTCGTAGAGCGCGAGCACGCTCAACTCGATCTGCTGCAAGGCGGCCAGCACCTCGATGTCGGCTTCGGTCGGGCGCTGCGGCGGTGGGGCCGCACCGGCGCCTGCCACCCGCGAGCCGGCAGCGCCGGCCCGGGCGGACAACATCGGCAGCAGCGATGCCGCCGCCCCGACACCGACGCCGAGCACCGTGCGCCGCCGGAGGCGGGACACGGTGCCGCTGGCCCCGGTGGCACTGTCGCTGAGTTCGATTTCCACTCGGGCTCATCCTTTCGAGACGATCGCCCCTAGCTTTCCCGGCCGGGGGCGAGCAGAGCAACTCTAGAAGTCCAGCGCCGACAGGTCGGGTATCCAGCGACGGGAACGTTCGACGGCTTCGGCCCACCGGGCCCGGTCGAGCTGCCCCACCGGCTCGACGACCGTCCGTGGGCGCCAGGCGTCGGCGATGTCGGCCAACGACCCCCACACCCCGACGGCCAGTCCGGCGAGGTAGGCCGCACCGACGGTTGTGGCCTCTGTGTGTCGGGAGAGCTCCACCGGCCTCCCGGTGGCGTCGGCCAGGGCCTGCACGAACGTCGGGTTCTGGCTCATGCCGCCGTCGATGCGCACCACCGGCAACTGGTGGCCGCTTCCGGCGACGGCCGCGTCGACCAGGTCGGCCCCGCGCTGGGCGACCCCCTCCAGCACGGCGCGCACGATCTGCGCACGCCCGCTGCCGCGGGTGAGGCCGAGCAGTGTGCCGCGGGCACCGTAATCCCACCACGGGGTGCCCAGGCCCATCAGCGCCGGCACGTACACGACGCCGTCGGTGGTGTCGCAGCCGGCGGCGACAGCGTGGCTCGCGGCGGGGTCGGCGATCAGCCCGAGGTCGCTCACCAGCCATTCGACGTTGCTGCCTGCCGAGAGCATGATCGCCTCGATGCCCCAGGTGCAGCGACCGTCGCGGCTCCAGGCGACGATCGGGAACACGCCCTCGGGTGTCCTGTTGCTGCTGGCGGGTGCGGCCGCGTCGGTGCACATGTCGAGCATGCCGCCGGTGCCGAAGGTGATCTTCGCCTGCCCGGGCCGCACGCAGCTCTGGCCCACCAGGCTCGCCTGCTGATCGCCGACGAGGGCGGCCAGCGGCGGTGCTCCGGGCAGAGCCGTGGCCTCGCCGAAGACGCCGGAGCTGTCGACCAGCCGCGGCAGCATCGCTTCCGGGATGCGCAGCGCATCGCAGGCGGTGCTCGACCACACGCTCGCGTCGGGGCGCAGCAGGCCGGTGACCGCCGCGTTGGAGTGATCGGTGGCATGCACCGAGCCGTTGCTGAGCACCCAGGCCACCCACGACTCGACGGTGCCGAAGCACAGGTCGTGCTTGCGATCCGGGTCGTGGTTGTCGAGCAGCCAGGCCACCTTGGTGGCCGACTGGTTGGGGGCCAGGTGCAGGCCGTGCTCGGCCCTGACGGTGATGCAGTCGAACACCGTGCGCAGGTCTTGCCAGCCGATGCCTGATGACAACGGCTGTCCGGTGGCACGGTGCCACACCACGGTGCTGGCCCGCTGAGCGGTGATGCCGACGGCAGCCACCGGCCCGCCGGCAGCGAGCGAGGCGCGCGACACATCCAGCACGGCCGTGGCCATCGCTGCCGCGTCGAACTCGACCAGGCCCGGGGCCGGCGTCGACGGAGGGAATGGCCGGTGATGCAGGGCGGTGACCTCACCGTCGGGCCTGACCACTGCGGCGCGCAGTCCGGAGGTGCCGACGTCGACGACGAGGATGCTCATCGACTGCCTCCGCCGTCGCGTTGGGGACGGGCATCGTGGAGGGCTCCGGGGACGATGCCCCGCCGGCGCAGCGCCCCGCCGATGGCGCCGCCGACCACACCGGCGATGGTGACCATCGTGAACGTGAAGAACAGCCCGAGCCAGCTGACCTCCTCGCCGCGCACCAGGCGCACGACGGTGAACGCGCCCTGCGCCGCCAGATAGGTGCCCGCGGCGCACACGATGCCGTGCGAGATCGGGTAGCCGGACTCCTGCACCCACGCGGAGATACCGGCCCCGAGCACGAACCCGCCGAGGGCCGCCAGCCACAGCACGGCCACCCACGGCGACGACTCGTCGTTGCCGTTCACCACCGCGGCCCCGATCGCGAACGGCAGCGCGAGCACCAACGCCACCGCTGCCCCGTGGCGCAGCGCGCGTCGGTCGAGCGCGCTCACGGCCACACCGCCGCGGCCTGCGGTGCGTCGAGGCCGAGTTTGCCGGGGTTGAGGATGCCACGCGGGTCGAGGGCCTGCTTCAACGTCGCCAGCACGGCTCCAGCGCTGCCCAACGCCTCGGCGACGAAGCGGGCGCGGTTGAGGCCGATGCCGTGATGGTGGGAGAGGTTGCCGCCATTGGCCAGCACCGACCGCTGACCGGCGTCCCACAGCGCGACGTAGGTGGCTTCGACGGCCTCCGCCGGGGGAGTGGCGGCAAAGGTGAAGTAGAGGCACGCGCCGTCGCTGTAGCTGTGCGACAGGTGACACGACGCAACGCGGGCGTGCGGCACGGCAGTGATCGCCGCGCGGGTGGCGTGGAAGATGTCGCCCAGCCGCGACCACGGAGCGGCGATCTCCAGCGTGTCGACGACGAAGCCCTTGCGGGTGAGCGCCTGCAGCGCTCCGGTCTCGTTGCGGTGCTCGATCCAGCGAGCCACCGGCGCCTCGCCCAGCGGGGTGGCGTCGGCGCATTCGTCGGCCACCACGGCCATCGTCGCGGCGACGATCGCCGGATCGCCCTCGTCGAGCGCGAGCAGCACACAGGTGGTGCCGTCGCCATCGTGGCCGCGCTGGCTCTCGACCTCGTCGTACAGCCGCAGCACGGCGGGAGTTGCGCCGCGGCGCAGGATCCGCCGGCAGGCGTCGATTCCCGCCTCGAAGGTGGGGAAGGCCCATGCCGCCCGTTGCTCGCTGGCGGGCAGTGGGTGGGCGCGCAGGGTGACCTCGGTGACGATGCCCAGTGTGCCTTCGCTGCCGACGAACAGCTGCGTCAGGTCGGGTCCCTGCGCAGCCGCGGGCGAGCCGCCGGTGCGCACGACCGTGCCGTCGGCGAGCACCACCTCGAGGCCCACCACCATGTCTTCGATCTTGCCGTATCGGGTGCTGTACTGCCCCGCGCCGCGGCAGGCCACCCATCCACCGACCGTGGCCAGGTCGAAGCTCTGCGGGAAATGCCCGACGCTGAGTCGCTGCCGCGCGCGCAGCTCGCGCTCGAGATCGGGACCGAAGGTGCCGGCGCGTGCCGTCACCAGCCCCGACTCGGCATCGACCGACACGACGCCGGCCACACCGCACAGGTCGAGCAGCACCCCGCCGCACATCGGCACGGTGCCGCCCTCCACCCCGCTGCGCCCACCGGCGACGGTGAGCGCCACGTTGTGTTCGTTGCACAATGCGGCGACTGCGGCCACCTGCCCGGTCGTGGTCGGCCGGGCCACCATCGCGGCGCGGCGGGGCACTTGCCCGGCGAGCGCCCAGTGCAATGCCAGCGGCCACCAGTCGCGGCTCGCCTCGGCAGTGGCGACGGCATCGGTGGTAGTGGCGCAGATGGCACCGATGCGCTCTGCGAAACCCTGCGGCAGCGCGGGCGGCTCGCCCCACCGTGAAT
Source organism: Actinomycetota bacterium (assembly GCA_963169215.1). Classification (GTDB taxonomy): domain Bacteria; phylum Actinomycetota; class Acidimicrobiia; order Acidimicrobiales; family Ilumatobacteraceae; genus UBA668. Next base: position 5,549 of record CAUJEE010000103.1, read on the forward strand.
CTGTGCCGGCGAGCTCGATCGGTGCCGTCGGGCCGGTCGTCGCGGTGGTCGTCATCGGCGGGGTCATCGGCGGGGTCATCGGCGGTGGCTCACGGTTCACACGGGCTGCGCCGCCGACGCGTCGTCCTCGGCGGCGCACTGCCGGGCGTAGTCACCCAGTTGTCGTTCGATCTCAGAGCTGTCCCAACCGAGTTCGGGCGCGATCAGGTCGGCCACGCCGGGCGCAGCCGCGAGAGTCGCGGCCCGGTCGATGAGGCGCGCCTGCGTGCGCCGCGACAGCACGTCGTCGAGGGTGCGGGCCATCTCGGCGCGCACCGCGTACACCGCTTCGGCGCGCAGATAGGGCAGCCCGGGCACCAACGGTTCGGCCAGCGCGGGCGTGGCGGCGATAAGCGCCAGCACCTCGGCGGCGAGGGTGCCGTAGCGGTTGGCCAGGTGCACTTCGACGTCGCTCTTGCCATCTGCTTCGAGGTAGCCCTCCGCGCCGAGCAGCGCCAGCCGGCGCGTGCGGCACCGCGCCCGGCGGCCGAGGCGGCGCAGGGCCGCGTCGACCGTGTCCTCGGCCATGGCCCGGTAGGTGGTGAGCTTGCCGCCGGTGACGGTGATCAGCCCCGAGGCCGACGCCACCACGCGATGGTGGCGCGACAGGTCGGCAGTGCGCCCGGAGGAGGCAGCCTTGACGAGCGGCCGCAACCCCGCCCATGTGCCGGTGATGTCGGCGGGCGTCACGCCGGTGGTGATGCTCGCGTTGAGCGCGGTGAGCACGTAGTCGACGTCGTCCTTGGTGCACAGCGGCTGGTCGAGATCGCCCTGGTAGTCGGTGTCGGTCGTGCCCACGTAGGTGCTGCGGAACGTGCCGTCAGGTAGCGGGCCCCACGGCACGACGAACAGGCTGCGGCGATCCTTGGGCACTGGGATGACCACCGCGATGTCGTTGCGCACCTTCTCCCACGGGATGGTGATGTGCACCCCCTTGGCCGGTCGCAGTGAATCTGGGTGCTGCGCCTCGTCGAGACTGCGCACGTCGTCGGCCCACACACCGGCCGCATTCACCACCACCCGCGCCGCCACCGGCAGATGCCTGCCGTCGACTTCCACCAGCGCGCCGGTCACGGCGCCCGCCTGGTTCTTGGCCAGGCCGTCGACCTCGCACCAGTTCACAACCACTGCGCCGGCCGCGGCGGCGGTGCGCAACACGGTGAGAGTGAGCCGGGCATCGTCGGCGGCTGCGTCGTAGTAGAGGTAGGCCGATGCCAGGCGTTGTTCGGGCATCGTCGGCAGATGGGCGAACGCGGCCTTCTTGCCGAGTCGCTTGTGGAACTTGCCGATGCGCCAACCACCGGTGAGGTCGTACATCCACATCGCCGAACCGAGAGCGCGCGCGATCTTGCGCGAAATGAGGCCGTCCTTGGTGAGCACCGGGATCATGAACGGCAGCACCTTCACCAGGTGCGGTGCGTTGGTGCGTAGGCGGCGACGCTCGTGCAGCGCCTGGTAGACGAGGTTGACCTCGCCCTGTTGCAGGTAGCGCAGACCGCCGTGCACCAGCTTCGAACTCTTCGACGAGGTACCCGACGCGAAGTCACCGCGCTCCACCAGCGCAACGCGTAGTCCGCGGGTGGCGGCATCGAGGGCGACTCCTGCACCGGTGATACCGCCCCCGATCACCAACACGTCGAAGGATTCCTCACCCAGTCGGCGCAGCATCTCGGTTCGGTCGAACGGATGAGCGGTGGCACCACTCGCATCTGACGGGGGCATCAGCGCTCATCCTAGGGAGTGGGCCGCGCAACTGGTGATCGCATTCGATGCTAATTCGCACGAGTTGCAGACAAGAGAGCTTTGCGGATAGCATCTTCAGCGTGCGCAGCCCGGAAGTATTGACCAGCGAGTTCAGGGCGCGCAGCCTGAAGGTGACGCCGCAGCGACAACTGCTGTTCCGCCTGCTGCACGGCCACACCGGCCACCCCACCGCTGAGGCGTTGTACGCCGAGGCCAGCGCGCAGATGCCGGGCATCTCGCTGCGCACTGTGTACCAGACACTCAACGACCTGGTGTCGATGGGCGAGCTCAGCTCGCTGCAGTTCGCCGGCAGCTCGACCCGCTTCGATCCGAACGTCGACGATCATCACCACGCGCGCTGCGACGAGTGCGGTGAGCTGCGCGACGTGTACGTCGACCACTTCGACAGCCTGCTGGTGAGCGGATTCGCCGGGTTCACGCCCGAGCGGGCGAGCATCGTCTTCGGCGGGGTGTGCGCCGACTGCGGCTAGCGCGGGCGAGCCCCGACCCCTCTCAACCAATCCAACATCCCAATCAATCACCCAACGATCATCCGATCAGCGACAAGTCAACAACTCAACAACTCAAACCTCAACAACTCAAACAAGGAGCAATCATGAGTCTCAAGGGCACCAAGACACACGAGAACCTGAAGGAGGCCTTCGCCGGCGAGAGCCAGGCCAACCGCCGCTACCTGTGGTTCGCGCAGAAGGCCGACGTCGAGGGTTACCCCGACGCCGCGGCCCTGTTCCGCTCGGTCGCCGAAGGTGAGACAGGCCACGCCCACGGGCATCTCGAGTTCCTCGCGCAAGTCGGCGACCCCGCCACCGGCGAGCCGATCGGTGAGACAGAGGACAACTTCAAGGCATCGATCGCAGGCGAGACCTACGAGTACACGCAGATGTACCCCGGCTTCGCCAAGACCGCCCGCGAGGAGGGCCTGGCCGAGATCGCCGAGTGGTTCGAGACCCTGGCCCGCGCCGAAAAGAGCCACGCCGGCCGCTTCCAGCAGGGCCTCGACGCGCTCTGAGTGGTGTCGGACTCACTCGCTCGCTGCAATCGCTCCGTTCGCCCGAATTGGGTAGAGCGCCTGCGGCGCACTCGACCTTGATCGACCGACCGGCGGAGCCGGATCGGTCGATAGGGGAGGGGGATGCTGAGGCATCCCCCTCCCCTACACTCAGTTTCTCCGAACGGGTTCGGTTCTTGCCATGACGATCACTTACGACCCTCGGCACCCTCAGTATCTCGACGAGGCGGATGTGCGCGCGGAGCTGACGCGGGTGTTCGACCTGTGTCATGGCTGCCGACTGTGCTTCAAGTTCTGTACCTCCTTCCCGACCCTGTTCGAGATGGTCGACCGTCACGACGACCAGGATGCAGGCCGGCTCACTCCAGCCGAGCAGGACCAGGTGGTCGACGAGTGCTTCCAGTGCAAGCTGTGTTACGTCAACTGTCCCTACATCCCCGAACTGCACGAGTGGGCGCTCGACTTCCCGCGGTTGATGCTGCGCGCCGACGCGATGCGCCATGCCAACAAGCAGGTCTCGGTGCGTTCGCGGGTGACCGGTGCGGTCATGGGCCGTACCGACCTGATCGGCAAGGCCGCGACCCTCGCCGCCCCGCTGGCCAACAAGGCGGTGGGGGCCAAGCCGGGGTCGATCGTGCGGCGGGTGATGGAGAAGACCGCCGGGGTGTCTGCCGTGCGGCTGCTGCCGCCCTACGCCCGGCAGCGATTCACCACCTGGTTCGCCAAGCGCCCACGGGTGCGCCTCAGCAACAAGCAGGGCAAGGTGGCCGTGTATCCGACGTGCCTGGTCGAGTACCAGGCGCCGGGGGTCGGCCACGACCTGGTGAAGGTGTACGAGCGCAACGGCATCGAGTGCACCCTGGCCGACACCACCGCCTGCTGCGGCGCGCCCTTGCTGCACAGCGGCGACCTGGCCGGCTTCACCAAGGTGGCACGCAAGAACGTCGCCGCGCTGGCCGAGACGGTGAGGCGCGGTAACGACATCGTCGTTCCGCAGCCGACCTGTGGCTATGTGCTGAAGAAGGACTACCCCGACTATGTCGGCACCGACGAGGCCAAGCTGGTCGCCGAGCACACCTACGACGCGGCCGAGTACCTGATCAAGGTGCACAAGGGCGAGGACACTTCTCTCGACACCGACTTCACCGGTGAAGTGCCCGCGACCGTCGCCTACCACACGCCATGCCACCTCAAGGCGCAGAACGTGGGGCTCAAGAGCCGCGATCTGATCAAGCTCACTGGTGCCAAGGTGAAGTTGGTGCAGCAGTGCAGCGGCATCGACGGCATGTGGGGTCTGCGCGCCGAGAACGCCGAGATCAGCGTGCCGATCGCACGCAAGCTGGCCGACGAGGTGCGCGCCGCGGCAGCCGATGTCGTCGCCGGCGACTGCCATCTGGCCAATACCGCAATCAGTGAGCAGACCGGCGCCGCCCCGATGCACCCGCTGCAGCTCATCGCCCGCGCCTACGGCATCCCCGAGGAGCCGGGCAAGGAGCAGCGATGACCGGCGCGACCGGCATGACCGGCGCGACCGGCATGACGGGCCTGGCCGCGGACATCGCCGTGACGGTCGCCGAGCGAAGGGAAACGCATTGAGCCGCAAGCTGACCCTGGCAGATATCGCCGACACGCGTGCCTACGAGCGCGAGCGCGAGGCCTTTCGCCAGCACGTGATGGCGCTCAAGCAGCGTCGCCGGGTGCATGTCGGCCCGCTGATCACGCTGCTGTTCGAGAACCGCGACACGATGCGCTTCCAGATCCAGGAGATGGCGCGGGTCGAACGGCTCGTCACCGACGAGGCGATCGAGGAAGAACTGGCGGTGTACAACCCGATGATCCCCGAGCGCGGACAGTTGTGCGCGACTCTGTTCGTCGAGCTGACTTCCGACGAGCAGGTGCGCGAGTGGCTGCCGAAACTGGTGGGCCTCGAGCAGGCGGTGCAGTTCCGCTTGCCTGACGGCGAAGTGGTGGCCTGCCAGGTCGATCCGCAGCACGCCAGCCAACTCACCCGTGAGGAGGTCACCGCTGCTGTGCACTGGGTCACGTTCACCTTCACCGCCGCTCAGGTGGCGGCGTTCGCCGCAGGTACACGCCTGGAGATCACTCACCCCGCCTACCGCGAGTCGGTCGAGCTGGCCCCGGCCACAATGGGCGAACTGATCGCCGATCTCACGGCTTGACCGGCCGACATGCTCGTGACTGCTTGAAAAAGTCGCGCCGAACCCCTTCACAAGGCGGGTTTGGCGCACCTAGATTTGCCTACCGCCGCCGGGTTCCGTGCCTGCGGCGACAACGGGATGGGGAAAATCTAGTGTCGGCCAAGAACATCGATTGGCGTCAGCTGGGGGCATGCCGGGGCCTCGAGCCGAGCGTCTTCTACCCGGACGACGACGACGACGGCCTCGAGGCCAAGTCGGTCTGCGCCGGGTGTGGGGTGCGAGTCGCGTGCTTGGAGTACGCGCTCACCGTACGTGAGAAGGCAGGCGTCTGGGGGGGCGCCACCGAACGTGAGCGCAGGCGGATGATCCGTCAGCGCCGTCGTTCGGCATGACCCTGCTCTAGCCTGCTGACATGAGTGCGATCGACGAGTTGGGTGGCTGGCCCACCCTGCTCACCGAGCTGCTGGATCGGCGCGATCTCTCCGCCGCGCACGCTCGCGCGGCGATGGCGACGATCCTCGCCGGCGAGGCCACCGCCGCCCAGCTGATCGGTTTCGTCGTCGCCCTGCGCGCGAAGGGGGAGACCGCGGAGGAGATCAGTGGTCTGCTCGACGCGGTGCTCGCCGCGGCGACACTGGTGCCGTTGACTCCCGAACAACAGGCACGGGCGGTCGACATCGTCGGTACCGGCGGCGATCGCAGCCACAGCATCAACGTCAGCACGATGGCGGCGATCGTCGTCGCCGCAGCAGGGGTGCCGGTGGTGAAGCACGGAGCGCGGGCAGCGAGCTCGCAGTGCGGTACGGCCGACGTGCTCGAACAACTCGGCGTGGCCATCGAGCTCGGCCCCGAAGGTGTGTTGCGGTGCGTCGAGCAGGTCGGCATCGGGTTCTGTCTGGCGCCGCGTTACCACCCGGCGTTTCGCTTCGCGGCCCCCAGCCGCCGCGAGATCGGCATCCCGACGGTGTTCAACCTGCTCGGCCCGATGGCCAACCCGGGGCGGGTCAAGCGGCAACTGATCGGCGTCGCCGATCCGGCGGTGGCCGAGCGGATGCTCGCCTCGCTGCGCCTGCACGGCTCGCACCGCGCGTGGGTGGTGCATGGGCAGGGACTCGACGAACTGACCACTACCGGCGTGTCGACGGTGTTGGCGCTCGACGACGATGTGGTGCACACAATCGTCGTCGACCCGGTCGACCTCGGCCTCGCACCGGCGATCCTCGACGAGTTGGTGGGCGGCACGCCCGACGTGAACGCCGCGGTTGTGCACAGCGTGCTCGCCGGCGAGCACGGCGCGGCACGCAACATCGTGTTGCTCAACGCCGCGGCCGGGTTGGTCGTCGCCGGGGTCGCCAGCACCCTCGGTGATGCCTTGCCGCAGGCCGCGGAGGCGATCGACTCGGGGTCGGCCGCCGCGCTGCTCGGGCGATGGGTGACGGTGTCGCAGCAGGCAGCGGTGGAGCTCGGACGTTGATCGCCCGCGTTCCTGCATCGTCGGCCAACCTCGGCCCGGGCTTCGACACCCTCGGCATGGCGTTGTCGCTGCACGCCGAGGTGGGTGTCGGCCAGCCGGTCGGAGACGACGCGCGCGCGGCCGACGAACATCATCCGGCGATGGTGGCCTTCCGTCGTCACGGTGGCGAAGGCCCGCTGTGGGTGCGCTCGCCGATCCCCAGCGGTCGCGGCATGGGCTTCAGCGGGGCGGTGCGCGTCGGTGGAGTGGTGGCAGCACACGCCCAACAGCTTGGTGACGACCCGGCCCTGCTCGACGAGGTACGCCCGCAATTGCTGGCCATCGCCACCGACTTGGAGGGTCATGCCGACAACGCGGCTGCGTCGCTTTACGGCGGCGTCGTGGCCACCGCCGGCGGGCTGGCGGTGCGCATCCGCCTGGCGCTCGACCCGGCGATGGTGATGTGGGTGCCGACGTTCAGCACCAGCACCGACGAGTCGCGCTCACGGATGCCGTCGGCGATCGCGCTCGACGACGTCGTGTTCAACCTCGGACGCACGGCCCTATTGGTGGCCGCGCTGGCCGCCGGTGAGGTGGCTGCGCTACGCACCGCCACCGAGGACCGCTTGCACCAGGACCGCCGCTTCCAGGCGGCAGAACCCTCGCGGGAGGCGTTACGCGCCGCGCTCGACGCCGGCGCGTGGGCCGCCTGGCTGAGCGGCTCGGGGCCGACAGTTGCCGTCATGTGCGCGGTCGACGAGGCCGAGCAACTGGCCGCTGCCCTTCCGTCGGACGGTCACACCAAGATCCTGCGCATCGATCACGCGGGAGCGACGATCGAAGCCGGCTGACGGCGGCCGGCACCAGGCATTCCGGTCGGTGACGCCATGCGGGTCGCGCCGGCCCTGACGATCTCTGCCGGGTCGTCGTCGGCGCATTTGCCGCGCTGGGCGCGAGACGTCTCTCGGCTGCTGCGGCCGTCGACACCTAGGCTTGCTGGTCGTGGATGAAGATCGCGGCGCGCTGTTCCCTCGGTGGAAGCTGCTCGCTCCCACCCCCGCCCACGCCCTTGGTGTGTTACCGACGACGGATCGTCTGGCCGCGGCGCTCGATCGGGTGCCGTTCGTGTCGCTCGTCGCGCCGGCCGGATCCGGCAAGACAACAACGCTGGCTGCCTGGTCGGCAGTTGCCGGCACAAGGCATCCGCTCTGGGTGAGACTCGATCCCCAGGACGACGATTACCTGGTGCTCGCCGCTGCTATCAGCACAGCTGTGACGCGTACATTCGGCCGCCCCCCTGAGAGGGTCGAAACGCTGCTCCGATCATCGACAGTGCCCGACATCCGACAACTCGGCACCGCCCTGGCACTGGAGTTGGACTCTCTCGCCGACGTGGCACTTGTGCTCGACGACCTTCACCACCTGCGGACGACCGCCTCGCTGCAGCTGGTGGAAGCGATCATCGACGACTTGGGTCCGTCCTGTCGCGTCATCACGGCCAGCCGGGTGGAGCCACCGCTCAACATGGCGCGTCGTCGCGTACGACGGACGGTCGTCGAGTTCGGCCCGAAGGATCTGAGACTCGACCGAACGCAGGTGGCGGCGCTGTTGGCCGAGGCCGGAGTCCACGACGACGACGCCATCGACGTCATCCTCCAACGATCGGCGGGTTGGGCGGCCGCGGCTGTGCTGCTCGCAGCGAACAGTGGGCTACTCGCACTCGGTGTTCGTCCACTGTTGTCGTCTCCGCTTGCCGGCGACAGCGAGATCGACGAGTTTCTGCGGGTGGAAGTGCTGGAGCAGATGGAGCCCGAGTTGGCCGACTTTGTCATGGAGTCGTCGCTGTTGGCCTCGCTCGACTTGGTGACCTGTGCGGCGATAACGGGCAGCGAGCGGACAGCTGAACTGCTGGAGCAGGCTCGCCGTTACGGACTCGTGGAGAGTGTCAGCGTCGACGACGAGCACGGGTCGAGCCCCACACTGCGCTACCACGACAGAATCGCTTCCTTCCTGCGCGCCGAAGTGGCACACCGCCGGTCGGCGCAAGACCGCCTGAGTCTTCATCGACGAGCCGCCGCGGCATCTTCTCCGATGCGCGCGATCGAGCTCCTGCTCGAGGTCGGTGACGTTGAAGCGGCAAGTGCCAAGGTGGTCGAGATGGGTCACACGCTGCTCGACACACCCGGAGCACGAGTACCTCGCTCGTGGCTGGCGGCGTTCCACGAAGACGATCTCACTTCACAGCCCTGGCTGGCGATGCTCTCAGGTCTGCAGGCTCTTGAGGACGGCGATGTTGCGAAAGCGGCAGCACGTCTGGCGCCGGCCGTGGCATCGCTGCGCGAACGGGGC
>CAUJEE010000104.1 GCA_963169215.1 Actinomycetota bacterium
CGCACCAAAACGTGATTGGGGCGCAGAATGTCGACGTACAGCTCGGGGATGCTGAGGCACCCTTCGCTGTACACCCACTCACCGTCGCTTTCCACCACCTCTGGGTTGATGATGACCTTCGGCTGCTCGTCGATGTCCCACACCACGATCTGCTTCTGCACGCCGATCTGCGGCGCTGCCAAGGCGATGCCCGAATCACTCTCGTAGAGCGTCTCGAACATGTCGTCGACCAGGCGCGCAACCTTACCGTCGATGTCGGCCACCGCCGAGGCCTTGGCCTTCAGCACCGGGTCGCCGTAAGTGCGAATCGCGTATGCCATGAGGTGCAAGGCTACCGACGGAATGACCAGGCACGGCTCGCACTACTTCGACGAGGAGGCCGATGCTCCGTCCGCGCCCCGCGACATCACCCTGCTGTTGCCCGACATGCAGCTCACGCTCACCACCGACCGCGGCGTGTTCGGTTACGACCGCATCGACGCCGGCAGCAAGCTGCTGTTGTTGCAGGCACCTCCCCCACCGCCGGACGGCGACCTGCTCGACCTCGGCTGCGGCACCGGCGCGATTGCGCTCACCCTGGCTCGGCGATCGCCAGGCGCCACCGTGTGGGCAGTCGATGTCAACGACCGGGCGCGTGCGCTGTGTCGCTCCAACGCCGAACGCAATGGGCTGTCCAACGTGCGCGTGTGTGCGCCCGAGGAAGTGCCCGACGAGGTGCGCTTCGCGGCCATCTGGAGCAACCCCGCGATCCGCATCGGCAAGCCGGCGATGCACGCGATGCTGCTGCGCTGGCTCGGCCGGCTGGCATCCACCGGCGAAGCGCTGCTGGTGGTGAACAAGCACCTCGGCAGCGACTCGCTGCAATCGTGGCTGACCGCGCAAGGGTGGCCCACCACCCGCCTGGCCAGCGCGGGCGGCTACCGCATCCTGCAGATCAGGCGCTCGGTCACAGGCTGATTGCCGCGTGGGCCGGAATGCGGTGCCGCAGCGCCCAGCAACTGGCCACCCCCGCAACCGACAGCGCCATCGGAATCAGCCACACCATCGAGCGAGAGTGCTGCAGCACCACACCGCCGGTCGTGTTGGCAACACCCATGCACACCTGGAAGACCATCGTCGCCAGGCCGAAGTAGCGGCCCACCAGTTCGGGCGGGGCGAGGTCGCTGGTCAGGGGCGTGCGCACAGCGCCGAGGATCGATTCGCCGAAGCCACCCAACACCTGAGCCAGCGCGATGCATCCCACAGCGATCCCTGCGGTGATGTGTGGGGTGAACAGCATCAGCGCGAACGCAGCTACGAACCATGCATTCATCACCGCCAGCCACACCATCCGTCTTCCGCCGCGCACCCAGCGCAACGTGGGTATCTGAGTGAGAGTCACGCTTAGTGCCCCGAAAGTGAACAGGATGCCAATGGTGATCTTGTCGATCCCGATCGCCGAGGCGTAGGCGGGCATGAACGACCACAGGAAGCCGAAGCCGATGGCGATGGAGATGTCGGTGGCCAACAGGCGCACCCAGAAGCGGTCGCGGAACACGAGCCGGAACCCCTGCCCGCGCTTGGCGCGCTGTTCCTTGGGTACGCGCCCAGCGGGCATGCCGGGCAGCACAGCGAGGAACACCACGTATGTGGCCGCATTCACCCCGAACAGCCAGTAGTACGACGAGAGGGTATCGCCACGCACCAGGAACCCTCCGAGCACACCGCCCAGTGCAGCACCCAGGTTGAGGGCGGCGCGCTGCCACGCCATCACCGCCGGCCGCTGAGCTGGGTCGGAGATCAGGCTGAGCAGGGCCGACTGGGCAGGGAACGACAGCGAGTTGCCTAGGCCGAGCACCATGGACACCGCGATGGCCGAGGGAAAGGTGTCGACGAAGCCGTACGCCACTGCAGCGATGATCGACACCACGCAGCCGGCGATCAGCACCCGGCGCGAACCGAGATGATCCGACAAGAAACCGGCGAACGGGGTGAGCAGCACCATCGCGAAGCTCATCGCGCCCACCGCGAAACCTGCCTGCCCTTGCGACAGGCCACGGATCTCGTGGAAGTAGATCATCACGAACCCGAACAGCGCAGCCGAGCCGATCATGTTGACCACCGTCGCCATCATGAAGCGCTGCAGCGCCGGACTGAAGCTGCGGAACCCCGGCGACGACATGGTGCCCGAGGCTACGCATAACGCTGACCGTTCGCGGGGCCGAATTCGTGGCCTCACGACGAGGTCTGGCCGGTCACGCCCGCAGCGGGTCGACCTCGACTCGCAGGCGCGAACCCTTCGGGCGCGGCGCCGCCTCCAGCGCGGCTGTCAGCTCGTCCCACGACCGGGCGCGCAGCAAGACACCCTTCGGTGACGAAGCCACCTCGAGGCCGGTAGCTGCCGCGAACTCGGCCGCACCGCTGCCATCCACCGCCGCCAGCGCACCGAACGGCGGCAGGCCGAACAACCGGCGACGGGCGAGTTCACCGTCGACCAGGCGCGCTGGATCGGCGAGAGCCACCGCCTGCAACAACTCGTGGTGCGGCACGTGGGTCTGCACCAACACTCTGCCCCCGCCGCCGCGCGGCCCCACCAACCGCCCGGCGCGCACGAGCAACGCCATGGCCTGCTCTGCCGCGCGATAGCGAGGTGCGAGCAGTTCGGCGTCGAAGTCGAGGAAGGCGACGGTATCGACGTTGCGTACGCGATGCAGCACCGCCTCGGTTCCCACGTACACGTCGGCGTCAGCGAACGCGGCCCCGCTGTCGCCGGTGACCTGCACCACCGGTCGGTTCGCGGCAGCTTCCAGTTCCTCTCGCAACCTGGTGACGCCGGGTTTCACGTTCGCCATCGCGCTCGAACCGCAGCTCTGGCACACCGCCGGGCGCTCAGCCCCACAACGTCGGCAAGCGAACGCACCATCGTCGTTTTGGGCCACCGCTGCGCCGCACGCCGCGCAGCGTTGCAGCGCCTTGCACGATCGGCATGCCACCAGCCTGGCGCGCCCGGTGGTGTTGAGCACGCATATCACTCGACGCGACTTGTCTCGCAACTGCACGATCAGCGCCGACGACAGCAGTGACCGCTTCCACGGCTCTTCGTCGCTGCGGTCGACGATGTCGACGAACGGCCATCCGTTCACCCGATCCGAGGCCGATGCGTACTGCACGTTGCTGCCTGCCCACTTCACCGCGGTGGCAGTGGGGCATGGCGACACGAGCACCAGCCGCGCGCTCGCGCGTCGGGCGCGCTCGATCGCCACGTCGCGGGCGTGCCAAGTAGGGGCCCGCTCTTCTTGCAGCGACTCGTCGTGTTCGTCGAGCACGACGACGGCGCGCAGGTCGGGGCATGGTGCCCACACCGCCACCCGGCTACCGACCA
>CAUJEE010000105.1 GCA_963169215.1 Actinomycetota bacterium
ATCCCACGCGCCTTCTCCTCCGGCGCCTTGTCAATCTGATCAAACGGCGTGTACTGCGCCAACCCCTTATCCGCCAACGTCTTCGAAATCGCCGCCGTCAACGTCGTCTTCCCATGGTCAATATGACCCATCGTCCCGATAGTCACATGCGGCTTCGTACGCTCGAACTTCGCCTTGCTCATGGCTGTCTCCGTGTTCTCCCGGATAAGTAGGTTGTCAAAGGGCGAAGGGATCCTAGCGGCCGCGAGCGCCGTTCCACCAGGGGGCGGCCAGTTCGAGCGGGCGGCCAGTTCCAGCGGCCGGCAACCTGCGCTCGGGCGCGACCCGCCCACCGCCGCGTCCCATAGGAGCTATCCGAGGTCACGAAACGGGAAGGCCTGGTCCCGGTGTGCGGGACCAGGCCTGACCAGAACCCTCGTTGGGAAGATTGCTTCCCAGAAGCCGAGCTATTCGCCGCGGACGCGCTTGATGATCTCGGTCGAGACGTTGCTCGGCACTTCCTGGTACACCGCAAACTGCATCGTGTAGGTGGCGCGGCCCTGGGTGCGGCTGCGGAGGTCGGTCGAGTAACCGAACATCTCGCTCAGCGGCACCTGGGCGCGGATCACTTGCGCGTTGCCCTGTGCCTCCATGCCCTCGATACGGCCGCGGCGGCTGCTGAGGTCGCCCATCACGTCGCCCATGTAGTCCTCGGGGGTGACCACCTCGACCGACATGATCGGCTCGAGGATCACCGGCTTGGCCATCTCCGCGGCCTTCTTGAAGGCCATCTGCCCGGCCACCTTGAATGCCATCTCCGACGAGTCGACGTCGTGGTACTGACCATCGACCAGGCTCGCCTTGACGTCGACCGTCGGGTAGCCGGCGAGCACACCCGAATCGAGCGCGCTCTGGATGCCCTGGTTGGTGGGCTGGATGTACTCGCGCGGGATGCGGCCACCGCTGATCTTGTCGACGAACTCGTAGCCCTTGCCGGGGTTGGGTTCGAGGGTGATCTTCACCACCGCGAACTGGCCGGAACCACCGGTCTGCTTCACATGGCGGTACTCGACCGACTCGACCGTCTTGGTGATCGTCTCGCGGTAGGCCACCTGCGGCTTGCCGACGGTGGCGACGACGCCGAACTCGCGTTGCATACGGTCGACGAGGATCTCGAGGTGCAGTTCGCCCATGCCGGAGATCACCGTCTGCCCGGTCTCCTCGTCGGTGCGCACGCGGAACGTGGGGTCTTCGTCGGAGAGCGACTTCAACGCCTTGCCGAGCTTGTCCTGGTCGTCCTTGGTCTTGGGCTCGATGGCCACGTGGATCACCGGCTCGGGGAACTCCATCCGCTCGAGGATGACAGCGTTCGAGCGGTCGCACAGTGTGTCGCCGGTGGTGGTGTCCTTGAAACCGAGGCCGGCCACGATGTCGCCGGCCATCGCCACGTCGAGGTCTTCGCGCTGGTTGGCGTGCATCAGCAGGATGCGGCCGAGGCGCTCCTTGCGCTCCTTTGTGGAGTTGTACACCTCGTCGCCCTTGTTGATCGTGCCCGAGTACACGCGGAAGTAGGTGAGCTTGCCGAACGGGTCGGCCACGATCTTGAACGCCAGCGCGGCGAAGGGCTCGTTCTCGTCGGCCTTGCGCTCGAGGATCTCGTCCTCGTGGTGTGGCTTCACACCTTGGGCCGGAGGAATGTCGAGCGGGCTGGGCAGGAAATCGACCACCGCGTCGAGCATCGGCTGCACGCCCTTGTTCTTGAACGCCGAGCCGCACAGGATGGGCACGAAGTCGAAAGCGAGCGTGCCCTTGCGGATCGCCCTCTTGATCTCCGCCTCGGTGACCGACTCACCGGCGAGGTACTTCTCCATCAGCTCGTCGTCGCTGGTGGCGATCGTCTCCAGCAACTGCTCGCGATAGGTGTTGGCCTCGTCGACCTGATCGGCGGGGATGTCGACCTCGTCCCACTTCGCGCCGAGTTCCTCGTCGCGCCAGATGAGGGCCTTCATCTTCACCAGGTCGATCAACCCGGCGAAGGGCTTGTTGCTCTCCGGACCACCAGCGCCGACGGGCAGGTGCAGCACGGCCGGGGTGGCCTGCAAGCGGGTCTTCACCATGTCGACGGTGCGGTAGAAGTTGGCGCCGATGCGGTCCATCTTGTTGACGAAGCACATGCGCGGCACTTTGTACTTGTTGGCCTGACGCCACACCGTCTCGGTCTGTGGCTCGACGCCGGCCACCGAGTCGAACACCGTCACCGCGCCGTCGAGCACGCGTAGCGAACGCTCGACCTCGATTGTGAAGTCGACGTGACCGGGGGTGTCGATGATGTTGATGCGGTGGTTGTTCCAGATGCACGTGGTGGCCGCGGAGGTGATGGTGATACCCCGCTCCTGCTCCTGGGCCATGTGGTCCATCGTGGCCGCGCCGTCGTGCACCTCGCCGATCTTGTAGCTCTTGCCCGTGTAGTAGAGGATGCGCTCGGTCGTGGTGGTCTTGCCCGCGTCGATGTGGGCCATGATGCCGATGTTGCGGGTGCGCTCAAGAGGGAATTCGCGCTTGGCCATGTTCGTGTCTCTGCTTCCGTGCGACGTGCTGCAATCGGGCGCGCCAACGGCTGCGGGGCCGTGGCACGGCTGACAATGCTATCGGCGGGCGATTCCAACGGCACCGCCCCGATCGGCCCCGCCGGGTAGGGCGCCGGTCAGCAGTGCGGGACGGGTCAGCAGGGCGAGGCCGGGCTGGTGAACGCCACGGCCTGATTGACGCTGCGACTGCCGTCGACCATGACAGCCGTGATGCGCAGCGTGACGGTGGTGCCCGGGGGCTGCCCGCCCACCGACACGGCGGTGACTGCCGAGGAGGTGAGCGGGGCGAGCAGCGACCAGCTGCCGTCGGGGTTCTGCACCTCGACGTCGTAGTACTGCAGGTTGGGGATGTCGCCCGGCCAATCGGCGATCCAGTCCCACCCCGCCCCGGGGGTTATGCACTGCGCGGTGAACGCAACCGCAGGGGCCGACACCCCGTCGGCCATCGGCCCGGTGGCGGTGGTGGACGTGATGGCGATGGTGCTGCTCGGCCTGGTGAAGGTGGGGCCGCCGCCGCCGCCGACCGACGGCTCGTCGTTGGCGCGGTTCTGCATGATCGCCACGACTGCACCGCCACCAACTGCGACAACACACAAGGCAACAACCAACAGCACGAGCCGGCGGCGCGACTGGTCGTTGCCCTTCGCCCCGCCACCGCGCTTGGCCTGCTTGGCCGGCTTGGGCGACTTGCCCTGTTTGCTCTGCTTGCCCTGTTTGCTCTGCTTGCCCTGCGGCGCGGGCTTGTCGCGGCGGCCGCGCTTGTCGACTCCGGCGGAGATCTCGGCCTCGGCCACCGCGGTGGCCCTCGCCGCGGCGAGCGAGTTGGCCATCTGCGACAGTTCGGTGAGCGAAGTCGGCTGCCCGGCACTGCTGCCCGACGCGACGTTGGCCGCACCGGGGAAGGCCGCGGCTGCGGGCGTTGTCGTCTCGCCGAGCGCGCTGAACGGTGATGCGGCCGGGACACGCTCCACCGCCGCCGGACCCGCCGATGGAGCGGCCGATGGAGCGGCCGTCGGCGCGGGTGAGCTGCCGACGGCCTGGCCGAGCAATGGCAACCCTTCGCTCCGCGCGACCGGCTCACCGCCGGGGCGCACTGGATCGGGAATCCACGGGGCGACGGTTGTGGTCGCAGCCACGGCCGCCGGCTCGACCTGGGTGCGCGGCACCGAGCCGGGGTTGAACAACAACGGCAGCACACGCTCGGCGGCTTCGCTCACCTTGTGCGGGGCCAACAGTGTGTGCGACGCACGGGTGAGCACACGCGCCAGGTTCTCGACCGCGACGAGGTAGACGCCGGCGACTTGTTGGGGTGCAGCCGCCGGCAGCACTCCACCGTGGAACCCGATCACCGGCACCACCGGGGTACCGAGCTGCTGGGTGAGACGGCCGGCAACGGTGGTGACTCCCTCGAGTTCGGCCTGCAGCGAGCGCTCGCCGACGAACAACGCCTCACCGCGCACCGACACCTGTTCGGCAAAGCGGCGGGTGACGATCACGAACGCGCCGCCGGGGCCGATCACCAAGTGGTCGATGTTGCCCTGCACCCCTTCCAGCTTCAGGTCGTGCAGGATCGAGTGCGCGGTGCTCAGCTGTTGCAACTGCGCGGCGGTGTCACGCTCGTCCGCCGCCACCGACTCGAGCCACTCCGCTTCGGCCGCCAGACGCGCAGCCACGGTGCGCCGTTGGTCGGCATGGTGGGCGGCACTGCCGCCCGCGACTCCAGCTTCGATCACACCTCAAGGCTAGCTAGTGGTCGTGGTCATCGCTGTCTCGCAACGTTCGCATTCGCCTGTTCCCGGGTGCGGCTACCGGCGCGGCGAGGCCTCCCGGCCCCATGTCAGCCGTCTGCGACCATCGCGCTGCAGAGCCCGAGGACGATTCCGACTGGGCTATCGTTTTCTCCGTGATGCGCAATCTTGCGATCGCAGTCGCCCTGACAGCGACACTTGCCGCGTGCGGGGGTGCCGAGGACGATTCGTCACCCGACGACGGGCCCACGCAAGACGACATCATCGAAGCCGCCGACACCCTCGTGGACCGCTTCGGCGACGACGTTGCCTTCTTCGTCACCGCCATCTCACTCGACCAGGGCTATTCCGCTGGGCAGATCGTCGACAGCGCATGGGCAGTAGGCGCCGACGGAACGATCCCCCAGGTGCCCGCAGCACACGAACCGTGGGGGCTGATCGCGCCGGCCGACGAGTCGCAGACGTCGGGTGGCCCACCACGAGGCGCTGGCATTGCCCCTCTGGTACCACCAGCCGACACCGACGAAACCCTCGGCGACACAAAGGTGCAATTCCTGGGTGCTTCCCTGGGTGAGATCTGGGTGAACGCCGGGGCTCACATCGCCCGCCAGGATGCCTACAGCGAACTCAAGTCGGTGAGCGATCGCAGCCTGCCGGTGATCGCCATCATCTCCTTGGCGGCCACCGGCTACTCGCCCGACCAGATCCTGGAAGCGTTGCTGTTCGATCAGTGGGCGCGCCAGGGGTCCAACGGTTGCACGGTGATCGACAACGGCAAGGGAATCGTCACTCCCCAACTGAAGACACGCTTTGCCGACGTGCAGTGTCGCAACTCGTCCGGGACCCCGCTCTTCGTTACCGCCACGACAAGCACCACCACCACCACGGGATCTGACGTCCCCAACGAGCCGGGAGACTCCGCCCTCGACGGCACCTACAACGGCACCGCGCAGTGGCTCGAGATGGCAGGCGGCTACGAGTTCGTCGAGACAGCCGTGCACGCGACGGTGACCGACGGGGTTATCGACATCCAGATCGGGTTCACGATCTCTTGGCCACGGCGCTCTGCCGACAATGTCCCCACCTGCGTCACGACAGTACGCAGCATGTACCGGGGGTCGGCGACCGTCACCGCCGGTGAATTCACTGTGCCGATGATGGGGGTCTCACAGGAGCTGGTCAACGCGGTCGGCTCCACCTGCGAAGGCGTCGAAGGTGAGCTGATCGCGGAGTGGGAAGCCGACACCGCTAGTGCGGTTCCACTGACTGCGCAACTCGGCGATGGAGTTCTCGCCGGCACCTTCTGGGAGGGTGCCGTGGGCATCACGGCCACCCGCGACTGAGCGGCACGGCGACGAGTGCTCACGCAACGCGGGCGCACGTTGGCAGGGTCGCCGTGAACCGTCAGGCGCGGGCGGCGAGGAGCGCGGCGATCAACTGCGCGTCGAAATCGCTGCCTGCTTCGGCCACCTCGGCGGCGGCATCTCCCTGGCGGACGAGCACCAACCCCGCACTGGGGAGTACGTAGATCTTCTGATCCTGCGCCCCCAACGCGGCCACCAGGTCGGCCGGCGCGCCACGCCGCCCGAAGGCACCCTTCCCCAGCAACCACCACAGGTAGCCGTAGTCGCGCTTCACCGGCGACGACGCCCACGCCTCGGCGAACCACCCCGGGGCGGTGATCTGCTCGCCGTCCCACGACCCGTTGTGCATTGCGAACAGACCGAAGCGGGCCATGTCTCTGGCGGCGAGATTCAGCCCCCAGTGACGGTCGCCGACCGCATCGGCGGTGCGATCGCCACCCGGACGCTCGGCCCACGCCGTCGGGCGGTCGATCTGCAAAGGGTTGAACAACCACTCGCTGCACAGCGAGTTGATGTCGGTGTCGGCTGCCGCCTCCAGCACACGGCGCAGCTTCTGGTAGGCCGCGGTGTTGTACTCCCACACCGTGCCTGGGGCAGCAGTGGCGCGCAGCGTGCGCTCGTCGAGACCGCTCGACATGGTGAGCAGCTGGCGGATGGTGATCGCTGCTTCCTTGTCGGCGGTGGCGGCCGTCCACCCTGCCGGGAGGTACTGCGACACCGGATCGTCGAGTTGCAGCAGACCGCGATCGCGAGCCAGCCCGACGAGCGTGGAGATGACGCTCTTCTGGCACGAGGCGAGGTCGCGGGTTGTTTCGGAGGTGGCCCCCATCCAGTACTGCTCGGTGACGATGCGGCCCTCGTGGAGGATCACCAGCGACTGGCTGTTGGCCGCGCCGACGAGGTCGACCACTGCGGCAAGACCGTCGGCGGTGAATCCAGCCTCGGGCGAGGTCACCGTCTCCCACCCGCCCGTGGCCGGGGGGAAGTAGTCGCCGGTGGGCGGCCCGGTAGAGGGCACGGGAGAGCCGCTCGTAGAACCGGGCGACACGACAGGTGGGGCAGTTGTCGCGGTGCTGTCGCTGGCGGGCGGCGGCGAGGCCGTCGGCCCGCGCTGCTTGTTGCCGTTGCACGCCGCGGCACCACCAGCCACCGCCGCGGCCACGCCCACCAGCAACCCACGTCGGGAGACCACCAGGTCGCGTCGCACCGCCCGCACAGTAGCCGTCGCCGTTTACGGTTAGGCCCATTCACCAACCGGCGAGCATGATGGCGTCCACATGTTGATCCGCCTGCTGCGCACCCACCTGCGCCCGTACCGAACATTGATCGCGTTGGTGCTCACGCTGCAGATCGTGCAGGCCACGGCCAACCTGCTGCTGCCGGGGATGAACCGCGACATCATCGACAACGGCGTGGTCAATGGCGACACCGACTACATCTGGCGGCACGGCGGCGTGATGCTCGTCACCAGCCTGGTGGCCCTGGTGTTCACCGTCGGCGCGGTGTTGGTGGGATCACGAATAGCAAACGCGTTCGGCCGCGACGTGCGCTCGGCGCTGTTCCACAAGGTCACCAGCTTCTCGCAGCGCGAGGTGAACACGTTCGGCCCTTCGAGCCTGATCACCCGCGTCACCAACGACGTGGCACAGGTGCAGATGCTGCTGCAGATGACCACCACCACGATGCTCGCCGCACCTATCACGGCAATCATCGGCATCGTGATGGCGCTGCGCGAGGACGTCGAGCTCACCGTCGTGGTCGCCGTCGCAATTCCACTGCTCATGTCGAGTATCGGCCTGCTGATCTGGCGCATGCTGCCCGCTTTCCATTCGATGCAGGACCGCATCGACGCGATCAACAAGGTGCTCCGTGAGCAGATCACCGGCATCCGCGTGGTACGCGCCTTCGTGCGTGAACCGCTCGAGCAGTACCGCTTCCGGGTGGAGAACGACGAACTCACCAGGTCGGCCCTGACCGGCGGCCGCCTGTTCGGCGCTGCCTTCCCGGTCGCCGGGCTGATCGTCAACCTGTCGAGCGTCGCCGTGATCTGGCTCGCGGCCGACCGCATCGCCACCGGCGACCTGCAGATCGGTTCGCTGATCGCCTTTCTCACCTACCTCATCCAGATCCTGTTCGCAGTGGTGATGGCCAGCTTCATCGCCGCGCTCGCACCACGGGCGATGGTGGCCAGCGAACGCATTCTCGAGGTGCTCGACGCTGTGCCCAGCGTGCGCGCCGGCGAACAGCCGATAACCGACCCCCCTGGCCCGGTGGGCATCGAGTTCCGCTCGGCCGGCTTCCGCTATCCGGGCGCGGAGCACGCTGTGCTGTCGGGTGTGTCGCTGCGCTGCACGGCCGGACAGACCACGGCGATCATCGGCAGCACCGGCTCGGGCAAGACCACGCTGCTCAATCTTGCCGCGCGACTGATCGACGCCACCGAGGGCGAGGTGCTGGTGAACGGCGTCGACGTGCGCGACCTGGCCGCGGAGGTGCTGTGGCAACGGATCGGCTTGGTTCCCCAACGTCCATACCTGTTCAGCGGCACGGTGGCCAGCAACCTGCGCTACGGCAAGCCCGATGCCACCGAGGACGAACTGTGGGAGGCACTCACCATCGCCCAGGGGGCGGGATTCGTGCGCGCCATGCCGGGCGGGCTCGACGCGCAGATCGCGCAAGGTGGCTCGAACGTGTCGGGCGGCCAGCGCCAGCGACTGGCGATCGCCCGCGCGCTGGTGCGCAAGCCCGATCTGTACCTGCTCGACGACTCGCTCTCCGCGCTCGACATGGCGACCGACGCGCGCTTGCGCGCCGCGCTCGCGCCTCACACCCGCGAGGCGGCCGTGCTGATCGTCGCCCAGCGGGTCACCAGCATCCGCAACGCCGACCAGATCTTGGTGCTGGAGGACGGCGAACCGGTCGGGCTGGGCACGCACGCGCAACTGCTCGACAGTTGCTCCACCTACGCCGAGATCGTCCACTCCCAACTCACCGATGCCGAGGCGCGGACATGAGTCCGCGCCGGCAACACAGCGCGGACATGAGTCCGCGCCGGCAACACAGAACGGCGCGGACATGAGTCGAGATGAGCAGCCCGCGGAGGTGAAGGCTCCCACCGACCCGAACCGCGGCATGCAGCGTCACTGGGGCACGGTCGGGATACCGCTGGAGAGGTCGCGCGACGCCCGTGGAGCCAGTCGGCGGCTGCTCGCCGAAGCCGAGGGCGAGCGCCACATCGCGCTGGCGGTGCTTGTGCTCACGACCGTCAGCGTGTCGCTGGTGGTGTTCGGGCCGAAAGTGCTCGGGCACGCCACCAACCTGATCTTCGACGGGCTGTTCCGCGAAGGCCGCATCGACTTCGCCGCGCTGCATCGCACGCTGCTCCTGGCCGCGGCGCTGTATTTCGGCGGCGGAGTGCTGGCCTGGGCGCAGGGGTTCATCCTCGCCGGGGTCGTGCAACGCACGATGCGTCGCCTGCGCAACCGGGTGGAGGACAAGCTGCACCGCGTGCCGCTCGCCTACCTCGACCAGCGGCCCCGCGGCGATGTGCTCAGCCGGGTCACCAACGACATCGACAACATCGCGCAGAGCATGCAACAGTCGCTGTCGCAACTGGTGCAGGGCCTACTCACGGTGGTGGGCACGGTGGCGATGATGATGTGGATCTCGTGGCAGTTGGCGCTGGTGGCGATCGTCTCGGTGCCGCTGACGATGCTGGCGATGAAGCAGGTGACCAAGCACTCGAAGGGACGATTCCTCGCACAGTGGAAGCACACCGGCGATCTCAACTCGCAGGTGGAGGAGACCTTCACCGGCCACGCGATCGTCAAGTCGTTCGGTCGCGACACCGAGGCGCAGGCGCAGTTCGACGTCACCAACAACAAGATGTATCGGGCCTCGTTCGGGGCCCAGTTCCTCACCGGTGTGGTGCAGCCGATCACCATCCTCGTCGGCAACCTCAACTACGTCGCGATCGCGGTGCTCGGCGGAATCAGGGTGGCCAACGGCTCGATGGGTCTCGGCGACGTGCAGGCCTTCATCCAGTACACGCGGGCGTTCTCGCAGCCACTGGCGATGATTGCGTCGACGGTGAACACCCTGCAGTCGGGCCTTGCCTCGGCCGAGCGGGTGTTCGACCTGCTCGACGCTCCGGAGGAGTCGGCCGAGGCGGACGAGCGCAGGAGCACCCCTGCCGTCGGCCGCGTCGAGTTCCACGACGTCTCGTTCAGCTACGACCCCGACCGGCCGCTGATCGAGCACCTCGACCTGGTGGCCGAGCCGGGCCATGCCGTGGCCATCGTCGGGCCCACCGGCGCGGGCAAGACCACGCTGGTGAACCTGATCATGCGCTTCTACGAACTCGACGGTGGGCAGATCACCCTCGACGGCCGCAACATTGCCACCATGACCCGCGGCGAACTGCGCAGCCAGATCGGGATGGTGCTACAGGACACCTGGTTGTTCGGCGGCACCATCCGCGAGAACATCGCCTACGGCAATCCCGACGCGACCGACGAGCAGATTCTCGCCGCGGCCAAGGCCTGTTACGTCGATCGCTTCGTGCACTCGCTGTCGAGCGGTTACGACACAGTGCTCGACGAGGAGAGCACGACGGTGAGCGCCGGCGAGAAGCAGCTGCTCACCATCGCCCGCGCCTTCATCGCCGACCCGGCGATACTGATCCTCGACGAGGCGACCAGTTCGGTCGACACGCGCACCGAGGTGCTCATCCAGCGGGCGATGGCCAAGCTTCGCGGCGGGCGCACCAGCTTCATCATCGCCCACCGCCTCTCCACCATCCGCGACGCCGACACGATCCTGGTCATGGAGCACGGCCAGATCGTCGAGCAGGGCAACCACGAAACACTGCTGGCGCGCGACGGCGCCTACGCCCGCCTGTACAACGCGCAGTTCACCGGCGCCGCCACCGACGTGTCCTGACCGCGGCGCGACAAGCGGTGGGCGCTTGTCGATGGTGGCGGGCGAGCCACACCCGCGGCGTAATCTCTGCCGATGATCGCTGTCGTCGTCGTGCGAGACGGGCAACTGCCCGCCGGTGCGGCCGAAACCGTCGCCGAGTGCGCCGGGCTGGCCCTGCTGATCGGCTCGGGCACGCCGGCGGCTGCCGCCGAGCTGGCGGGGGTGGCCACGCACCTGCGGGTTGCCGAGGTCGATGGCCCGTTCCGTCCGGCGGCGTGGGCCGCTGGTCTGGCCACCGCTCTCGCGTCGCTGGGAAGCGCCGCGGCGCGGACCGTGCTGCCCGCCTCACCCGACGGCCGCGACCTCGCCCCGCGCCTGGCCCACTTGCTGGCTCGCCCCTTGTGGGCGGGGGCGGTGGCGGTCACCCCCGGGCGGGTCGACCTGGCCCGGCTGGGCGGAAGTGAGCTGCACACGGTGGCGCCGGGAGAGGCCTTCGTGGCCACGCTCGTGCCGGGTGTGCGCGGCGTCGTTCCCACGCACGACGCATCGCCGCCGATCCTCGAGCCGCTCTCCATCTCTATCGCCGCAAGCTCGGGCGGCCCCGCGCCCGACGTGGCCCCAGACGCCGCGCCCGACGTCGCCGTCGTGGAGGTGCTTCCCGCCGACCCGGCCACGATCGACCTCGCCGAAGCGGAGCGCATCCTCGCCGGCGGCGCGGGCCTCGACGACCGCCGGCGGATGGATCAACTCGGTCGCATCGCGGCGATGATCGGCGCGTCGGTGGGCGCCACCAGGGTGGTGACCGACCGCGGCTGGACGCCGCACGAGCGTCAGATCGGCACCACCGGCGTGGTGGTCGATCCCGACCTGTACCTGGCGTTCGCGATCAGCGGCGCGGTGCAACACGTGTCGGGACTCGGCGACCCGCGACACGTGATCAGCGTGAACACCGACGGTCACTGCCCGATGATGCAGTTGGCCGACATCGCGATCACCTCCGACGCCAACGCCACCCTCGACGCCCTCGAGCAATTGCTCGTCACACGCGAGGTCGCGGCCAGTTGAACGCGCCCGATGCCGACGTGGTGGTGGTGGGTGCCGGACCTGCCGGCGCGTGCGCGGCGCTGGTGGCGGCCCGCGCCGGGCTGTCGGTCGTGCTGATCGAGCGCGGCCCGTTCCCCGGGAGCAAGAACATGTACGGCGGCGTGGTGTACCCGCGCATACTGGATCAGCTCATTCCTGAATGGTGGAACGAGGCGCCGGTGCAACGTTGGGTGACCCGTCGCAGCACGATGCTGCTCACCGACTCACAGGCGCTCACCGTCGACTTTCGCACCGAGGCGTGGGGTCGCCCGCCGTACAACGGGGCCACCGCCTACCGGCCCGACTTCGATCACTGGCTGGCCGGCCACGCCGTGGCTGCCGGGGCACAACTGATCACATCGACGACCGTCACCGGATTGCTGCGTGGACCGTCGGGGGCGGTGGAGGGAGTGCGCACCGACCGCCCCGACGGCGACCTGCGGGCACGC
>CAUJEE010000106.1 GCA_963169215.1 Actinomycetota bacterium
CAGGTCGCCGGCGACGCGCTGGTGATCGATGATCGGCAGGTGACGTTCTCCGAGCACTCGCGGCCCGACGACATCGACTGGGCCGGCCACGGGGTGGAGGTGGTGCTGGAGGCGACCGGCAGGTTCAAGACCGCGCCGACCATCGAGCCGCACTTCGTTCGCGGCGCGCGCCGAGTCGTGGTGGCCTGCCCGGTGAAGAGCGAGGGCGTGCTCAACGTGGTGATCGGCTGCAACGATCACCTCTACGACCCTGCCGTGCATCGCATCGTGACCGCTGCATCGTGCACGACCAACTGCCTGGCGCCGGTGGTGAAGGTGCTGCACGAGGCGGTCGGCATCGAACGTGGTGCGATCACCACCGTGCACGACGTGACCAACACGCAGGTGATCGTCGACGCGCCGCACAAAGACCTGCGCCGCGCCCGCTCGGCGCTCAACTCGCTGGTGCCGACATCGACCGGTTCGGCAACGGCGATCACCCTCATCTACCCCGAGCTGGCGGGCAAGCTCAACGGCATCGCGGTGCGCGTGCCGCTGCTCAACGCCTCGCTCACCGACTGTGTGTTCACCATGGCCCGTGACGTGACGGTGGAAGAAGTGAACGAACTGTTGCAGGCAGCCGCCGCGGGGCCGCTGACGGGGATCCTCGGCTTCGAGACGCGGCCGCTTGTGTCGGCCGACTACACCGACGACACTCGCTCGGGCATCGTCGACGGGCCGTCGACGATGGTGATCGACGGGCGGATGGTGAAGGTGCTGGTGTGGTACGACAACGAGTACGGCTACGTGCACCGCATGGCCGAACTGGCGGCGAAGGTGGCGGCATCGCCGGAGGCGCACTCGTGAAGCTGCGCAACTACGCGCTGGTGACCGCCGGCTACTGGGTGTTCACGGTCACCGACGGCGCGCTGCGAATGCTGGTGTTGTTGCATTTCAACGAACTGGGCTACTCGCCGGTGGCGATCGCCTTCTTGTTCCTCGCTTACGAGTTCATGGGCATCGTCACCAACCTGCTCGGCGGCTGGGTAGGCGCCCGCCGTGGACTCAACCGCACGTTGGTGGCAGGCCTCGGGCTGCAGATCGTCGCTCTCGCGGCACTCACCGCCGAGTCGCCGTCGTGGGCGCGGTGGGTGTCGGTCACCTTCGTGATGGCGATGCAGGCATTGGCCGGCGTCGCCAAGGATCTCACCAAGATGAGCTCGAAGAGCGCGGTCAAGACCGTGGCCGGCGACGGCTCGTTGTTCAAGCTGGTGGCGGTTCTCACCGGCTCGAAGAACGCGCTCAAGGGCGTGGGCTTCTTCGCCGGAGCCGCACTGCTCTCCGCGCTCGGGTACGACGGCGCGTTGTGGGTGATGGCCGGGGCATTGGCGGTGACGGTCGTGGCGCTGCTCGTCTTCCTCAACGAGGACATCGGCAAGTCGAAGAAGAAGCCGCCGCTGCGCAGCATCCTGTCGAAATCGCATGCGATCAACAGACTGTCCGCGGCGCGGTTCTTCCTGTTCGGGTCGCGTGACATCTGGTTCGTGGTGGCGCTGCCGGTGTTCCTCGCCGACGAGCTGGGCTGGTCGGACAAGGGTGTCGGCGGGTTCCTCGCGGTGTGGGTGATCGGCTACGGCATCGTCCAGTCGTTCGCGCCGCGCCTGTTGTCGCGCGGCGGGCGTGAGGTCGACGAGGTGCGCGCCACCCAGCACTGGGCGTTGATACTGGCGGCGGTGTCGGCCACGATCGCGGTGCTGGTGGCGCTCGACGTGGCGGTGACGGTGGCGATCGTCGGCGGGTTGATCGTGTTCGGTGTGGTGTTCGCGATGAACTCGTCGCTGCACTCGTTCCTCGTGCTGGCCTTCTCCGACGACGACGAGGTGGCGCTCGACGTCGGCTTCTACTACTCGGCCAATGCCGCCGGGCGGCTGGTGGGCACGATGCTGTCGGGCGTGCTCTACCTGTGGGGCGACCTGGCCGCGGCGCTGTGGGGCTCTGCCGCGTTCGTGGTGCTCACCTGGCTGTTCGCCCTGCGCCTGCCACCGATGCCTGCCAACGTCAACGTGTCGCTGGCCGCGATCGAAGCGAGCGACTGACCACTCGGTTCAACGTGGTTCAGCTCGGCGCTGCCCCGGCGATAGGGCCGCTGCCCGGGCGGCTGGGTCAGGAAGGCTCGTCACCGGTGGTGCGGGCGATGAAGAGGTACAGGTCGTGGCTGCCGGCGTCGATCTTGTCGTGGCCGACGTCGGCGAACCCGGCCGCCAGCAGGGTGTCGGTGAGGTGAGCCGCGGTTGGGATGCGGTACACACTGGGGTCCATCCATGCCGGAAGCGGTGTGTCGCTGGTGCGACAGGCCACCACAAGAGCCGCGCCCGGTCGAAGGACGCGAGCGATCTCACCGAACGTGGCTTGCATGTCGGGCATGAAGTACACGGTGTGCACGGTGAACGCTGCGTCGGCGCTGTCGTCGTCGAACGGGACGGTGACGCCGTCGCCGTGCACAAGGCGCGCTCGCCCGTCACGGCAGGCGCCGCGGTTGCGGGCGGTGGCCTGGCTCACCATCGTCGCCGAGGCATCGACCCCGAGCACGCGGTGACCGCGGTCGAGCATGACCGCCACCGTGCGCCCCTGACCGAAACCAACTTCGAGCACGATGCTCGGCTGTTGTAGGTCGAGCCGTGCCACCGCGTGATCGTTGGCGTCGGCGGTGTCGCGCACCATCGCCCGCCCGAAGACCCGTCCGAGCAACCCTGAGGGCAGGCCCGACTGGCGCGAGCGCAAGCGGCCGACCACTCCCGGTCGGCTGCCGGGAGGCTGTGTGGGGACGGCGGCCATGACGAAGGGCAGCGTAGTCACCGAACCCACCCGGCCGTTGTGGGTGGGCCCGCGCTACCGTCATCGCCGTGACCGGCAATCGATGGCTGCAGATGATCAAGGACAACCCCGGGCACTCGGCGTGGTACATCGAGCGTTTCCGCACGATGGCCGCCGAGGGTGCCGACCTCGACGGCGAGGCGCGGTTCATCGACGCGATGGTCCCGCGTGGAGCAAGAATCCACGACGCCGGGTGTGGCCCCGGTCGGGTGGGCGGAACGCTGGCCCGCCTCGGGCACCACGTGGTGGGTGTCGACATCGACCCCGAGTTGATCGACGCGGCCCACGACGACCACCCCGGCCCGCACTGGATGACGGCCGACCTCTCGACGCTCGACCTGGCCGACGTAGGCATCAGCGAGCAGTTCGACGTCATCGTCTGTGCCGGCAACGTGATGACCTTCGTCGATCCTGCCACCCGCGGGGCGGTGCTCGAACGGCTCGCGTCGCACCTGGCCGCAGAGGGGCGGATGGCGGTCGGGTTCGGCGCCGGTCGCGGCTACGAGTTCGCCGACTTCCACGCCGACGTGGCAGCGGCCGGGCTGCGCACGCACGCGCAGTTCTCCAGTTGGCATCTGCACCCACTGACGCCCGAGTCCGACTTCATCGTCGCCGTCCTCGGCCACTGAGCCGTCCCGCCGCGCGCGGGGCGTTTCCGCGGCGAAACGCAGTCGGGCTCCGGTCGGCGTGCGAGAAGATGTGCTCAACCAGGTGTGGTCGAACCGTGAGTGGCTCTCAGGCGTCCGACGACCTGGTCCCGGCTGCGGATTCGGGGTTTCATCCCAGAACAATCTATGATTACTCTTAT
>CAUJEE010000107.1 GCA_963169215.1 Actinomycetota bacterium
TCGGTCGCCGGGTGGGTGCTGAACATGCGCGCCATGCCCGCCGTGCGGCCCTTGCGCAGTTCGCTGAGCGGGTTGTGGATGTAGGCCTGCGCCTGTGCCGGCGCCACCATCATCGGGCGGCGGGCGGCCAGCGTTTCGATGCGCTCGAGCGCATTGGCCAGGCTGTGCCCGCTGCCGAGCAGCTCGGCCGCGCCGCGGTCGGCCTCGAACTCGCGGCTGCGTGAGATCGCCATCTGGATCAGCGAGGCAGCGATCGGGGCCAACAGCGCCATCAACAACATGCCGATCACGTTGCCGCCGTCCTCGTCGTCGTCGCTGCGTCCGCCGAACATCGATGCAAACATCGCCATCTGCGCGATGTAGCTGATCGCCGTCGCGATCGCCGCGGCCACCGAACCGATGAGGATGTCGCGGTGCTTCACATGCATCAGCTCGTGAGCCATCACACCCTCGATCTCCTCGCGGGGCATCGATTGCAACAGCCCGGTGGTGGCACACACCACCGCCTTCTTCGGCCCACGGCCGGTGGCGAACGCGTTGGGCTGCTCACTGGGCGATATGGCCACTCGCGGCATCGGCAGCTCGGCCCGCTGGGCCAGTGAGGCGACCATGTCGTAGAACTCCGGCGCGTCGGCTCGCTCGATCACCCGCGCCCGAGCGGACGCCAGCGCGAGCTTGTCGCTGAACCAGTACGAGCCGCCCACCATCACCAGAGCGATGGCGACGCCGATCGTGAACGACATGCTGCTGCCGCCGCCGATCAGGCCGGCGACAGCGACGATCAGGCCGCCGAGACCGGCGAGCAGCACGGTGGTCTTCATCGTGTTCTTGAACATCAGTTTCCCTTCTTGGAATCGACAATACGGGCAATCAACTTGCGAATCTCTTCAACCCACAACACCGACGAGGCGATGGCGACACACACCAACCACTGCGTGGCCGAGATCGGCACGGTGTCGAACAGCCGGCGCATCACCCCCAGGTGCGATACCGCCACCTGCAACAACGCGACGCCGGCGAGGGCGATCCACAGCCAGCGATTGGCCAGGGTGTCGCGGTGGAAGGCGGTGCGCGTGTCGTGGCGCGAGTTGAGGATGTTGAAGAACTGGAACAGCACGAAGGTGTGGAAGGCCATCGTTCCGGCCACGCTCGGTACGTCGGCGCCAAGTCCGGCTTCCGGCGCCCACTGCAGCACGGCCAGCGTGCCGAGGGCCATCACCGACGCCGACACCACTATCGCCGCCCAGCGCGAGCGGGTGAGGATCGGCTCGTTCCCTGGCCGTGGTGGGTGCTGCATCGCATCGCCGTCGGTGCGGTCGACACCGAGCGCCATCGCCGGTGGGCCGTCCATGATCATGTTCACCCACAGGATGGCGATCGCGCCGAAGGGGTGTCCGCCGGCGATGTCGAACGTCGCTGCGAGCAGGAACAAGAGAGCGAAACCCAGCGTGGTGCTGAGCTGGAAGCGCACGAACTTGACGATGTTGGCGTAGATGGTGCGGCCGCGCTCGACCGCGCCGACGATGGTGGCGAAGTTGTCGTCGGTGAGCACCATCGTCGCCGCTTCCTTGCTCACCTCTGTGCCGGTGATTCCCATCGCCACGCCGAGGTCGGCCTTCTTCAGCGCCGGCGCGTCGTTCACCCCGTCGCCGGTCATCGCCACCACGTGACCCCGCCGCTGCAGCGCGGCCACCAGGCGCAACTTGTGCTCGGGCGACACGCGCGCGAAGACCGAGGTCTGCTCGATGCGCCCGTCGAGTTCGTCGTCGTCGAGTGCCTGCAATTCGGCCCCGGTGATCACTTCACCGGTGAGACCCAGCTGTCGTCCGATAGCGGTCGCCGTCACCGCATGGTCGCCGGTGATCATCTTCACGTCGATACCGGCGCGATGTGCCACGGCGATGGCATCGCGTGCCTCAGGCCGTGGCGGGTCGACGATTCCGACGATGCCGAGCATGGTGAGTTCGCCGACCAGATCGTCGGGGTCGGCGCCGGCGGTGGCGAACTCGTCCCAAGCCTCCAGCGACAACTGCCGCTGGGCGAGGGCGATCACCCGCAGGCCATCGGCGGCGAGGCGGTCGTGATCGGCCTGCAGGCGGCCGACATCGCGGGCCCGCGCGAACAGCACGTCGGGGGCGCCCTTGACCAGCAGTCGCACCACCGTGTGTCCGCTCGCGTCGACGAATTGATGCACCGTGGCCATGTACTTGTTGGCCGAGTCGAAGGGCACCTCCCCGATCCGGGGATGGGTGACGCGGATGGCTTCGATGTCGTGCTGTGTCTCGGCGGCGAGCACCAACAGGGCCGTCTCCGTCGGGTCGCCAACCCTCTCCCAATCGCCCTCGCTGTCGCGACGGATCGCACTGTCGTTGCACAACACCATCGCCGCGAAGGCAGCGCTGCGTACATCGGGATGGGCGGCGACGAACTCGATGGCGCGCATCTCGTTCATCGTCAGCGTGCCTGTCTTGTCGCTACAGATCACCGTCGTACAGCCGAGCGTTTCCACCGAGGCCAGCCGCTTGACGATCGCGTTGCGCCGCGCCATCTTCGATACGCCGATGGCCAGCGTCACCACCGTGACGGCCGGCAAGCCCTCGGGGATCGCGGCCACCGCCAATGCCACGGCGGTCATCATCAGCTGCGAGAGCTCCTGGCCGCGCACCAGTCCGATGACGAACACGGCGGCAACGATCGCCCCGGCCAGCTTGGCCAGGCTGTGGGCCAAGTGGTCGAGTTGCTTCTGCAGCGGAGTGCGCTCGCTGTCGGTGCGCCGCAGCAGGTCGGCGATGCGGCCGATCTCGGTGCCCATCCCAGTGGCCGTCACCTCGATCTCGGCGCGGCCGCGGGTGACGGCCGAGTTCATGTGCACCATCCATGTCCGCTCGGCCAGCGGCACGTCGGCGAGGTGCGGCCCCTGCCCGCGGCCGACCTGCTTGGCCACCGGGTGGCTCTCGCCGGTGAGGGCCGATTCGTCGACCTCCAGATTGACGGCGGTGAGCAGTCGACCGTCGGCGGGGATCCGGTCTCCGGCCTCCACCACCACGATGTCGCCGGGCACGACGTCGCGCGAGTCGATCGACAGCAGGCGGCCGCTGCGGCGCACGCGGGCGTGGGTGACGAGCATCGTGCGCAGGGCATCGAGCGAGGCCTCGGCGCGATTCTCTTGGACGAAGCCGATCACCGCGTTGAGCAGCACTACCACCAGTACCACCAGCGGTGTCTTCAGCTCGCCCGACACCACGTAAGCGAGCACCGCCGCGCCGATCAGGATGAGGATCAACAGGTCGCGGAACTGCGCAAGGAACCGCCGCCAGGCGGGCACGCGTGGTGCGGCCATCAACTCGTTACGCCCGTGGGCGGCAAGGCGCTGCTCGGCCTCGCTGTCGTCCAGTCCGGCGGGCGGTGCGGGTTGCACGGTGGTGGTCATCTGTTCCTTCGGTCAACTTGTCTAGTTGGGCCGAAGGTCTCTCCCAGCCCCGGGCGGGCTCAACGGCGCCGGGCTGCGAGGCGCAACCGTGGTGACGACGACGATGTGACGGGATACTCCCCTTCGAGGGGCATGTTAGAGGGGTCAACACCGTGCGACAACGCATTGTTCCCCGGGCGGGCCGGGCAGGGACAGCCGCTCGCCGGCTGGCTAGCCTCGGCGAGCGATGACCTCCGCCGCCGAAGACCGCCATCCCAATGTCTTGCGCGTGGTCGAGGCGGCTGCCGCCCGTGGCCTGCGGATCGAGCCCCGCCGGTTCCCCGACGGCACCAAGACGGCCGCCGACGCCGCCCGGGCGATAGGCGTCGATGTCGGCCAGATCGTGAAGAGCCTGGTGTTCGGGGTCGACGGCCAGGTGGTGCTGGCCTACGTGAGCGGCGCCAACCAACTCGACGAACACAAGCTGGCCGCCGCTGCCGGCGGGGCCAAGTGCGAGCGGGTAGACGCCGACACCGTGCGTGCCGCTACCGGCTTCCCGATCGGCGGTGTGCCTCCATTTGGCCACGCCACCCACCTGCCGGTGTTCGTCGACCCCGACCTGTTGCAGTACGACGAGGTGTGGGCCGCGGCCGGCACCTGGCACGACGTGTTCGGCATCGAACCGCACAAGTTGGTGGAGGCCAGCGAGGGCCTGGTCGTAGAGCTCAAGCGCGCCTGACCCGGCTTCTGGGAAGGTTCCTTCCCGAGCGCACTTCTGGAAGGGTTTGGCCCCGGAAGCCGAGACCAGGCCTTCCCAGACGCAGCAGCCCAGACCAGGCAGCCCGGACCAGGCAGCAAGGCGTCGGGCCGGGAGCTAGTGCCAGAGGAAGCGACGTACACTTCCGGTGTGCAGGTTGGGTCATCGCTCGAAGACTGGCGTGGTGTCGACATCGGCCAGATCCGCGCGCAGCTCGCCCTGCCCGTGAAGGATCGCGTCAGCGCCATGGTCGACGCTGCCAATCGCATTGTGCAGATGCAGGAGCACGCCACACTGGTCCGCCAAGCCAAGGTCGGCTGATGTTCGATCCCGTTCGGGTCTGTCGGATCCTGAACGACGAGGGTGTCGAGTATGTGGTGGTGGGTGGTCTTGCGGCTGTGATCCGTGGGTCGTCCCTACCAACCCGCGACATAGATGTCGTTCCTTCGAGGGCGACCGACAACCTGGAGCGATTGAGTCGGGCGTTGCGGCGGATGGGCGCACAGATCCGCACCGATGGCGAGCCGGTGCCCGCTCCGCTGGACGGCGCGTTCCTGGCGCAGATGCCGTTGATGCTGAATCTCGTCACCGACTTCGGTGACATCGATCTGATCTTCACCCCAGCTGGAAGTGCTGGAGGCTTCGACGGCTGGCGCCGCGCCGCGACGGAGGAGGAGATCGGCGACGGCCTTTCCGTCTTCGTGGCGAGTCTCGACGATGTGATCGACTCGAAGCGCGCCGCCAATCGCCTCAAGGATCAGCGCGACCTGCCTTACCTCGAGTCGCTGCGCGACCAGATCGAGCGAGGCTGACGCCCACGATCGAGGCAACGACGTCGTCGAGGTGGCGAGGCGTTCAGGCGGTGAGGTCGTTGATCTCGGCCGCGATTCGGGCCGCGATCTCGTCGTCTGGCATCCGCGTCTGCAGCTCCATCAGCTTCATCATGTCGCCCTGCACCCTCACCCTGCCGCCGAGGAAAGCCTGCATCGCGCCGGCCTGATCCTGCTCGACGAAGATCTTGCGCGCCGTGTGGTAGTCGGTGGTGACGGTGAGGTCGGGGTTGTCGAGCAGCCCCAGTTCCATGTGCACGACGCCCGACGACGTGTCGAGCTGCACCTCGAGCGGCTGGTCGCCGAAGGGGGTGTCGGTCACCACCCCGTTGAGGCGGATGACGGTGGTGACAGCGGCGGCCAGATCGGCGTACTTCTCGCGCACGGTGCGGGCGGCGTCGATCCACTCCGGTGACAAGAACTCGTACGGCATGGCTGCCAGATTACTGCCGCGAGGCGTTGCCGGAACCGTCCGGACTGTCCGGACTGCCCGAATCACCCGAACCACCTCCGGAGGCCAGCGCGTGGTTGCGCACCAGGCGCACGGCCAGTGCCTGGCGGATCTGCGGCGCGGCGTCCTCGGCGAACTCCTCGCGGTAGGTCGAGTCGGTGCCGAGCACCACCGTGAAGTACATCCCGGTGAACGCCCCGAGGAATCCGGCCACGCGGAGCAACTGCTCGCTCACGATCAACTCTCGGCCGTCGAGGTGCAGGCGCCACAGCACGTGCACCTGGTCGAGGCCGGTCCAGGCCGCGGTGTGCCCCTCGGTCATCGTCAGCAGGCCGAAGACCGACAGGAAGCCGCCGAGCGAGACGGCGACGATGGTGATCAGGATCGCCTGGCTGAACACGCTCACCAGCCCGATGTTCACCCGTTGTCGACGCGACAGCGGCTTCTCCATCGGGTCGCCGCTGGTGGGTAGGTGGTGGGCGAGATCGGCGGCCGGTGTGTCGACGACGAGCTCGGCGACCTCGTCCCAGTCGTCGAACTGGCTCACCGAGTGGGTCATCGACGGCACACGCGAGAGCACGAACAGGCTACCCATGGTGAAGAACAGCGAGAGGGTGAGCACGTAGGCGGGCCCTGACAGCGTGCCGGCCACCTGCCACACCTCGGCGTTGACGAACAAGAACACGGTGAACAGCAACAGCAGCGGCAGGGCGCGGGTGAGCATCCGCCCTACAGAGCCGATGCGGTGGAAGGTCTGCGACACTGCCCAGCCGACCAGCGGGATCATGCCGTAGCTGGTGACGACGTAGATCACCAGCAGCACGGCGACGCCCTCTATCGCCGCCTGGAAGGCATCGCCCCACTGGCTGAACAACAGCGAGGGGATTGTCGGCCCGACGATGAACGCCACCAACTCGGGCAGCCCCAGGTCGTGGGGGCGGCTCAGTGCCGGGCGGCGGCGGAACAGGTTGGCAGCCATCCACGTCGCGAGCAGCACCACCAGCACCAGCGCGGCCACGGCCAGATTGCGACCGACCGACCAGCGGCGCAGGTCGAGCCCGTTGAGGCCGCCGAGCACGTACGCGGCGGCGAGCACCGGTGCCGCCCTGTTCCACACCGCCGGTCCGGCGCTGTACGGCTCGATGAAGTGCGGCAGCCCCTTGCGGATGAACCACCGCTCGATGTCGTCCCGACGCGTGACCACCCTCGGAGTGTACGAAAGGCGACACCCGCAGTGTGACGTCTGCCCAACGGGTTGAACAGAACGTTCAGCAAGTTCGCATCGTCGAACGCGGCAGGTAACGATGGGTGGATGGCACGCATCCTGGTCACCGAGGAGATCGCCGAGGGTGGGCTGCAGCGGCTGCGCGCGGCCGGCCACGAGGTGGCGGTCGAACTCGACCAGGCACGGCTGCTGGAGGCGGTGCGGGGTGCCCATGCGCTGATCGTCCGCTCGGCGACGCAGGTGACCGCCGAGGTGTTGGCAGCCGGCAGCGAGCTGATGGTGGTCGGGCGCGCTGGTATCGGGCTCGACAATGTTGACGTCTCGGAGGCCACGCGCCGCGGGGTGATGGTGGTGAACGCGCCGCAGAGCAACATCGTCTCTGCCGCCGAGCACACGATGGCCCTGCTGCTGGCGCAGGCACGCAACGTGCCCCAGGCCCACGCTGCGCTGGTTGCCGGGCGGTGGGAGCGCAGCAAGTGGGAGGGCGTCGAGTTGGTCGACAAGACGCTGGGCGTGATCGGCCTCGGGCGCATCGGCAAGCTGGTGGCCGATCGGGCCAAGGCTTTCGGGATGCGCCTCATCGCCTACGACCCCTACGTGTCGGCCGAGCGGGCGCGGCAGATGGGGGTCGATCTGGTGCCCCTCGACCAGGCGATCACCGAGGCCGACTTCCTCACCGTGCACCTGCCCAAGACCAAGGAGACGACCGGGCTGATCAACCGCGACCTACTGATGAAGGCCAAGCCTTCGCTGCGGGTGATCAACGTCGCCCGCGGCGGCATCGTCGACGAGGAGGCGCTGGCCGAGTGCGTGCGCGACGGCATCATCGCCGGCGCGGCTATCGACGTGTTCGCCAAGGAACCGACAACCGAATCGCCGTTGTTCGAGTTGGATCGCGTGGTGGTGACCCCCCACCTCGGGGCCAGCACCCGCGAGGCGCAGGACAAAGCCGGTGACACCATCGCCGACATGGTGCTGCTCGCCCTGGCCGGCGACTTCGTGCCGTTCGCGGTCAACGTCGATGCGGCCGAGGCCAACGAGACGCTGCGCCCGTTCCTGCCGCTCGCCGAGCGACTGGGTCGACTGTTCGCCTCGCTCGTCGGCACACTGCCCACCGGCCTCGAGGTTTGCGCCGAGGGCGACATCGCCGGCTACGACACCCGCATCCTCAGCCTGGCGGCGATGAAGGGCTTCTTCGCCAGCATCAGCGACGAGCAGGTCACCTATGTCAACGCGCCGCAGTTGGCCAAGGACAAGGGAATCGAGTTGCGCGAAGCGAAGTCGGCCGACTCGCCGGTGTTCGTCAACCTGCTCACGTTGCGCGGTGGCGGCCACACGCTGGCCGGCACGCTGGTGCGCCGCCTGAAGGAGCAGCGCATCGTGATGATCGACGAGCACCACTTCGACGTTCCTCCGGCCGAGCACATGCTGGTGGTGAAGAACGACGACCGCCCAGGCGTGATCGGCACGGTCGGCACCCTGCTCGGCACCGCGGGCGTGAACATCGCCGACATGGACGTGGGCAGCGCGCCCAACACAGGCACGGCGGTGATGCTGATCGCCACCACCTCGCCGGTGCCTGAGGCCGTGCTGTCCGACCTGCGCAGCTCGCCGGGCATCATCAGCGTCGTCCGCCTCACCGGCTGACGCCTCGCCTGTGGCCCGCGTCAGCGGGCGCGGAGCGCGTCGCGGGTGCGCTGTGCCTCGATGCGGGCGGCCTCGGCGAAGTCGGCATCGCTCGACGCGTAGAGGATCGCCCGCGACGAGTTCACCACCATCCCGTAACCGCTCGAGTCGCGCCCGTTGGCCACTGTGGCGGCGATGTCGCCCCCCTGGGCACCGATGCCCGGCACCAACAGCGGCAGGTCGCCCGCCAGCGCGCGCACGGTTGCCAGTTCGGCGGGGTAGGTGGCTCCAACCACCAGGCCGCAATCGCCGATCGCCTGCCACTCGTCGGCCACCCTGCTGGCGACGTGCTGGTACAACGGTCGACCATCGGCGACGAGCGACTGGAAGTCGCCGCTGCCCGGGTTGCTGGTGCGACAGAGCACGAACGCGCCGCCGTGTGGGTGTTGCAGGAATGGCGCAACCGAGTCGCCGCCGAGGTACGGGTTGACCGTCACCGCGTGCGCCGCGTAGCGGTCGAATGCCTCGCGGGCGTAGTGCTCGGCGGTGCTGCCGAGGTCGCCGCGCTTGGCGTCGAGCACCAGCAACACCCCAGGGTGGTGGTCGCGGATGTGGTGGCACAGCCGTTCGAGGTCGGCCTCGGCGCCTGCCGCGGCGAAGTAGGCCACCTGCGGCTTGAACGCGCAGACGAGGTCGGCGGTGGCGTCGACGATCGTGCGGCAGAACTCGAACAGCGAGCCGTGCACTGCGGGTGGCAGACGTGCGGGATCGGGATCGAGGCCCACGCAGAGCATCGAGTTCGACTGCCGCCACGCGAGGCGCAGGTGGTCGTGGAAGGCCATCTCCAGGCCGCGGCGGGCGGGGGTCAGGCCTTCGCCTGGCGGTAGCCGTCAGCCTTGGCCGCAGCGGCATCGGCGTAGCAGCGCACCGGTGTGGTGCGCTCGTAACCACGTCCACCCGGCACGTGGAAGATGCCCGAGGCGGCCACCTTCACCGGGTAGCCCTTGGGGCACGCCCCGTTCTTGATCGGCTCACGCCACGCCTTCGCCGCGACTGCTTTCTTCGCTGCAGGCGCCTGCTTCTTCGCTGTTGCCTTCTTCGCTGTTGCCTTCTTCGCTGTCGCCGTGGGCGAAGTCGGCGTTGAGTGCGGCTGCGGCCCGGCCCCATCGCCGAGTTTGGGCGGCGCGGGGTCGACCGAGGTCCAAGTTGGCGTTGAGTCGGGCTGTGGCCCGGCCTCACCGCCGACATGGGCTGGGCGGCGGCGCGAGGCCATCGAGGCCTTCGACGCCTTGGCGGCGGCTGCGGCCGCGGCGGCCACGGCCAGCAGCAGGAACAGTCGGCGGATGGGGGAGCAACGGTGTCGTCTCATGGTCGGTCCTGGTGCCGTTCGTGGGCGTTGAGCACTGCCCGTAGCGCTGCTGTGATCGTACTCGGGTGCTTGCCCACCCCCCACCTCACCGCGCCGGTGGGCGTCCGCGTCTCGATGTAGGCGACGGCGGTGGCCTCGCTGCCTGCGCCGAGCGCGTGCTCCGCGTAGTCGACCACGTCGAGCGTGGCGCCGATGCCGTCGCGCAACGCGTGCACGAACGCGTCGATCGGCCCGTTGCCGCTGCCGGTGACGGTGACCGGCTGGTCGTCGATCACCAACTGCGCGGTGATGGTGGTGAGTCCTTCCGAGTCGCTGCGCATCTCGTGGCTGGTGAGCCGCATCCGCGGCTCGGCCGGCAGATACTCGGTCTCGAACGCGTCCCACATCACCAGCGGGCTGATTTCGGTGCCGGTGTCTTCGGTGATGTGCTGGATCGTCTTGGAGAACTCGATCTGCAACCGGCGCGGCAGGTCGAAGCCGTGCTCGGTCTTCATCACGTAGGCGACGCCACCCTTGCCGCTCTGGCTGTTCACGCGGATCACGGCCTCGTAGGTGCGCCCGAGGTCTTTCGGATCGAGCGGCAGGTAGGGCACACCCCAGATGGGGGACTCACCATCCTCGGTGCGGCGCTGTATCGCGTCGAAGCCCTTGTTGATCGCGTCCTGGTGGCTGCCACTGAACGCGGTGTACACCAGATCGCCCACCCACGGGTGCCGCGGCCCCACCGGCAGGCGGTTGCTGTATTCGGCGACACGCCGCAGCGCGTCGACGTCGCTGACGTCGAGCTGGGGGTCGACTCCGTTCACCATCAGGTTGATCGCCAGGTTGAGCACGTCGACGTTGCCGGTGCGCTCGCCGTTGCCGAACAGCGTGCCCTCCACCCGGTCGGCGCCCGCGAGCAGCGCCAACTCGGCCGCCGCCACTGCGGTACCGCGGTCGTTGTGCGGGTGCAGGCTGACGATCACGCTGTCTCGGTTGCGGATGTGTCGGCAGAACCACTCGATCACGTCGGCGTACACGTTGGGGGTGTAGCACTCGACCGTGGCCGGCAGGTTGAGGATCAGCGGCCGATCGGGGGTGGGCTCGATCACGTCCATCACCGCATGGCACACCTCCACCGCGAACTCGGGCTCGGTCAGCGTGAAGCTCTCGGGCGAGTACTCGTAGCGGATCTCGGTGCCGGGAATGGTGTCTTCCAGCTTCTTCACCAGGCGAGCCGCGTTCACCGCGATGTCGACGATGCCTGCCCTGTCGAGCCCGAACACCACCTCGCGCTGCAGCGGGTTGGTCGAGTTGTAGAAGTGCACGATCGCCCGTGGGGCTCCGTCGAGCGCTTCGTAGGTGCGCTCGATCAGCTCTTGGCGACACTGCACCAGCACCTGCACGGTGACGTCGTCGGGGATCAGGTCTTCCTCGATCAGTTGGCGACAGAAGTCGAAGTCGGGCTGGCTGGCCGACGGGAAGCCGATCTCGATCTCCTTGAAACCCATGTTCACGAGCGTGTCGAACATGCGTCGCTTGCGCTGCGGGTCCATTGGGTCGATCAGCGCCTGGTTGCCGTCGCGCAGGTCGACACTGCACCAGGTGGGCGCCTGCTCGTGCACCTTGTTCGGCCAGGTGCGGTCGGGCAGCACGAGTGGGATGTAGCGCTCGTAACGCTCGTAGGGCATCGGTTTGGTATTGACGGCTGGGCGGGACATCGGGTTTCCTCGGGGGAGAGTTCCAGTTGCGGGGATCGGTGGCGGCACGGCGTTGCGCCGAGCGAACGGATGGAGCACGGCCGGAAAAAGCAAGAAGCCCCGGCCGTGGGGCAGGGGCTGCGGGCAAGCGCGAGTATGTGGCGCTTGCCCTACATAAGCAGCAGGAGGCCGGTCGCGGTGCGCATTGGTGCAAGAGTCTGCCGCCCGCGGCGCTGAATGTCAACGCGATGGCAGCGAGCGCGCCCGGTTCAGCCGGCCGCCGTCATCACCGCCAGCGCTCTCGCCGTTGTTCGGCACAGCCTGTCGAGTTCGTCCACACATTGGCGGTACTCGCCGAGCGAGCCGCGGTAGGGGTCGGCCACGTCGTCGCGGGGGTCGTCACCGAGCAGGTCGCGTGTCTGGCGGGTCTTGGCCACTTCTCCCAACCAGTTGTCGAGGCCCTCCCCGGCTTCCGGCGGGCACGACAGCAGGTGGCGCTCGAACTCGCGAACCGTGAAGGTGCGGCGAAACGCCGACTGACCGGTCGTGGCGGCGACGCGCAGGTGCTCGCGGGTCATAACCAGCACCAGGTCGGCGCCGTCGGTGTCGAGAACGCTGCTGTCGAGTTGGCGTGGGCGGTGTGTCGCGATGTCGAGGCCCATCTCGGCCAGCAGGGCCACTGCCTGCGGGTCGACCGGCAGACCGGGCATGCGCACCCCGGCCGACGCGACATGCACGCCAACCTCGGCCGCCGCGCAGTGATGGCGCAGCAACGCTTCGCCCATCGGCGAGCGGCACACGTTGGCGGTGCAGACGACCAGAATGCGCAGCGACACGGCAGCCAACGTATCCAAACGCGAGCCGATCAGCCGCGCGTCAGCCGGGTCAGCAGGCTCAGCCGGGCAGTAGGAAGTTGGTGAACTGCCACGGGTCGCCGTGGTCGACCCCGGCGGCTTCGTCGCTGAACTCGGCGAACAGGTCGCGGCGGGTCGACACCGGATCCCAGTCGGCCGGTGCGGAGTGCATCGTGCCCAGGTAGCGGGTGGCGATGCCGAGCACGTATTCCCACGGCAGGTCGTCGGGCACGCGCACGCCCTCTTCGGGGTGCTCGATCATCCACGACAGGGCCGCGATGATGCTGCCTGCCACTTGCACCGTGGTGGCGTTCTGGCCGGGCAGCACGGCGCGGGCCTCGTCGATACTGAGCAGTGAGCCGGTCCACCAACTCTTGTAGGGGTGGCCCATCAGCAGCACGCCCAGCTCGTCGCGCCCGGACACGATCTCGTCGTTGAGGATCCGCTGTTCGGGCTGCATCTCCCACCCGCGCATGCGTAGCTCGAGCACGCTGTTGATCGCCGCGTCGCACGGGTGGTAGGCGTAGTGCACCGTCGGTCGGTACACCGCCCGCCCGCTGTCGTCGCGCACGGTGAGGTGCTCGCACATGGTGAACGCCTCACCGTGGCGGATCACCATGCCGCGGATCTCGCCGCACGGCACCCAGCTGCGCACCCAGGTCTCCATGCCCGGGCGGGCGATGCAGATCTGGTTGCACGGGCCCTCGCCGGTGTGCACCCACGCGTTGGACGGCAGGCGACGCTCGTGGGTGCCCCAACCCAGCTCGGCGGGGGCGACCCCCTCCTCGTAGAAGCCCTCCACCGACCAGGTGTTGACGAACTCACCGGTGCGTTTTGGCACCGCCGAGATCTGCGTGTCGCGCTCGGCGATGTGGATCACCTTGGTGCCGGTGAGCATCGCCAGCTCGTTGTAGCGGCGCGCGCCGAGCGCGTGCTCGATCGCCGTCTGGCGGCCGCCGGCGAGCGCGTCGTGCAACATGCGGGTGGCGATCTCGGTGAGCGCCTGCTTGGCGAAGTGACTCACCAGACCGGGGTTGGCGCCGTGTTCGATCACTGCGGTGGCGCCCCGATCGTCGGGCCAGCCTGCCTTCATCCGGCGGATGCCCATGTGCCGGTGGTAGAGGGTGCGGGCCAAAGGCGAGGTGGTGGTGAGCTCGGCGTACGGATCCCACAGCTCGACACTGGTGTTCAGGTAGCGCACGCCGTGGTCGCGGCACCATTGCAGGATCGTCGGATTGTCGATGTTCCAGGCCAGGTCGACCAACATGTCGCCCGCGCCGACCCGCGCCGACAGGAACTGGTCGAGGTTGTCAGTTGTGATCCGCGCCAGCTCGTAGCCGACCCCTTGGGCCAGAATCGGTGCCACCCGCGGTCGGTTGTCGACAAAGTCGACGATTGTGATGCGAGAAGCCTCGATGGCCAGATCACGCACCATCAGCGGCACGGCCGCCTGGGCGACCGAGCCGCAACCGAGCACCAGCACCCGTGACGGGTGCCGCGTCATTCAGCGAAGGCGGGCGCCAGCTCGGCCAGCTCGCGTTCGATGGAGGAGGCCTGCGCCTCGGCGTAGAGGCTCTGCCAGTCGTAGCTCACGCCCTTGCGGCCGTGTTGGGTGAATGTGGGCTGGGTGGGTTCGCTCATGGCGGCGCTGCCTTTCGAACGGGGGGTCGAACGGGGGGTGTGATCGATTCCTTCCGGCCGGAGAATCCGGCACGAGGGCGGAACCATAACGACTCACTGACGTCATGGCTACTCACTGATGCGACAGGCAGCGGGGCTGACGGGTCGGTCAGTGCGACCGACCGATCACTCAGCGGCGGCGCAGGCGCTGGTGGCCGCTCAGGCTGTGGCAGGCTCGCGGCGGCGGCGTACAGCCACGAGCGCGAAACCGACACCCACCGCCACCAGGGCAGTAGCCGTGCGCAGCCATTCCTGCGAGTCGGCGCCGGTGCCCGGGATGTTGCCGACGGTGAACGAGGTGAGCGCGTCCTCGCAGTCGCCGCCGACGGCGATGATGTCGTAGCTGCCGAACGAGGTCGGTGCCGCAATCGTGATCGAGGCGGTGCCATCGGGCTGAACGACCGCGGTGCCGATGACGCTGGCACCCTCGCTGGGGTCGTCGCCCGACCCGATGATGTAGAACGTGATCGTCGCGCCGATGGAGGTGTAGCCGGAGGCGGTGACCTGCAGCAGAGTGCCCGGATTCACCGACGCGTTGGCGGTGGTGACGGTGGCGCACCCAGGCGGGTAGGCGCCGGCGTGCACCTTGCCCACCGACGGCAGCGTGAGCGCGGCCAAGGCCATGCCGACAACGAGCAGCATGCGCTTGATCACGATTCGGCCTCCTCGGTCGCGTAGGTGTGGTTAACAGCGTAGCCGTCGGCGACCATCTCCACTAGGCGTGCAGCGATCTCGGGGCGGTAGTCGTCACCGAGCTCGGGCCACATCGGCGGCACCTGCACATGGTCGATGAGCGGGTGGTAGGGCCGGGTGGAGGCTTCTCCAGGTGCGGTGAGCACCTCGTGCAACTTCTCTCCCGGTCGCAACCCGGTGAACACGATCTCGATCGGCCGACGGGCCTGCTCGACCAGTTGCCGGGCGACGTCGAGGATGCGCACCGGCGAGCCCATGTCGAGCACCAGCACCTCACCCGGGCTGCCGATGGTGGCTGCCCGCAGAGTGAGCCGCACCGCCTCGGGTACGGCCATGAAGAAGCGGGTGACGTCGGGGTGGGTGACGGTGACCGGGCCACCTTGGTCGATCTGATGCTGAAAGGTCTCCATCACCGAGCCGCGACTGCCGATGACGTTGCCGAAACGCACCGACACGTAGCGATTGCAGGTGCGCGCGGCGACGGCAGCGGTGAGGTGCTCGGCGATGCGTTTCGTGCGCCCGAGCACGTTCACCGGATCGGCGGCCTTGTCGGTGCTGATGTTGACGAACTGCTGCACGCCCGCCGCCTCTGCTGCGGCGAGCACGTTGCGAGTGCCGAGCACGTTGGTCTTCCAACCCTCCGCCGGAGCGCCCTCCAGGGCAGGCACGTGCTTCAGCGCGGCGGCGTGGAACACGATCTCGGGGCGGTGGGTCGCGAACACGTCAGCGAGTCGGTCGCGGTCGCGGATGTCGGCCAGCTCCTGCACCGCTGTTGCGCTGTGTCCCAACATGCGGTGCACCGCGTGCAGCAGCGAGTCGTCGTGATCGAGTAGCACCAACAGCGCGGGCTCGTAGCCGGCGACCTGGCGCGACAGCTCGGAGCCGATCGAGCCGCCTGCGCCGGTGACCAGCACCCGCTTGCCGGCGATCAGTTCGCGCACTGGCTCCATGTCGAGCCTGATCACCTTGCGGCGCAACACGTCCTCGTCGGTGTAGGCGCGCATCTCGGCGGTGGTACCCCCGCCCATCAGCTGCTGCACCGGCGGGAGCACCAGCGTCTCGATGCCGAGGCCGGTGGCCACCTGGTGGACACGCTGCAACAACTCCGGCGGCGCCGAGGGGATGGCCACCAGCACCGCCGCCGCATGGCTGGCGTGCACCACCTTGGCCAGGTCGGTGGTGGTGCCACGCACGGCGACGCCCATGATCCGTCGGCGGGCCTTGGCCGGGTCGTCGTCGAGTAGTGCCACCGGCTGGTACGACCCCTCGCTGGCGGTGAGCATCGCCCTGATTGCGCGAGCGCCACCTTCGCCGGCGCCGATCACCACGATCGGGCTGCGCGAGCGGGCCGAGCGCATGCGCTGGCTGCGCGCCGCCAGCCGCCGCGCATAGCGCACGGCCAGCACCGCCATCCCGACGCTGGCCGTGAACCAGATGACAGGGCCGCG
The DNA here is from genome assembly GCA_963169215.1 of Actinomycetota bacterium. Taxonomy (GTDB): domain Bacteria; phylum Actinomycetota; class Acidimicrobiia; order Acidimicrobiales; family Ilumatobacteraceae; genus UBA668. Next base: position 16,022 of record CAUJEE010000107.1, read on the forward strand.
CGGATGGCCGTGCACCGCGTAACCGGCGAGCACCACCAGCAGGCCGGCGATGCCGGTGGTGAGCGACGCGACGCCCACCTCCTCGAAGCTGAACGGCAGCCAGCGGCGCCGATACAGCCCGGTGGCCAATCCCACCAGCAGTTGGAAGCCCATGCCCCACAAGGTGACCTCCAGCACCTGCCACTGCAGGTAGGGCAGTTCTTCGACGGTGAGCGTGAAGAACTGCGCCAGCGGCCAGCAGAGCATGTCGGCCGCGGCCACGGAGATGTTCCTCCACGGCCGCGCGCTGCTGGCGAACGGCTCGCGTCGGTCATCGAGATCGCGGTCGTCCAGATCGTCGAGGCCGCGCCCGTCGAGGTCGGCGTCGCGTGCGTCGTCGCCGCTGTTCGGCTGCCTGCTCATGCCCCTCCTCGTGGAGCGAGGTTACCGGCGCCGCCGCGGTGCCCGCCGCGACCACTCGCGCTCGTAGGCCTCGAGCGTGGTCTCGATCACCCGCCGTTGGTCGAAGTCGCGCCGCGCCTTGGCCTGCGCGGCCGCGCCCATGCGCGCCCGCTGGTGCGGCCCGGTGGCCAGTTCGGCGATCGCCGCGGCGAGACCTGCCGAATCGCGCACAGGCACGAGTAGGCCGGTGACGCCGTGCTCGACCACTTGGCGGCAGCCGCGGATGTCGGTGGCGACGAGCGGCAGCCCGCTGGCCGAGGCCTCCATCGCGGCGCGCGGGAAGCCCTCGCGGTAGGTGGCGGTCACGAACAGGTCCATGCCCGCGTAGCACTCGGGCATGTCGTGGCGCATGCCGGTGAAAACCACACCGAGCTCCTCGGCCTCGGCGATCGCTTCTGCGGACAGCCCGTCGGGCTTGTCGGGGTCTTGCGGGCCAACCACCACCAGACGCAACTGCGGATGATCGGGGCGCAGCTCGTGCAGCGCGGCGAACAGCTCGCCGAGACCCTTTTCGCGTACGAGCCGGCCGACCACCCCGGCCACGACCTCGCCGTCGGTCACGCCCCACTCGGTGCGCATGCGCGCCCGCGCCTGGCGATCGCCGTTCAAGCGGTCGAGGTTGATGCCGTTGCCGAGCACCTGCACTTTGCGCTTGCGCACCTTCAACCGCTCGATCAGCACTTGTGCATCCTCGGGGTTCTGCACCAACTCGAGGTGGCCGAAGGTGGCGGCGACGCGCTCGGCGAGATACACGGCCCAGCGCTTCTTGCGGCGGTCGGTGGGCTGTGCGTAGAGGCCGTGCTGAGTGTTGATCACCACCGGCACGCGGGCGAGGCGGCCGGTGATGCGGCCGAGCACGCCCGGCTTGGGGTTGTGCGTGTGCAGGATGTCGGGCCGTTCGCGGCGCAGCACGCGGTACATCTGCCACGAGGCGCGCAGGTCGGCGCGCAGCGTCGAGCGGCGGGTGAGGGCCGGGATGGGTATGTGGCGCACGCCGTTGGCCTCGATCGCGGGCAGGTGCGGACCCGGGGCCGACATGCCGATGATCTCGTGACCGGCTTGGCGGAAGGCACTCAGCTGCTCGCCCAGCAGCCAGTCGAGGCTCATATCAGTGGTGGCGAGGTGGATGATCTTCACCGTTGGCGCACGAGGGCCCTCCCGCGGGTCACCATATCGCGCAGTACGCCTTCCAGCCGGAGACCTCCCCCCACCTTGGCCGCGAACAGCTCGGGCGTGTCGCCGCTGTGCACCGGTGTGCGTGCCAGGCGGTACAGGTCGTCTCCCGGCCGATTGGCGCGGTTGCCGGCCAGCGCCGCGGAGGCGAATCGCCTGCGCACCGCGGTGTCGGCCAGCTTGTTGCCGCGGACGGCTTTGGGGTAGGCGAAATGCTGCGGCGGCGTACCGATCTCGCGAGTGATCGAGGCGATCGACTCGTCGAGTTGCTCCTCGACCTCGTCGCTGGTGGCGTGGTCGAGCAGCAAGTGGTCGCGGGTGTGCGAGCCGATGGTGATCAGCCCGCTGGCGGCGGCGATGCGCAGCTGATCCCAGGTGGCGCTCGGCGCCCCCCACGGCATGGGCAGCCGCTGATCGATGAAACCCGTCGCCGCGTACAGCGTGGCCGGCAGGTTGTGGCGCTGCAACACAGGAACGGCGTTGGCGGTGAAGTCGGCGGTGCCGTCGTCGAAGGTGATCACCACGCCCGCGGGCTGCTGCCCGTCGGCGAGGGCGGTCACCGCCTCGTCGAGCGTGAGCACTGTCGACGTGGAGGCCAGCATCGTCATCTGTGCGTCGAACTCGTCGACGGGCAGGTCGACCGCGCTGGCCGTGCCACCGCCCACGCGGTGGTAGATGAGCACCACCACACCAGGCGCCGGCGGCCGGATGCGGTCGTAGGCGCGGGCCGCGTTGCTGACCCACCGTCGCGCGCTCACGGCCACACCGCCGCGTCGGGGCGATCGCCCGCGGGCAACCTCGGGTGCACGGCGATCATGGGTCTTGCCCCTCACTGTCGAGCGGCTGGTGGCGCAGTGCTTCGATGCCGCCGCCGTCGATCACGCTGCGGCGGCTGATCGTGCCGACGTACTCCAAGCCGACGTCACCGTGGAGGTCGATGGTGTAGGTGTCGGGCGTGGCCAGTGGCTGCGGGCGCAGCAGCAGCGAGTAGTCGCCGTCGACACGGCCGACGAGGTCGATGGTGACCTCCCGCGTCTGCCCCGGCGCCAGGTCGAGGCGGATGGTGTACACGTGCCAGCCGAGCTCGTTGTTGTTCTGCATGCCGGTCGCCTCACCGTCGAGCGTTGCTCCCACCCGTTCGAGCGGGGTGTACACGCTGAGCAGCGTGCGGTTGGTGCCGCTCGGCAGGTCGAGGAACTCGCTGCCGAGCACGTAGCTCGGGTATCCGCTGGCCGGTGCGCCGTTGTGCAGCGTGACGGTGACGGTGGCGCGCACGAACCCGCCGTCGACGTGCGCGTCGTAGGCGATCGACCGTTCGAGGAAGCTGTCGATCTTGTTCGCCGAGGCGTTGTTGGTGATCACCGCCAGGCCGTCACGACCGTCGGGTGCGGGCAGTGCGCCGTCCATCCCGATGAGGCCCATCAGCTCTTGTTCCTCCGGCCGCCGCGCCCAGCCGACGAGGTCGCCGCCGGTGGCCGCCGGGCCCAGTTCGCGAGCAAGGTGCTGGGGCGCGGGTAGTTGACCGCCGAGCACCGCCTCCAGCGTGGCGGTGGCCACCCGATCGAGCATCTCGCTGCGCTCTTCCCAGTCGGCGTCGTACTGGTCGATGTACAAGAAGCGTTCGACGGTCGCTGCGTCCAACGGCTGGTCGAGCCCTTCCACGGTCACCGGCCCGGTGGCCCGCAGCAGCGCGGCGAGCCCGGCCGGGTCGACGAAGAACACGCCGTCGACCGGCGGGTGGCCGCTACCTTCCCACACCTGAGCCAACACCGACGCGGCGGTGGGCACGTCGGGGGTCATCGTCGTGTTCGACCACACCGAGTGGGCTGCGTTGCCCTCGTCGTCGAGGGTGTAGCTGCCGTAACGGGCGACGAACTCGTCGCTGGCCTCGACGGCAATCGGGTCGGCCTCGTCGACCCCGTTGCTCAACAGATTCGTGCGCCCGAACTCACTGCGGCGGATGACTCCATCGTCGACGGTGAGCAAGGCGTAGTTGCCCATCATCCCGATCGCTCCGCGCGCCTCGGCCGGTGACATGAAGCCGATCAGATAGGTGCGCCGCCCGCTGGCCCCCAGCATGTCGGGGCCGAGGCGCGCTGCTGCCGAACTCGCCGCGGCCTGCGCGGTGGCCTGCTCGGCGCGGGTGCGGTAGCGGTGCAGGCGATCGGCCGCTGGGTCGAGCAACCACGGCGAGTCGGCGGCGACGATCGCCTCCCGCAAACTGTCGACCGCGGCGTGCAGGTCGGCCAACGGCTGCGCGAGCACGCTCAGCGCGTCGAGGTCGATCGCGCCCTGCTCGATGGTGAGCGAGTCGAGGTCGACTGCTTCCAGCGCGTCGGCGGCAGCATCGGCGGCGGTGGCGGCGCGGTCGACCACGTCGGCCAGCGCGTTGCGGTGCTGGGCCAACACCGGCACCAGCCGCGCCGGCGCGGTGAACACCGAACCCGACGCGTCGGCGACGTCGCGCAACTGCCCGGCCGCGTCGTGAAGCGTGGCGGCGGCCGCCACCGTGTCGCCGCCGTCGAGTTGCTCGAGTCCGTCGAGCACCGCGTAGTAGCCGTCGCGCAGGTCACTCTGCACGAACGCCACCCGCCCGACGAACAGCACGAGAGCCACGCCCACCACGCCCGCGGCGACGTACAGACCAAGGCGCAGGCGGCGGCGCACCACCGATCGCCGCCGCACCGCGCACACCACCCACATCAGCACCAGCAAGGTGCCGGCGACGATCGCGGTGGAGCCGAAGAACACGTCGACCTGCAGACGCAACAACACCTGCACGGCAACCCCGCCGGCGGCAGCGCGCACCCACGCCAGGTTGCGGCGCCGATAGCCGAGCGCGATGCCCACGGCACCCACGGCTGCGGCAGCGAGCACACCCAGCAACGTGCCGGCGAAGGCTGCGGCGAAGAAGCCGACTATGCACAACAGCCACCACGAGGCGCTGGCCGCGAGCCAGGTGGTGAGCACGGCGAAAGCCGCGACCAGCACCACGTCGACCGCCACTTGCCCGGTGGGGCGACAACCGGCGAAGGCGGCCAACAGGCCCGCCAACGCGGCGATCGACCACAGCAGCGGCTGGTCGTCGCGGCGGATCGCGTTGCGCCGGGTGGAGGTGAACACGCGACTCACGACGGCGGCGCTGAGTCGCCGCCCTCGGCGAGGGCCCACTCGACCGTCGCCCGCAGACCGTCGGCGAGAGCCACCGGCACCACCCCGGGAAACAGCGCGTCGAGGCGGTGGTGATCGGCCTGCGAGTGGGCCACGTCGCCGACGCGCGGCGCTTCGTGGCGCACCTCCAGCGGGTGGCCGATCTGCTGCTCGAGCAGCGCGATCAGCTGGTTCAGGGTGTGCCGCGTGCCGAAGGCTAGGTTCACCGGCTCGGTGCTGGTTACGCGGCGCACGACGGCGTCGGTGACGACTGCCGCGACGGTGCCAACGTAGGTGAAGTCGCGGCTCTGCGTGCCGTCGCCGTACACGGTGAGCGGTTGCCCGCCGAGAGCGGCGGCGACGAAGCGCGGCACCACCGCTGCATAGGCATGGTCGGCGAGTTGCAGCGGGCCGTACACGTTGAAGAAGCGGAACGACAGCACGGACAGTTGGTAGGAAGCAGCCCAGGCCAGGGCGTAGGCCTCGCTGGCCAGCTTGCTCGCGGCATATGGCGACAGCGGCCGCGGGGCGAGATCTTCGTGCTTGGGCAGCACCGGGTTGGCGCCGTACACGCTGCTGCTGCCCGCGACCACCGTGTACGCGCCGCCCGGGCGTGCCGCCCGTGCGGCCTCCAGCACGTTCACCGTGCCGGTGGCGTTGCTCTCGTGGCTGGGCAGTGGATCGGCCACCGACCGCGGCACCGAGCCGATCGCGGCCAGGTGCACCACCGCGTCGGCGCCGGCGCACACCTCGGCGAGGGCGGTGCGATCGAGCACGTCGCCCGTCACCAACTGGGCGCCGCTGCCGTCGAGATTGGCGGCCCGCCCCGCCGACAGGTCGTCGAAGGCCACCACCTCGCCGATCGCTGCGTGCTGGACCATGGCCCGGCACAGGTTGCCGCCGATGAAGCCGGCACCCCCGGTGACCACGACACGCATGTGCGCGAGGATACGGCTCGCGTGCCGTGTGTGCCCGCACCGCTACTGTGAAACCCGATGAACGGCACCCAGCCCGCGCGCGTTCTGGTCGTCGGTGCCGGTGGTCATGCGCGCGTGTGCATCGAGGCGCTGAGCGATGCGGGCCACGACGTGGTGGGCTGCGTCAGCCGCGACGGTGCGGGGGTGGCCGGGTTGCCCTGCCGCGTGTTGGGCAGCGAGGCCGACCTAGAGGCGTTAGCCGAGCAGGCAGGTGTGCGGCACGTGTTCGTGGCCGTCGGCGACAACGCCGCCCGCGAGCGCATCAGCGAGCGCTGCCGGGCGGGCGGGCTGCAACTGGTGAACGCGGTGAGCAGGTTCGCGATGGTGTCACCCGCAGCCGAGCTGGGTGTCGGCGTGGCGGTGTTGGCCGGGGCGGTGGTCAACCCTTCGGCGATCGTCGCCGACGGCGCGATCGTCAACACCCGCGCCTCGATCGACCACGATGTGTACGTCGGCCCGTTTGCCCATGTTGCCGTCGGCGTGTCGCTGGCCGGCGGGGTCACGGTCGGTGAGCGATCGTTGCTCGGGGTGGGTGCGTGCGTAGTGCCGCTGGTGCGCATCGGCGCCGACGCGGTGGTGGGTGCCGGCGCGGCGGTGGTGGCCGACGTGGCTGCGGGCACAACGGTGGTGGGTGTGCCGGCGCGCGAACGCGGCGCGCGAACCGACCGCGGTGGCGGGTGAGCCGCGCCGCCGACACAGTGCGGCGAGCGGTCGATGTCGGCGTCGCGGTCGTCGGATTGCTGCTCACCGCCCCGATCACCCTGACGGCGGCCGTTGTGGTGCGGGCGACGCTGGGCTCGCCGGTGCTGTTCCGCCAACCGCGCCTGGGCCGCGCCGGTGCGCCGTTCGTGCTGCTCAAGTTCCGCTCGATGTCCCACCCGCAGCCGGGGCGCGAGGCTCCCGAGTTCGACCAGGAGCGCCTCGGGCGGCTCGGCCGCTTGCTGCGGGCGACGAGCATCGACGAGCTGCCGTCGCTGTGGAATCTGCTATGCGGCGAGATCGCGCTCGTCGGGCCGCGCCCGCTGCCCGTGCACTACTGGGACCGCTTCACCGACGAACAGCGACGCCGGTTCGAGGTGCGCCCGGGTATCACCGGACTGGCGCAGGTGACCGGTCGCAACGCGCTCGACTGGCCACAACGGTTGGCCCTCGACGTGCAGTACGTCGAGCATCGCTCGCTGTGGCTCGACGCGAAGATCCTCGTCCGCACGGTGCCGACGGTGTTGCGCGGGGTAGGGGTCGACCACCGCGACGGGGTGACCATGCACGAACTGCCCGCGGCCGCACCCGCGTCGGCACCCGCGATCAGCGAAGATCCGTCGCCGACGCTCCCCGGCGGTTCGACCGCGGACGAGTAGATTGACCGTCATGCAGGCCACCGTCATGCAGGCCACCGCCGGGCGCATGCTGGCCGTCATCGGTCAGGGCTACGTGGGCCTGCCGTTGTCGATGCGGGCCTCCCAGCAGGGCTACCGCGTCGTCGGGTTCGAGTTGTCCGAGTCGCGCGTGCAGGCGTTGGCCGCGGGCACGAGCTATATCGGCGACATCGCCGACGACGAGCTGCGCGCCGCGCTGGCAGCCGGCTACACGCCCACCGCCGACCCGTCGCGCCTGGCCGGCTTCGACGTCGCGGTCATCTGTGTGCCCACGCCATTGCACGAGGGGCGGCCCGACCTGAGCTCGATCGAGGGCGCCGGTCGTCTGCTCGCGCCGCACGTGCGCGTCGGGTGCACGGTGGTGCTGGAGAGCACCACCTATCCGGGCACCACCGACGAGTTGCTCGCGCCGATCCTCGAGGACGGTTCGGGCCTCAAGGCAGGCGTCGACTTCCACCTCGGCTACTCGCCCGAGCGCATCGACCCCGGCAACCGTCGGCACACGCTGGTGAACACACCCAAGGTGGTCTCGGGCACCACACCCGAGGGGCTGGCCGCGGTGGAGGCGTTCTACGCCGACATCGTCGAGCACACGGTGGCCGTCGGGTCGACGGCCGAGGCGGAGATGACCAAGCTGCTGGAGAACACCTTCCGCCACGTGAACATCGCGCTGGTCAACGAGTTGGCGGTGTTCGCCGGCGAGTTGGGCGTCGACCTGTGGCGGGTGATCGATGCCGCTTCGACCAAGCCGTTCGGGTTCATGCGGTTCACCCCCGGCCCGGGTGTGGGCGGGCACTGCCTGCCGGTCGATCCCTCATACCTGTCGTGGCGGGTCGAGCAGCACACCGGTCGCCCGTTCCGCTTCGTCGAGCTGGCCAACGACATCAACGCCGCCATGCCCGAACACGTCTACGAGCGCATCGCCGCGCTGTTGAACGACGAGCGCAAGCCGGTGAACGGCAGCCGCGTGTTGTTGCTCGGCCTGGCCTACAAGGCCGGCACCAGCGACTGGCGCGAGAGCCCCACGCTGCCCCTCGCCGCGCTGCTCACCGCGGCCCGCGCCGATGTGGTGGTGTGCGACCCCCACGTGCCCGACGTGAACCTGCTCGGGCTGCCCTTCCGCACGGTCGACTGGTCGGTGGACGCACTGCGCGCCGCCGACCTGGTGGTGGTGATGGTCGAACACCCGGCTTTCGACCCGCAGGTGATCGCGCGCGAGGCGCCGCTGGTGTTCGACACGCGCAACCACCTGCACGGCCAGTCGTTCCGCGGCGCCAAGCTCTGACCGGCCCATCCGGCCAGTCAGCTGGCGGCAGCGGCGCGTCAGCGGGTGACGCCGAACAGCGGGGCGCGGGGTAGGTGATCGTGCACGCTGACCGCGAATGCAGGGCGGGCGGTGGGTAGCGGCAGACAGGGGAACACCAGCATCATGGGCATCACCAGTGAGCGCTGACGGGCGAGGATGCCCAGGTTGCCAAAACTCGCCCAGCCGAGGCCGAACAGCACACAGGTGAGCATTGCGTACACCAGGAACGGCGACTCGAGCACCAGTCGCGGCGCGCGCACCATGCGCCGCCAGGACACCAGCAGCAGCCCGAGGTAGAACGTCATCTCCGTCGCCGGTATCAACGACTCGACGTTGCGCACCTCGTAGAAGTAGGGGCGAGTGAGTGTGCGCACGATCGCTTCCGGATAGTCGATCGGACCGCGCACGTTCACCGGTGTGAACGAGCTGCCCCCGCCGGACGTGCGCCGCTCTGTGTCGGACAGGATGTCGTTGATCGAGGTCACTACCGACGTGTTGGTGGTGACCTCATCCGGGTTGAGGAACTCGAGCGTCGCCCGGCCGAGCAGCACCAAGAACACAAGGGCGACAAGGCTGATCGCGAACATCGCTGGTCGCCCCACCCGCGCCCGCGGCCCCACCCGGCGGCCCACCACCGCCACCAACGCGGCGAAGGCCAAGCCACCTACGCCGAGCAGTGCCATGTGCGGGCGCACCATCGCCGCCGCCCCGCCACCGGCGAGCACCCACGGCAACCCACTGCGCAAGCGCCCGGCCAGCAGTCGTGCCGCCCCGACGGCGATCACGCCGAAGCTGAGGCTGATCCAGGCCTCCTTGCCGATGCTCGACGGCCAGAACACCAGGCTGGGCATCAAGAAGCACAGCCACGCGTAGCGCTTGCGCTCGAGACCGCTCACTGCGCGGCAGACCGCCTTCACTGTGAACACCACGCCCGCATAGCCGAGCAGGCTGAACCACAAGAAGCCGGCCAGGCGGCTTGAGCCGACGAGCGCGTAGAGCAGGCCGGTGAGTTCGTCGATGAACTTGGTACCGCTCGAGTGCGGCACCATCGCGGCCAGCGAGCGCTTGCCGTCGTAGAGCAGGCCGGCGAACTCCCTGCCGTTGTTGTGGTAGCTCGTGGCATCGGCCCGCCCGCCATACGCCGAATTCGCCACCCAGTAGCGAGCGATGGTGCCTGCCGCCTTGGCCACCAGCCCTACGGCGGCGGCGGTGCGCAACTCGGCGTAGTCGCCGGCGAACACCTTCTGCCCGAGGCGGATGCCGATCCACGCGATCAGCGGGGCGACGACGAACGCACCCCAGATGTCGTAGTTGACCCGAGCCATCAGTGCACCGGTGCCCACCACGTAGGCGAAGCCGAGGGAGACGACCACCAGCCCGGTGGTGCTGCCCAGACGCACCTGCACCAGGCCGAGCAACGACGGCGCGTGCTCGTCGCCACGTAGGTAGACCCACAGCGAGTAGGCGGCCACGGCCGCCAATGGCGGGCCGAGAGCGGCGGTCACCAGCAGGGTGCCCGAGGCGCTGCCGATGAGCGTGGCCAGGAAGGCAATGTGCGCCAGCGCGCCGGCGGTGATCAGCGCGACGGCCGAGCGCGGGGCGGTCGCAGTTGCCTTCGACCTCGACGTCGCCTTTGCAGTGGCCGTTACCACCGGCTAGCTCTTGTCCTTGGTCGGCTTCCTGCCCGAGTCGCTGGTGTACTCGTAGTACGGCTGTTGGCTGGCCACGTCGCCCATCAGCGCGAGGTGGATGGTGGCGCTGGTGAGAGTGCGCAGCATCTCCATCGTGCGTTGTGCGGTGGCAGCCAGGGTGTGGCCGAGGCGGATCACCACCACCACCGTGTCGGCCAGCGAGAGCAGGTCGAGCACCTCGGCGGTGAGGCCGATCGGTGACGAGTCGATCACCACCGCATCGCAGATCTCGATGATGTCGGGCATGCGCCGGCTGGTGACGCGGGCGAGGTTGCCCGGCGAGGCTTTCACCGACGACATGTCGAACAGGGCGACATTCTGCGTGCTGGTGCGCTGCATCAGTTGCAGCACCGGGATGACGGTGAGCTCGTCGAGCGAGTAGGGCAGCGCGGCCGGTGGAACGTCGGTGAGGCGCTTGGCGATGGTGGGGCGGCGGAAGTCGCCGTTGACCACCACCACCCGCTTGCCGGTCTCGGCGATGGCCGCCGCCAAGTTGGCGGTGACCGAGGTCTTGCCGTCGCCGGCGCAGGCGCTCACTACCAAGGTCACCCGTGCCCGGTCGCTGTCGTCGAGCCCGGCCTGCGAGAACGCCACCACACTGCGCAGCGTGCGGTACGAGTCGCTGAGGTGATCGTGGCGCTCGGGGCGCACGTCGAGCGCGTCGGTCTTGCCCGACACCAGCGGGATGTCGGTGGAGGCCCCGCCGCCGAACACCGCCTCGGCGTGCTCGCGGTTACGGATGCGCCGGTCGAGGCGACCGAGCACGACTGCCACCACCGCGCCCACCACCGCGCCGAGGGCAAGGCCGAACGCACCACGAGTGGTGCGGCTCTTGGGCGCGCTGAGACCACGCGACGACCGCACCTCAACCGCTTTGCCGCGCTGCAGTTCGGTGAGCACCAACATGCTGGTGTCGTTCTCGAGGGTGTCGATCTGCTGGGCGACCACCGTGAACTGGTTGCCGATGGCCGTCGCCTGTGCCTGCAGCGCGAGGTCGTCGGGAGTCGCCGCCAGTTGCTGTTGCAGGTCGTCGAGCTGGGTCTCCAGTTCGCCCTCACGCGTACGCAGCCGGGCCAGGCGGTCTTCGCGCGTCTCGTCCTGACGCTCGGTGATGTACGTGGCCAACTCCTCGCCGAACGCGTTCACCAGATCTTCCGCCTCGGCGGCGGTGGCCTGCGTGGTCGAGATGGTCACCAGTGCGGTGGCCACATCGGACACCACCGTCAGCTGCCCGGCCAACCCCGGGCCGTCTTCCTCGCTGCGCCCGAGGCGTACGGCGGCGCGCTTGGGCACCTCGCCGAGCGTGGCGAAGACCTGGATCTGGGTGACGATTCCCCCGCCGAACAGACCGTTGGGGTCGTCGGTGATCATCAGCGAGGCGTAGGTGGCCCGGTAGCTCACCGACTCGTCCGCGTCCTGCGCGGGTGTGGGGATCGCCCCCAGGGCTGCACCGGCGAACGCGAACAGCAGGCTCACCCACCAATAGCGTAGGAAGGCCTGCAGCGGCGGTATGCGGTTCATCGGGTGCGCGCCGCGTGAGGCCGGCGACGGGTGTTCACGGGCAATCACCTTAGGCCAATAAGAGCCTGCCCTCACCAAAGTGGCCCATCACTGGACTGCCCGAAATCCGGCAACTGCACCTTGACAACACATAGGATCATCGCTCTGCTCGCATCCGAAGTGGCGGTGGCCTGGGTGGTCGTTCACAGGCGCAGTGTGAATCTCGCGTAGGGGCGGTCGTCGGCGGGATAGGCCTCGTCGGCGTCGGCGACGATCACCCGCCTATCGAGTTGCTGGTGCTCGTGGTCGTGTTGCCAGCTGATGAGCCCGCTGACGATCTCGGTGACCTCGTCAAGCCACGCCGTTGGTGGTCCGCCGACGTCGAATGCCGCCAGCGCGACCGCGTCGTCGGCGGTGGCGTCGCGCAGGATCACCTCGTCTCGCGCTCGATGCTGAGGGTTCGCTTCTTGGGTTTCCACGGTGCACCGGTCGTGGCGGGCACGGTGGTGGTCGTGGCGCCGTTGGCGAGGCTGCGCCGGCGCGGTTGTTCGGTGGTGGCGAGCGCGGTGGAGATGCGTTGGATGGTGGACCAGCGGGCGTCGAGGCGGCCGTTCTCGATGCGGGAGATGTCGGCTTGGGGGATGCCGGTGCGCTTGGACAGCTCGGCCTGGGTCCAGCCGAGCTCGGTGCGCCGTTCACGGATCGAGTCGCCCGGATGATCGAGTTCGG
>CAUJEE010000108.1 GCA_963169215.1 Actinomycetota bacterium
AAGGCCAAAGAACTCGGACTCACTCCGTTGGCCCGCATCGTGTCCAGCGGCGTCTCCGGGCTCAACCCGGAGATCATGGGCCTCGGCCCGATCGAAGCCAGCCGTCAGGCGTTGGCCCGCGCGGGCATGACCATCGATCAGATCGACCTGGTTGAGATCAACGAGGCCTTCGCCTGTCAGGTGATCGGGTCGGCCAAGCACCTCGGCATCGACATCGACAAGCAACTCAACGTGCACGGCGGGGCGATCGCCCTCGGCCATCCATTCGGCATGACCGGGTCGCGCATCATGGCCACGCTGATCAATGGCCTGCAGTGGGAGGACAAGCGCTACGGGCTGGAGACGATGTGCGTCGGCGGCGGCCAGGGGATGGCGATGATCGTCGAGCGGCTCAGCTGACGAGCGGCCCGTCGGCACCGACGGCAGCGCCGGCGACGGCGTTGTCGGGGCCTGCCTGCCGGTAGGACAGCACCGCGAGGTACACGGTCAGCAGCATCGCTGTGCCGGCGATGGTGAACATCCACTCCGGCCCCAGCGCACCGTAGATCACCCCCGCGGCGAAGGCCGTGGTGGCTGCGATCAGCAGCGTTGCCGCGCCGGCCAGTCCTTGCGCGGCAGCCGCCCGCCCGAGCGGTGCGTGGTGGGCGAGGATCGCCTGGCTGGCCGGCACCGCCATCGCCTGGATCACCCCCTCGACAGCACTCAACGCCAGGATCAGCAGCGGCACCTCCACGAAGCCATAGGCAACGGTCAGCGGCACGACCACCAGCGTTCCGATGACGGCGACCTTCATCGCCCCGCGGCTCTCGGCCAGCATCCCGCCGCGGGTCGCGAGCAGCGCGAAGGGGATGCCGTAGGCGAGAAAGGTGAAGCCGATGATCGTGTCGCTACCCCCCAGATCGGTTAGATAGCGGTCGAGAGTGGCGTCGTAGAAGCCGATCGGCAAGAACAGCGCCACCGCCATCAGCACCCCGGCGCGGATCCGGGGCAGACGCAACAGGTCGAAGGCCAGCCGATGACGCGAATCGGTGGGCGGCACGGGCAGGCGCATCGGGGCCAGCAGCAGGCCACCGATGAGGGCGATCGACCCGGCGGCGAGGAAGGGAACACGGATACCGGTCGGACCCACCAGCAGGCTGCCGATCACCGGCCCGGTGACGAACCCGGCCAGTTCTACACCGTTGAGCGTGCCCAGGCGCTTGGCCACGTCGCGTTCGTCGACGCTGATCACGATCGCTCTCGCCGCGGGTGCGTAGAGGCTGTTCGACAGGCCAACCGTCATCCGCGCCAGCACCAGCGTCAGCAGCGAGCTGGCGGCGGCGAACAACACGCTGCCCACCACCGCCATCCCCAGCCCGGCCAGCACCAGCGTCTTCGCGTGACCACGGTCGGCGAGAGGGGCGAGCAGCACCTGCCCGATGAGCCCGGTGACGAAACCCGAGCCGGCGATCAGCCCGAGACCCGCGTCGCTGAACCCGTACTCGTCCTGCAGGTTGCTGAGCAGCGAGAAGATGACGCTGTTGGCGATGCCCACCGCCACCGCGGCGACGAGCAGCGGATACCAGCGCGCGGGGCGTCCGGGTTGGGTGGGTGTGTGCACGGCTACCGGGTGCTCACGGGTGGCCGGAGGAGGCCTCGGCGCGCACACGCACCATGTCGTCGGCGCACTGTGCAGCACGCAGCACGAACTCGGCTCCCCCCGAGTGCACCAGTGCCAGACACCAGCATCCGGGCGAGTCGCACTCGCCGTCGCCGTAAGGGCGCAGGCAGTCGATGTCGAGTCCGGCGGTGTCGGCCTCGGCCACCCACAGGGCCACCAGCCCGCGCCGCAGGTCGGGCTCGTCGACCAGGTCGGTGCCGTGCAGCAACAGCTCCACGGTGGTCACCGTCACCGGCTGCACCTGTTGCGCGTTCACCACGTCGCCGGACAGTTCGCCGTCGAGCATCACCACCAGCGGCCCGTCGCTGTTGGCCACGCCGCCGACGAACCCGTACCGCACCAGCGGCAGTCCGTCGTCGCCGGTGCACTCGTACCGGATGCGGTCGCCCTGCGCGAACATCATCGGTCGACCTCGGCGAGCACCGCGTCGGACAGCGCGGGCCACAGTTGCAGGGCATCGGCCGACCATTCGTCGAAGCGCCGATCGGTGAGCGCAATCAGCGCGACGCGTACCCCCGGATCCACCCACAGAAGGGTACCGGCTCCCCCGAAATGTCCGAACGTCGCCGGCGAGTTGCGAGTGCCGGTCCAGTGAGGTTGTTTGTCGCCACGAATCTCGGCACCCAGACCCCACACGCAGTCCTCGTAGCGGCCGACACCGGGCACCAGCCCGGGCAGCCCGGGGAACTGCACCGAGCGGTAGGCCTGCGCCGAGGCCTCACTGACCAGTCGTGGCGCGGTCAGCTCGCCGACGAAGCGCACCAGATCGTCGACCGTGCTGTGCAGCGAATGCGCGGCGGAACCCGACAGTGCGCTCGCAGTCATCGCCAGCGGCGCCAACACCGCTTCACGGAGGTAGGCGGCAAAGGGCATCTCGGCTGCGCGGGCCAGCGCGGCCGCAGCGATCTCGATGCCGGTGTTGCTGTAGATGCGACGCTTGCCCGGTGGGGCGATCGGCCCGGCACCGTCGAAGCCGTAGCCGCCGGCGTGAGCCAGCAGATGGCGCACCGTGCAGCTCTCCTGTCCGACGGGTGTGTCGAGCGCGAGGGTGCCCTCCTCGGCGGCTACGAGGTGTGCCCACCCGACCAACATCTTCGTGATCGACGCGGCATGGAACTGGCGTGAGCAGTCGCCGGTGGCGGCCACCGATCCGTCGGGCAGCACTACCGCAGCGGCCACGTTGGGCACCGGCCAGTGGGCCGTCAGTTCGAGGGCCCGCATCGTGCTGCTCAGGCGAGGCCGCTGGCCCGCAGGTTCTCGGCGACGGTGAAGGCCAGGTCGAGGCTCTGGCGGCCGTTCAGCCGTGGGTCGCACACTGTCTGGTAGCGGTCGTCGAGCTGGCTGTCGAGGATGTTGTCGGCCCCGCCGACGCATTCGGTGACGTTGTCGCCGGTGAGTTCGACGTGGATGCCACCGGGCCAGGTGCCCTCGGCCTTGTGGGCGGCGACGAAGCCGTCGATCTCGGCGCAGATGCGGTCGAACTGGCGTGTCTTGCGACCGCCGGCACTGGTGACGGTGTTGGCGTGCATTGGGTCGCAGGCCCACACCACCGGGTGCCCGGCCTCGCGCACTGCGCGCAGCAGCGGTCGCAGCGCGTCCTCGACCTTGTCGGCACCCATGCGGCTGATGAGGGTGAGGCGGCCCGGAATGCGCGCCGGGTTGAGTCGCTCGCACAGTTGGAGCACGTAGTCGGCGTCGGTGCCAGGCCCGATCTTGCACCCCAACGGGTTGCCGACACCGCGCAGAAACTCGACGTGTGCGCCATCGAGTTGACGGGTGCGCTCGCCGATCCAAAGCATGTGCGCCGAGCAGTCGTACCAGTTGCCGGTGAGCGAATCCTGCCGCGTGAGGGCCTCCTCGTAGCCGAGCAGCAGCGCCTCGTGGCTGGTGTACACGTTGGTCTCGTGCAGGTCGTGGTTGCTCTCCGTGTCGACCCCACAGGCACGCATGAAGCGCAGGGCACGGTCGATCTCGCTGGCGATCTGCTCGTAGCGCTGGCCCTCGGGGCTGGTGGCGACGAACTCCTGGGTCCACGCATGTACGCGGGTGAGATCGGCGAAACCACCCTTGGTGAAAGCCCGCAGCAGGTTGAGCGTGGCTGCCGACTGGTGGTAGGCCGACACCAGGCGGTCGGCGCTCGGTACCCGTGCAGCTTCGGTGAACGCGTCGCTGTTGACGATGTGGCCGCGGAAGCTGGGCAGTTCGAGGTCGCCCACCTTCTCGGTGTCGGTCGAGCGCGGCTTGGCGAACTGGCCGGCGATGCGGCCGACCTTCACCACTGGCACCCCGAGGCTGTAGGTGAGCACCACCGACATCTGCAGGATGACCCGCAGCTTCTCACGGATGTTGTTGGCGCTGAACTCCTCGAAGCTCTCCGCGCAGTCACCGGCCTGCAACAAGAAGGCGTTGCCTGCGGCCACCTGGGCCAGCGAACTCTGCAGCGAGCGGGCCTCGCCGGCGAACACCAGCGGGGGATAGGAGGCGATCTGCTTCAACGCGCGGTCGAGGTCGCCCTGGTCGGGCCAATCCGGTTGCTGTTGCGCGGGCAGCGCGTGCCACGACGACGGGGTCCAGTCTTTCGCCACGGGGCAAAGCCTAACGGCCGGGACCGGGCGAGGTCCCTGTCCGAGCCGGGCCAATCGTGGACAACAGGACGACGCTCACTCTGCGCGCACAACACCGGCCTCGGCCGACGTTGTTCAGACGGAACGAGGCCCCTGGGCGCGCATCTCGTGCCGGGCGACTCGATGCGATACGCTCCGTCCCGCAACCAGCAATGAGGAACACACATGGCACGCAACAGCAACAAGAGAGTGGTCAGGGCCTCGCGGAAGGAGAGCGCGAAGGGGGGACACGACTCTGCCGAAGCGACCACGTCCGACTGGAAGCCCACGCCTGAGGCCAAGGCCAAGGCCACCCGCTTCCGCTGGATCGCTTTTGCCCTGTGGCTGGCAGCGATCGGCGGCGAACTGTTCACGCTGTTCTGGATCCTGAAGCAGGATCCGGTGAAGACCTGGCTGCTGATCGTCGCGATCGTCGTCATCGGGGTGTTCGCGGTTGCCGGCTCGCTGCTGTGGAAGAAGGCGAACGACGCCGACCCGGCGTCGAAATCGCAGCCGGTGAAGTTCTTCATCCAGAACCAGCTCGGCGCATTCATCGCGATCGTGGCGTTCCTGCCCCTGATCGTGGTGATCTTCACCAGCAAGAACCTCGACAAGGGGCAGAAGACCATCGCCGGCGTCGCCGCCATCGTCGTCGGTCTCGTCGGGGTGTTTGCCGGGATCGACTTCAACCCCTCGTCGGTCGAGCAGTACAGCGTCGAATCGGATCGGATCATCGAGTTGACCGGAGCCGACGAGGTGGCCTGGGTCAAGGGGGGCAGCGTCTACCACATCTGTGAGGACGTGCCCGACGTGAACCTGGACTCCGCAGACGGTCAGATCTTCGTCGGCACGGTGGGCGACGCCCACGCCGCCGGCATGAAGGGCCTCACCCTCGAGCTCGCCGCCGAACTCGAGATCTGCGGCCACGAGGTGCCGGAGAACATCGACGAGATCGTCGCCGCCATCCGCGCCGAACGCGGCGAGGGCTAGGAGACTGCTGAGCAAATCTCGCTGAGGGTGCTCGCGATTTTCGTCGGGATGGAAAAGAATGGTGTCCATGCAGGGCACGTCTGATCCGAATCGGGAGTTGTTGGACGCGGCGGCGTTGGTCGGTCATCTGGTCCCGT
>CAUJEE010000109.1 GCA_963169215.1 Actinomycetota bacterium
CGCGGCCGACGCTGCCGGGGCGGTCGAACCGATGTTCCGCCGCCCGCATTCGGTACCCTGGGGAGCAACATGTCTGGAACGAATCGCCCTCCCGGCGCCAGGCGAGGGAGGCCTCGCAGCTCGCACCACCAAGCCGAGCACCGTACGCCGCCCGCGCCCCCGGCGCTCACCCTGTCGCCCGACGACTACGTGCCCACCGGTTTCGTCGATCTCGGGGTGCCCCCACGGATCGATTTCGGCCTCGCGGCTGCTGGCTTCACCACTCCGTTCGCCATCCAGACCAAGGCGATACCGGTGGCGATCACCGGCCAGGACGTGTGCGGTCGGGCCAAGACCGGGTCGGGCAAGACGTTGGCGTTCGGCGTGCCTTTGCTCGCCCGGCTCACCGGTGAGGGTCAGCCGCGCCGGCCCACCGCGTTGGTGATGGTGCCCACTCGCGAATTGGCGCTGCAGGTGAGCGAGGTGCTCGCCCCGGTGGCCATCGCCTGCGGGCGCACGGTGCTGGCCGTGTACGGCGGCGCCTCGCGCCAACAGCAGATCGATGCTCTCGACCGTGGCGTCGACGTGGTCGTCGCCACCCCGCTGCGGCTGATCGACTTGTTGAAGGACGACGAGCTGCAACTCGACGGCATCGAGATCGTGGTGCTCGACGAGGCCGACCGCATGGCCGACGACGGCTTCACCCCGCAGGTGGAGTGGATCCTGCGCAAGGTGACCGGCCCGCACCAGACGATGCTGTTCTCGGCCACGCTCGACGGCGACGTCGCCCATCTCGTCGCCCGCTACATGAACGACCCTGTGGAGGTGGCCATCGACGCACCCACCGACACCGTGGGCACGATGCACCACCTGTGGCTGGCTGTGCACCACATGGACAAGGATCGGGTGGTGGCCTCCATCGCCGAAGGCGTGGGCAAGGCGATCGTGTTCTGCCAGACCAAGCGCAACTGCGACAGGGTGGAGCGCAACCTGCTCGACCTCGGCGTGCGGGCCGCCGCGATCCACGGCGACCTTCCCCAGGCTGCGCGCGAGCGGGCCCTCAAGCGCTTCACCGACGGCGCGTTGAACGTGTTGGTGGCCACCGACGTGGCCGCCCGTGGCATCGACATCGACGACATCGGCGCGGTCATCCACTACGAGCCGGCCGGCGACGTGAAGGACTACCTGCACCGCAGTGGCCGCACCGCCCGCGCCGGGCGCGACGGCTGGGCGGTAACACTGGCCGAGTACAACCAGCACACCCAGGTGCGCATGTTGCAGCGCGGCCTGCGCCTGGATCCTGCACCGCCGATCGAGGTGTTCAGCAACAACCCCAAGCTGAAGAACCTCGACGAGTTCGCCGCTGGCTGACGGCTCGAGGGCCTCCGCAGGTTGGTTCAGGACGAGTCGAGCGCTTCCCGTAGCGCTTCGAGCACGCTCGGGGTCAACCGGATGCTCTGCTCGACGCTAATGTGTCCGTGATCGCGGTATAGCCACTCACCGTCGACCAAGCTCTGACACACGGCTTCGGGGCAGACATCGTCGAACAGGTCGAGCACTGCCGTGCCGGCTGACTCTGCAGCTGTCGTCACCGCCTCCCGGGCGCGTTGCTGGCGGGAGAGGATTCCCTCACGCTCTGCGCGGATTGCTGCTCCAGCCGGATCGAGCAGCAAACGTAGCGGCGCCATCTCGCGCGGGCGCCAGGTGTCGGTGAACTTCGGGACTGGGTGCACGACGACTACGCGAGTGGTCGGCGAGGCGACGCTGGACAATGTCGATGCAAGAGCCTTTGCCCACACGGCGGACTTGTCGTCCGGGGCGGCGGCGCGGTCTTGGCCCGTGGGCGCGATCTCGAACTGGTCGGACTCGATGTAGCCGTCGCTGGAGTTGGCGACGACCACGACCGTCGGAGAGTGGTTCAGAATCCACTCCGTTGCACCCTCTACGAACGCTCGGCAGGCATCTTGCCTGGCGCCATCGCGCCAGATGTCGAGGTCGATGAATGGGCAGGCCGACATGGTGGCTATGCGCAGGTCGAGCCGCAGCTCGCGGGCTGCGCCCAGCAGCGCCTCGGACAGGTGGCCGGCATTCGAGTCGCCGATGAGCAGGATCTCTCCGATCGACCCAGGTGTGGTCCACACACACTCCGTTGCCGGTCGTTCGTCGAGAGGGACAGTGCTGTCGCACCCGAGGTCGAGATGTGGGCGGAACGCAGTCGCGACGACGGTTCTCTCCATCCGCTCGGTGCCGAGCGCGAGCACAGCGCCGGCTGCCAGCGGAAGCACAACCGAAACACCGGCCAACGCCACGATCCGGCGGCCGACGATCTTTGCGCTGGAACGGATCGGGTTCTCGACGTAGCGATATGACAACACCGCCGGAGCGAGCGAGCCGATGGCAGCGACCGGGCCGAGCCACCCGTACTCTGGCCACATGGCTCGGGTGAAGACGAGCGCCGGCCAATGCCACAGATACCAGCTGTAGGAGATGTCGCCGACGAAGCACATCGGCCTCGACGAGAGCAGTCGGGAAAGTTGGCTTCTGCCTGTGCCACCCCAGAGCAGCAGCGCGGTGCCAACCACCGGGAGCACAACTGCCACATCGGGGACGATGGTGTTGTCATCGAAGGTGAGCGAGGCAACGGCCACGGCCACGGCGCCACCGACGGTGGCCACCGATCTCAGCCAGGCGCGTGAGTTGGGGCGAGCCGAGATCGCGACGGCGAGAAGCGCACCGACACCGAACTCCCAAGCCCTCGCCGGCGCCAGATAGAAGGCGGCCGCCGACATATCGTCAAGTGGCGTGCGGCCTCGCCGTATGGCCACCGACAGAACGAAGGAGGTTGCGGTGATGGAAGCCAGTCCGACTACGAGTGGCCACCGCGTGGAGCGGCGGCGGCACCACCACAGCAGCACGGCCAGCGCCGCGGGAAAGAAGAAATAGAACTGCTCCTCGAGCGACAACGACCATGTGTGCAGCAGCGGGTTGGCCTTCGAGCTGGTCGTGAAGTAGCCGTCATCGACGCCGAAGAATGCCAGGTAGTTGTTGGCATTGAACAGAGCTGCAGCTGCCCCTGTCCGAGCCGTGCTCCGCTGGGCATCGAAGGCTGTCAGCAAGATGCTTGCCGGCAACACCACTGCAAGCATCAGCGCCAGTGCCGGCAGGAGACGCTTCGCGCGCCTGGTGTAGAACGTGACGAAGTTGGTACGACCGTTGGCCTTGTGCTCGCGCAGCAGCAGTTGCGTGATGACGAAGCCGGAAATGACAAAGAACACGTCGACCCCGACGAACCCGCCGCTGAACCCCATGTCGGCGTGATAGAGAACGACCAGCATCACGGCCACGGCCCGCAGGCCCTGGATGTCTGCGCGCCGTGACGGCGACTCGTGGGTGGGGAGGGTCGACATCGCCGGTGACGCTAACCGACCCAGGCGAGTTGAGTGGGGCTACGAGTTCCAGCGTGTCGCACGCCCGCCGGCTGACGGCTCTGGCGGGTTCGGCGGGTTGACAAGGCGGCGGCATCTCGATATATCAGTAATAGATATGTCTTCGATCCTGTTACGCCGAGCACGCGAGTTGTCGGGGCTGACTCAGGCGCAGGCGGCCGCGCGTGCGGGCACAGTGCAGTCGGCGCTGTCGGCCTACGAGAGCGGCACGAAGACGCCCACGCCGGAAGTCGTCGAGCGGATTCTGGAGGCGATCGACTTTCGTCCCTCGGTGTTGATCAGCGCAGCTCGCGAACAGATCATCGAGTCCGCACGTCGGCACGGCGCCTGCGACGTGCGCGTGTTCGGGTCGATCGCTCGTGGCACCGACACTTCGCGCAGCGATATCGACCTCCTTGTCCGCTTCGCTCCGTCGCGCAGTCTGTTCGACCTGGTCGACCTGGCCGACGAGCTCGAAGCCCTGTTGGGGGTTCAAGTCGATGTCATCAGCGAAGGCGGCCTTGGCGATGCCCACGCCGACATCGTCCGCGACGCGGTACCGGTGTGAACTCGGGTTCGGCCCACCAGGCGCTGCGCGATCTGTTGCGCTTCGCCGACGAAGCAGCGGAGCTCGCCCGCCGCGGCCGTGAAGCCTTCGACGTCGACCATATGCTGCAACTGGCCGGTCTGGCCATCATCATCCGCATCGGTGAAGCCGCGGCACGCGTGCCCGAAGGCATCCGTGCTGCTCACCCCGCCGTCGCCTGGCGTCAGATCATCGGCATGCGAAACCGCATCGTGCACGACTACGACGTGGTCGACTACGCGCTGGTGTGGGAGGTAGTCCACCGTCGCATCCCGGAGCTGCGGTCGGCACTCGGCGAGTGACCGACGAGCGGCAGCGGCCGAGTGCGATTCCGCCTCAACCCAGCCAGGCGGGGCGGGTGGCTTCGTAGGCGTCGATCTTGCCTGCGTGGGTGAGGGTGATGCCGATGTCGTCGAGGCCGTTGAGGAAGCGGTGCTGGGTCTGCGCGTCGATCGGGAACGACTCGACGATGCCCACCGCGGGCACCTCCACCGTTAGGCGGGTCATGTCGATGGTGATCTCCACGTTCGGGTCGGCGTCGATCGCCTCCCAGATGCGGTGCACGGTGGCCTCAGGCACCTCCACCGGCACCAGCCCGTTCTTCGTGCAGTTGTTGCGGAAGATGTCGCTGAAACTGGGTGCGATCACCGCATCGAAGCCGGCTTGCTGGATGGCCCACACCGCGTGCTCGCGCGAGGAACCCACCCCGAACGCCGGCCCGGCGACGATGATGCTCGCACCCGCGTAGCGCGCGTCGTTCATCACGAACTGGCGGTCGTCGCGCCACGTGGCGAACAGCCCCTTCTCGAACCCAGTGCGCTCGACCCGCTTCAACCACTCGGCGGGGATGATCTGATCGGTGTCGACATCGCTGCGCTTCAGCGGCAGCCCGCGACCGGTGATGACATGTACTGATTTCATCCCAATTCCTCCGGGGTGGCGAAGTGGCCGGCAACGGCGGTGGCCGCGGCGACGGCGGGCGACACCAGGTGGGTGCGCCCACCCCGCCCCTGGCGTCCCTCGAAGTTGCGGTTGCTGGTGCTCGCCGAGCGCTCGCCGGGCGCGAGCTTGTCGGGGTTCATCGCCAGGCACATGCTGCAGCCAGGCTCGCGCCAGTCGGCACCGGCGGCGCGGAACACATCGTGCAGGCCCTCGGCCTCGGCCTGCGCCTTCACCGCATGGCTGCCGGGCACGATCATCACGCGCGGCACCGCAACCTGGCGGCCCTTCATCACCGCGGCCGCGGCACGCAGATCTTCGATGCGGCTGTTGGTGCACGAGCCGATGAACACCGTGTCGACGCGAACATCACGTATCGGCGTGCCGCCGGTGAGCCCCATGTACTCGAGGGCGCGCGCCACGTTGTCGGCCGCGTTGCCGTCGAAGTCGGCGGGGGAGGGGATCGTGCCGTCGATGGCGACCACCTGCGCCGGGTTGGTGCCCCAGGTGACCATCGGGCCGATGGTGGTGGCGTCGATGAACACCTCCTTGTCGAACACCGCGCCCTCATCGGTGACCAGCGTCTTCCAGTCGGCGACGGCGGCATCCCACAGCGCGCCCGTGGGTGCGTGCTCGCGGCCGCGCAGGTAGGCGAAGGTGGTGTCGTCGGGTGCCACCAGGCCGGCTTTGGCGCCGGCCTCGATGCTCATGTTGCACAACGTCATCCGCCCCTCCATCGACAGCGCCCTGATCGCCGAGCCGCGGTACTCGATCACCGTGCCCACCCCGCCTGTGGTGCCGATGTGACCGATGATCGCGAGCACGATGTCCTTGGCAGTCACCCCCGCGGCCACCTCGCCCTCGACGGTGACGCTCATCCACTGCGGCAGGGCCTGCGGCAGGGTTTGGGTGGCCAGTACGTGCTCGACCTCGCTGGTGCCGATGCCGAAGGCGAGCGCGCCGAACGCCCCGTGGGTGGCGGTGTGGCTGTCGCCGCACACCACGGTCATGCCCGGCAGGGTGCGCCCCTGCTCGGGGGCGACGACGTGCACGATGCCATTGCTCGGGTGCCCCATCGGGTACTCCACCACGCCGAACTCGGCCGTGTTGTGGCGCAGCACCTCCACCTGGCGGGCCGAGATCGGGTCGGCGATCGGCTGGTCGATGTTCTCCGTGGGCACGTTGTGGTCTTCGGTGGCGGCGGTGAGGTCGGGCCGCCGCACGGTGCGCCCGCCGAGGCGCAGGCCGTCGAAGGCCTGCGGGCTGGTGACCTCGTGCAGCATGTGCAGGTCGATGTACAGCAGGTCGGGCTCGCCGGATGCGGAGTGCACCACGTGGCGATCCCACACCTTCTCCGGCAGGGTGCGGGGTTTCGGTGCGCCGGGCGGGGTCATTGCTTCTGTCTCACTTTCTGAGATACGATTCTCGCTGATGGACAGTGTAAGCGGTGTGGGCGTGATCGACAAGGCCGTCGTGGTGCTGCGCGC
>CAUJEE010000110.1 GCA_963169215.1 Actinomycetota bacterium
TGTACGACGCGGGCACGCGCACGTCGTCGAAGTGGATCTCGCCCTGCGCCAGCGCGCGCTGGCCGAGCTTGTCGAGCGGGCGGCCGCGCGACACGCCGGGCAGGTCGAGCGGCACCACGCACACGCCGCCGCCGGAGAACCCCTCGTCGCCGTCGATCGTGCAGAACAGCGCGGCGACGGTGGCGATCGTGCCGTTCGAAACCCATGCCGCCTTCGACCCCTTGATCACGTAGTCGTCGCCGTCACGGCGGGCGATGCAGTTGGCGGTCACCTCCGGGCGTGTCCACGACGGCTCGGTGAAGGCGAGCGTGTCGCTGCCATGGTCGGGCTCGGTCACCGCCCAACAGCCGATGTCCTTCGCGCCCTCGGCGCCGAAGCGTTCGATCAGCTCGGCGTTGCCGGTGAGGTTGACGAAGAACAGGTGGAAGCGCGACACGCTGAGGCTCACGGCCAGGCCGCCGTCGCCCCACCCCATCTCCTCGTTGATGCGCGAGGTGAGCAGCGCCTGCTCCACTGGGTCGGTGCCCGCGGCGGCCTCGCCGATCTCGCCCAGGCCGAGCTGGCGGTAGCGGTCGAACAGCTTCCACAACGGCGAGCCGGCGGCGATCACCTCGGCCGGGTCGGCCAGCTTGTCGAGCTGTTGGCCCACCGGGCGCATCTCGTCGCGGGCGAAGCGATGCACCGCTTCCACCACGGCCATCGACTCGGCCCCCAGGCCGTGTTCGGGTTGCACTTCGTCAATCGTCAACGACATCGTCGACCCCCCATTTCCCCCGGTGCCGCCCGACGCTAGTGGCCCCCCTCCCGCCCCCACGAACGCTGCCCGGCCGCGACGGCCCGCGCGGCAGGGTTTGTCGCAAGTTGGCGTTGGGTCGGCGCCCGGGCCGGTGTCACCGCCGACTTGGGCGGGGTGGGCTGCAAGTTGGCGTTGGGTCGGCGCGTGGGCCGGCGTCAACGCCGACTTGGGTTGCACGGCTAAGTGAGTGCTGACTAACATAAGCCGGTAGACGTGCGCGGCACGGGGAAGGACATGCACATGGCTGCGAGCAACTCGGTGGGGAGCAACTCGGTGACCGCGACCGCGACAGAGACCGCGCCCCGGCGGTTGAAGGCGATCGATCGGCGGCGGTCGTTGCTGGCCGCGGCGACGGAGGTGTTCGCCGAGTCGAACTATCGGGCCGCGGGTGTGGCCGCCATCGCCGAGCGCGCGGGTGTGAGCGAGGCGATCCTCTACCGCCACTTCGCGACCAAGCTCGACCTGTTCTGCGAGATCCTCGACCGTGTGGGCCGACGCATCGTCGCGATCTGGGAGACGGCGATCGCCGACGCCCCCGATGCGCTCACCGCCCTGCGTCGCGCGGGCGAGGTGTACTTCGCCAACGCCCGTGAGCACCCGGCCGAGGCGCGGCTGCAGTTCCAGGCGCTGTCGGAAGTGGCCGAGCCTGCGGTGGCCGCAGTGCTGGCGGCCAACCACCGCCGCTACGTCGAGTTCTTCGCCGACTTGGTGCGACGCGGCCGGCGCGACGGCTCGTTGCGCGCCGACCTCGATCCGCCGGCAGTCGCTTGGCTGCTGAACGGCACCGGCTTCGCGGCGACGATGCGCGGGCTCGTCGACCCGGCCGCCACTCGCCACGCGGCAGCGCTCGACGAGCAGGTGATGGGTCTGCTGCTCGACTCGCTGGCCGACCGCGCCCAGCGACCCTCGAGATCAACTGCCGCACGAACCTCCGCACGAACCTCCACCGGAACTTCCACCCGAAAGGCGACCTGATGACCACTACCCCTTATGCCACACCGTTCAGCACTGATGGCGTCGATCCGGCAGCATGGCGCGACCTGCTGGTGCGCAACTGGATGACCCACGACGCGATGTGGTTCGGGCAATCGGTGATGCACCACGGCATCGACGTGGCCAACGAACTGAACTGCGCCGCCGTGCGGGCGATGGGCGCGGTGGAGGCCAAGCGGGTGATGCGCCTGCTCGACCTGCCCGCGCCCGTCGGCGCGGCCGACGTGCGCCGGTTCTTCGAGGCCGCGATCGCCCTGCTGATCCCGTCGTTCATGTCGTTCGAGACTGCGTGGGCCGACGGCGCGGGGCAGGCGACGTTCCACATCACCCGCTGCTTCGCCCACGACGGCGTCGAGTCGCTGGGCGTGCTCGACCAGTACCGCTGCGGCATCTACCCGCGGCTGTACGGATGGCTCGACACGCTCGGCGTCGATTTCGAGGTGCAACCTGCCGCCCCCGGTTGTGTGTGGGCCGCCGACGGCTGCCACCGCACCCTCACCTTCCGCTTCCCCTAATCCCCGCGCAAGTCGGCGTTGAGTCGGCGCCCGGGCCGGTGTCAGCGCCGACTTGTCCCCGAACCGGCGCGCTCTTGGCAGGAATCAAATAGACGACCGGCAAATCTCGAATACGAGCCCGGCAAATTTCTATTAGAGCCGCACTTGGACGCTGCGATCGGGATACGCTCGGCTGATGGGAATCGAGCGTCGACTCCGCTCGCAGGCCGACGAGCTGCTCGAAGGCTTCCGCGCGCTGGTTGTGAACGGACCACGCCAAGCGGGCAAGACCACTCTTGTGCGGCAACTCCAACACGGTCGCGGCCCAGTCGTGAGCCTCGATGATCCGGCGGTACTCGCGGTTGCGCTGGAAGACCCGGTCGGCTTCCTCGGGTCGCTGCCGCCTCGAGTCGCGATCGACGAGTTCCAGCGCGGTGGACCAGCCCTCCTACTGGCGCTGAAGATGAGGCTCGACGCCGGGCGCGAGCGTGGTCAATACGTACTCGCCGGGTCGACTCGGTTCCTCACGATGAAGCGCGTCGGTGAGACTCTTACCGGCCGCGTCGGTGTCGTCGAATTGCTGCCGCTCTCCGCGGGCGAACTTCGCGGGCGGTTTGAGTCGTTCGTCGAGAGAGCGTTCGCCGGTCAGCTCATCGACGCTGCTTGCGAGCCGATCCACCGCCGTGAGTATGCCGCCGCGATCGCCGCCGGGGGGTTTCCGGAGTTGGCTTTGGGACCGTCGACAGCGAGGTTCCGGTCGCGCTGGTGTGAGTCGTATCTGCGCACGGTCACCGCTGTCGCCAACGTGGAGCAGGTCGCCGACATTCGCCGCCCTGAGATATTCGGCGACATGCTCGGGCAGTTGGCCGCGCGGTCGGCATGCGAGCTGGTGGTGGCCGACCTCGGCCGCGAGTTGGGGACGAGCCACCTGCTCGTGACTTCCTACCTCGACGTGCTGGCGACCCTCTATCTGGTGCGGCTGGTGCCGGCGTGGACCACGAGCCACACCAACAGGTCGAAGCGTCGACCGGTGGGGCACTTGATCGACACAGCGCTGGCAGCCCATCTACTCGGCCAGTCGATCGACGATCTGGCACGAATCGACTCCCGCTGGTTCGGGCCGCTGTTGGAGAGCTACGTCGTCGGTGAGATTGCCAAGCAGGCGGGGTGGAGCGAGCGGACGGTTTCGCTCGGCCACTACCGAGATCGCGACCAGCGAGAGGTCGACCTGGTGTTGGAGCGTGGCCGCGACGTGGTGGCGGTCGAGGTGAAGGCGACGGCCACCCCGTTGCCTGCTCATGCCCGGCACCTCGCCTTCCTGCGTGATCGCGTCGGCGAACGCTTCAAGTGCGGCATCGTCATGCACACCGGTGATCAGCGACTGCGCCTGGGCGACCGACTCTTCGCGGTGCCAGTGTCGGCCCTGTGGTCGTGACACCCGTGTGCTGTCCGCCCGACCTGCGCACCAGCCCAAGTCGGCGGTGGGTCGGCGCCCGGGCCGGTGTCAACGCCGACTTGGATGTAGGCCCGACGCAAGTTGGCGGTGGGTGGGCGCCCGGGCCGGTGTCAACGCCGACTTGAATCGAGGGCGGCGATCACCTCGGCGTCGCTGGTCTCTGAGAAGTCGGCGTAGAACTGGCCGACGGCTTGGAACTGTTCGGGAGTGGCGACGCACACGTACTCGTCGGCCGCGTCGCCCATCCGCTCCGTCCACTCGGGCGGGGCGACGGGCACCGCCAGCACCACCCGTGCCGCGCCCTGGGCGCGGGCCATTAGGCACGCGGCGCGGGCGGTGGCGCCGGTGGCGATGCCGTCGTCGACAACCACCGCCACATGCCCGGGCAGTGCGAGACGCGGACGCTGACCGCGGAAGGTGCGGGCCCGCCGCTCGAGCTCGGCCCGTTCGTGCGCTTCAACCTCGGCCAACTGCCGATCGGTGACAGCCGCCATGCGCACCACCTCCGCGTTGAGCACGCGCACGCCGTCCTCGCCGATGGCGCCCATCGCTACCTCCGGCTGCACCGGCACGCCCAGCTTGCGCACCACGATCACGTCGAGCGGCGCGTCGAGCGCGGCAGCCACCTGCGCCGCCACGGGCACGCCGCCGCGCGGCAGGCCGAGCACCACCAGCGGCCGGCCGCGCAGGTGCTGCAGCCGCGCGGCCAGCAGCTGGCCGGCCTGCACCCGATCGGCGAACATCGACGACCACCTCCTCTTGCGGTCACCTCTCATGCGGCCACCTCTCAAGCGGCCACGCGTGACCCATGCAATCAGAGCAGCGCGGCGTAGACCAGCGCCTTCAACTGGCCACGGAAGTTGAACGTGCCCGAGGGCAACAGCTGGGTCATGAACACCACCACCAGCTGTTCGGCCGGGTCGACCCAGAACGTGGTCGACGCGGCCCCGCCCCACATGAACTCGCCGGCCGAACCGACCGCACCGCTGGGCTGTGGCCCCTTCGACACCGCGACCGTCAGCCCGAAGCCGTTACCGGCGAAGCCCACCTCGCCGTAGCCCATCGGCAGCGCGAGGTCGGCCATCTCCGCGTCGCCGGGCAGGTGATTGCAGGTCATCAGCTCGATCGTCTTACGCCCCAGCACCCGCTGCCCGGCCAACTCGCCGCCACCGGCGAGCATCGTGCAAAAGCGCAGGTAGTCGGCGGTGGTGCCCACCAACCCGCCGCCGCCATTGAGCAGCTTGGGGCGGTGCAGGTGGCCGCTCGTCGTCGGGTCGTCGATCAGCACCAGCTGCTTACGGCCGTCGCGCCCGTAGCAGGCGGCAAATCGCTCGACCTTGTCGGCGGGCACGAAGAAGTCGGTGTCGGTCATCGCCAGCGGCGCGAACAACTCGCGCCGCAGGTACTCGTCGTAGGGCAGGCCGGACATGATCTCCACCAGCCGCGCGGCCACGTCCATACCGTGCGAGTACAGCCAGTGGGTGCCCGGTTGGAAGCGCAGCGGCCACTGCCCGAAGGCCGCGGCGAGAGAGGCGAGGTCGTGCGTCTCGAGCCAGTCGCGAGCTCCGAGGTCGAGGTCGCGGTTCTCCGGCCCGTAGCCGATGCCCGAGGTGTGGGTGAGGATGTCGCGGATGGTGGGCGGACGATGCGCGGGCACGATTCGCCGACCACCGTTTGGGTCGGGCTCGGCGACGGTCATGTTCTTCCACTCGGGGATCCAGCGCTCGACTGCGTCGTCGAGCTGGAAGTGGCCGCGCTCGTAGAGGCGCATCAACGCCACACCGGTGAGCGGCTTGGTCATCGACGCCAGCCGCCAGATGGTGTCGGTGGTGACCGGCAGCGAGCGCTCGCGGTCGCGCCAGCCGAAACTCTCGAACCAGCCGAGCACGCCGCCGCGCACGATGGCGATCTGCGCGCCGGCGATCTTGCCCGGGTCGAGGTAGCGGGCGCGCAGGTGCTCGCCGATCCAGCCGAGGCGATCGGGGTCGAGCCCCGCGCCCGCCGGGTCGATCGCCTGCGGGTTGGCGAAGTCGATGTTGTCGCCGCGAGCAGCGTTGCCAGCGCGAGCGGCGTGGGCGGAGTTGGTCACCCGCTAACGATGCACTCCAAGACGACCATGTAGCAAAGCCAAGGCAGGATGCACCACGGCACCAGCCAGCACAGCTTGCGGTGCACGAGCGTCCATGTGTAGCCGTGCGACAGGTGCCACCAGCCGGCGATCACCACGAACGCGATGGGGAACCACCACGCCCACCACGGGGTGAGCCATTGCACCCACCACACCAGCCACCCGGCATGAGCGAGGAACAGCAGGTACATCCACGGCTGCCACCACGGTTGGCGCCGCGCCCGATACCACACATAGAGCGCGGCCCACGGCAGCCAGAACACCCCGAACAGCAGGCCCCACTCGGGATCGCCCACCACGTAGATGGCCACCCCAAGGATGGCCAGATAGCCGAAGGCGGCGAGCCACATCCACGGCCGCCACCAACTGCGCCGCCGTGCCCACCAGTAGGCGCCCGCGGGCACGAACACCGCCCACGGCAGCAACGCCCACGCCCACCAGTTGGGGCGGAAGAACCACAGCCCGGCGAGCAGGAACGGCGCCCACACGAACGCGACCACGAACCACAGCAGCCACCACGTGAACCATTCCTCTTCGCGGATGCGGGTGCACACCGCGCACAACAGCGACAGGCACAGGTAGAGGCCGATCACCAGGCACCACCACTCGTCCCACAGTGGTATCCACCAGGCGAAGAAGGGCAGCAACGCGAATGGCGTCAGCCAGCACCACTTGGGGCTGACGAACTCGCGCCAGCGGTAGCCGTGGGTGACGAACCACCAGCCGCCGACGAGCACGAACGCTGCCGGCAGCCACCACGCCCACCACAGCGTGAGCTGCCACACCCACACGAACACCCACGCGGTGTAGGCGAGGTAGGTGAGGTACATCCACGGCTTCCACCACGGCTGGCGCCGCGCCCGGTACCACACGTAGAAGCCCACCCACGGCAGCCAGTACAGCGGGAACAGCAAGCCCCACTCCGGGTCGCCGACCACATAGGTGACCACTCCGAGGGCCACCAGGTAGCCGCACGTGACGATCCACATCCACGGTCGCCACCAGCTGCGCCGGCTGGCCCACCAGCGGGCGTAGCCGATCACCAGTGGATACCAGGCGAGCAGCGGCCACCACCACCAGGTGGGCCGCCACCACCACAGCGCGGCGAGGCCGAAGGGCACCCAGCAGAAGATGACGATGAACCACGGCAGCCAGCAGGTCCACCACTGGTAGCGCTTCATGTAGCTCCACAACATGCAGAGCAGGAAGGCGGCGAACAAGAACACGATCGCCCAGCACCACCAGCACACCTCCCGCGCACGAGTGCGAGTGGTGGTCGTGCTGTCGCGGGTGGTCGTCGTGGCCGGCGGCTCGGTGGTGACCGGTGCCTCGGTGGTGACGGTCTCGATCACGGTG
>CAUJEE010000111.1 GCA_963169215.1 Actinomycetota bacterium
CGAACCGAAGATCCTGCTCGGCGACGAGCCGACCGGTGCGCTCGACTCGAAGAACGCCGAGAACGTGCTTGCCATTCTCGCCTCGTTGCAGTCGCCCGAGCGGGCGATCGTGCTGGTCACCCACGACCCATCGGTGGGCGAGGCCGCGCAGAGGCACGTGCGCATGCGCGACGGCCGCATCGTGTCCGACTCGGAGCAGGTGCCCGCGTGAGCCGCCTACGCGAACTGGTGGGGGTTGCGCTCACCGGGTTGTTCGCGCGCAAGGTGCGCACCGCTCTGCTGCTGATGGGCCCCACCATCGGCGTGGCCGCGATCATCGCTGCCGTCGGCCTCACCGACAGCGCGAAGGGCGACCTCAAGCGCAAAGTCGACGAGTTGGGTACCAACCTGATCGAGGCCAGCGCGTCGAGCTCGTTCGGCGCGCAGAACCCCACACTGCCCGCTGACGCGGTCGAGCGCGCCTTCACTGTGCGCACGGTCGAGTCGGTGAGCGCGGTGGTCGAGCTGGCGAACATAGTCGTCACCCCATACGAGGAGGCCGCCGAACAGTACGAGACGGTGCCGGTGCCGGTGCTCGCCGCCGACATGCAGTTGCCTGCGGTGTTGCAGGTGCCGCTGGTGTCGGGCCGCTGGGTGAACAGCTTCGACGAGGAGAACGGTGCGCGCACGGCGGTGATCGGCATCGGGCTGGCACGCGAGTTCGAGGTATTGCCCGACGAGCAGCGCTCGATCCTGCTCGACGACAAGGAGTACGCGGTGGTGGGGATTCTCGACGAGGTCGAGTTGGAACCCGGGTTCGACAACGCGGTGTTCATCCCCTTTGCAACAGCCGATGCCGACTTCGTCGACGACGACATCCTGCCCAACAAGCTCTACGTGCGCGCCGACCCGGGCCGCGTCGACGACACGGCGGAGGCATTGACGACGGCGATCAACCTTGGTGGACCGGACGAGGTGCAGACCGAGCTCAAGTCGGAGGCGCTCGAGTTGGCCGCGCAGAGCGACCGGCAACTCCAGCTGATCGTGGTGTCGATGGGTCTGTTGGCGATCATCGTCGGCGGTATCGGTATCGCCAACGTGATGTCGATCTCGGTGATCCAACGCTCGAGCGAGATCGGCATCCGGCGCGCGCTGGGTCATACGCGCAGCACCATTGCCTTGCAGTTCATCTTCGAGGCAGTGGTGGTGGGTGTGCTCGGAGGCCTGCTCGGCATCACCGTCGGTGTCGCGGCCATCGGTGTGGGTGTGGCCATCGCCGGCTGGGTGTTCACCCTGCAGCCGATGCTGGTGCCGGGTGGAATCCTGCTGGCGGTGGTGATCAGCGTGGCTGCGGGGCTGTATCCGGCGGTGCGTGCCGCTCGCCTCGAACCGCTGGAGACACTGCGTCTCGGTTGACGTCAGCGGCGGCGATCGAGCACCGCGACGGCCCGCCGGGCGTGCTCGTAGCGCTCGTCGTCGTCGGTCCACCCGGCGGCGAAGGCGGCTGCGTCGAGCTCGTCCGCGATCCGCCGCGCCTGGTCGGGCTCGTCGAAGGCCGCTGCCAGATCGGCGTTGCACGCGGTGGCCGACGCCCCGCGCTCGAACGCGGCGGCGGTGAAGCGGTCCTGCAACAGCCCCCACCGGCCCCGCGCCCGGCGCCGCAGCAGGCGGCGCACCATCAACCGGCCGCCCAACGCCACCGCCGCCACGGCAACGACCACGATTGTGGTGGTGACGTGTTCGCCCACCAGCGCGAGGGCGCCGCGCAGCAGGTCGCCACCGATGCTGGCCGGTGACGAGTCCCCGGCCAGCGGTACATCGGCGGTGGGGTCGAAGGGCACCCAGCCGAGGTTGGGGAAGCGCACCTCGACCCAGGCGTGGGCGTCCTTCGCGCGGCTGATCCACACCCCCGAGACGGGATCGCGCGAACTGGGCACGTAGCCGGTGGCGAGTCGTGCCGGCACACCTTCCAGCCGCAGCAGGATTGCCGTGGCGGTGGCGATCTGCTCGCAGAAGCCGCGCTGCCCCTCGAACAGGAAGTGGTCGACGGCGTCGGCACCCTCGGGGGGCACGGGGGCGTCGAGGTCGTACACGGTGTGTTCGGCCAGCCACGCCTGCACCGCGAGGATGAAGTCGTAGGTGGTCGCTGCGCCGGCGCGTAGTTCGGCGGCCAGTTCACGTGTGCGCGCGGTCACCGTCTCTGGCACCTGCAAGAACGCCGGATCGGTGTCGTAGCTGCCCACGTCGGCCACCAGCCGCAGGGTGTCGGCAGTGGTGTCGGTGCGCGCCGACACCACCGTGTACGCGCTGCCCGCGGTCAGTGCCACACCGGCGCGTATCGCGCCGTCGGCGCGGACGAACAGAGGTGCATCGAGCAGCACCCGCGTGGGCCGGTAGGCGGCGAAGATCAGGTTGGGCAGGTCGACCTGCGGGTAGAAGGTCTGGATCAGGTCGTCGGTCTCGGCGTAGCGCACGTCGCCGTAGGTACGCGGGATCGTGTGGTCGACGCCTTCGCTGCGGAACAGCCCCAGCCCCTCGTCGATATCGGCGACGGCCCAGCGGCGGCCGTCGAAGGTGGTGAAGGTCTGCCCACGCCAGAAGTCGGGTGACGGAGCGCGGACACGCAACACCACCTCGTCACCCAGCGCGCCGCGCAGTGCGGTGTCGAGCGTCTCGGTGAAGCCGGGGTAGGAGCCACCTGTGCTGTCGTCGCCGGCACGGGCTGTGGTGGCTCCACCGAGCAGCGGTGAGCCATCGGGCGCGATCAACTCGCCGTCTCGTGGCGCACGGCGCACCTCTGCCAGCCAGCTGGGCAGGGTGAGTTGCGCCGGGCCACGCGGCACCGGGATCACCGCCAGCACACCCAGGCAGACAGCACTCGCAACGGTCACCGCACCTGTCGTGCGAACTGTGCCGCGCCAACGCCCACGAAGGGAAGCGCCACCCGATGATGCCGATGCTGCCGGCGAGCCGCTGTCGCCCTGTGTGGTGGCCAGCATTCCGAGGGCGATGACGAGCACGGTGATCGCCAACCAGTTCGCCAGCGCGGCATCGACGCGGATGCCTGCCGAGTAGGCAGCGAGCAGCCCCGAACAGGCGAGCGATACGCGTCCGCCGCGGCGGTCGACGCATTCGAAGCCCTGCACGGTGACGAGCGTGACCAGCAACTGCGGCAGCAGGAAGCGCAACGAGGTCATCACGTTGTCGACCGCGGAGAGGTCGACCAGCGATGCCCCGATGGCGACACCGACGGCCACTCCCACCACTTGGCGCACTGCCGGCGCCAGGGGGCGCCGGAGAGTGGTTGCCGCCGCGGCGGCGAGGGTGCCCGCCACGACCAGCAGGATCTGGCCGGTGGTGTAGCCCAACGGATGCAAGGCCATGGTGATCGTCAGCGCGGTGGCCGCCGCCGCCAGCCAACGCGCCGGGCGCGGCAGGTGCGTGTGCGGTTCGGGTGAAACCAACAGCGGCCGTCGCCACCACGGCAGGGTGGGCGGTGGGGGGTCGTGCGGGTCGAAGGCGGCGACGAAGGCCAGCACCGCTTCACGGTCGGGCAGGTCTACCGCCCCACCGTTGTCGATCCGCACCGCCACCCGCGCCCCGTCGGCGAGACCAGTCTCCAACGTGTGCCGCAGCCGGGCAGCCTCCTGCGCCGGATCGGGAGTACCCGTAGTGGCTTCGACGATCCATTGCTCGTCGTGCTCGCGCAGCCGTTGCCGCACGACGAACTCTCCGGCGCGCAACGTCGACGGCCAGTGGACACCGGCCAGTTCGTCGCCGTCGCGCCAAACCCTCACACCGTCGATTTCGTCGCGCCCGGCGTGTTGGTGGACGAGTACCACCCCATCGGTTGACGCCGCATCGCGGGCGAGCGGAGCGTGCTCGTGGGCGGCGCGTGGGGCGACGGCGAGTGGTTCGATCGACAGCTGCTCTCGGCACCGCCACCACAGCAGCCCCAGGCGGCCACCGGACGACAACTCGATCTCCACCCTCGAGTGCACGCCACGGCCGGGAGCATTCCCGTCGAACACCGCGTACCCGTCGTGCAGTGCGCCGCTGGCGAGTCGCACTGCGCCTGCCGAGGTACGCATCTTCAGATCGAGGTGCACCGGGCGCCGGGCGCGGGCGCGCACGTGCCACACCATCTGGTCGCCGACGGTGCAGAGGTGTCCGCCGACCACCGAATCGACGTGGGCGCCGCGCAGGGCTGACCACCCGGAGATGGCCGCGGCCGCCCCGGCCACGGCGGCCACCGCCAGCAGGATCACTACCGCCACCGCCCCGGTGAGCAGGGCGATCATCCCCGCCGCTGTCCAGGCGATCAACAGCGCCGGTACGCCGTGGCCGAGGCCCGTCGGCCGGATGGCGGCGCGCGGGCGGGCGGTGCGAGTCACCGACGCGGTGCCGGCACCTGAGCGATGCACTCGGCGACCACTGCATCGACCGCGCCCCGGTCGCGGCGATCGAGCACGAGGCGGTGGGGGAGGGTGAAGGTGGCAGCCCGCGACACGTCGTGCGGGGCGACGTGATCGCGGCCCTGCATCGTCGCCAACGCCTTGGCAATGGCGATCGTCGCCACACCGGCGCGGGTTGAGGCGCCTAGGCGCACATGGGGATGGTCGCGGGTGGACTGCAGGATGCCCACCGTGTAACCCGCGATCGTCTCGGCAACGTGAACGGCGGCTACGGCGGTGCGGGCGGCAGCGACATCGACCGGATGGGCGACCGTCGGTACCGCCGCCAGGCGTGTGCGCCCGCGCCGGCCGGTGAGCACCTCCACCTCCTCGGCAGCACTGGCCTGCCCGAGGCTCACCGCGCAGGTGAAGCGATCGGTGACACCTTCGGCCAGCGGGTAGGTGCCGGCCATTTCGACCGGGTTCTGGGTGGCCATCACCACGAACGGCACGGGCACTTCGTGTGCCTGCCCGTCGACGGTGACCCGGCCCTCCTCCATCACCTCGAGCAGCGCCGATTGAGTGCGCGGGTTGGCGCGGTTCAACTCGTCGAACAGCACGACGTTGGCGAACACCGGGCCGGGCCGAAAGTGCAGGCCGAACCCGTCCGCCGCCGGGGCGAGTGTGCCGACGACATCGGCAGGCAGTAGGTCGGCACAGCCTTGCACCCGCGAGAAACTCCCACCCACCGCCGCCGCGAGGCTTTGCGCGAGCAGGGTCTTGCCCACTCCAGGGAGATCCTCGATCAGTAGGTGGCCGCCGGCCAGCACGCACGCGGTGGCGATCTCGATCTGCTCCTCACGCCCGGCCATCACCGAGCCGACGGCGGTGGTGAGGGCGGTGGCCAGCAAAGTGGCGTCGACCGGTGACGAGGGGGCGGAGACGGGAGTCATGGCACGGATACATCGGCAAGCGCCAGGAGGCACTCAAGGCTGCGTGGTCAGGGTAACTGTCGTCGCGCTGGCGGTGGGTTCAGGGCGTGATGCGCTGACGCACCGGCTCGATGCGATACAGCACGCGCCGGTCGGTGGGGCCGAAGGTATAGGGGCCACCGACATACTTGCCGGCCAATTTGTCGATGTGATCGGCCGCGGGCTGACCGGCCTCGACGGAGATCACCCGTCCGCGCACTTCGGCGTAGCGGTAGGGGTTGTCGATGTCCCAGATGGCAACCGTCACCCGAGGGTCGTGATCCATCGCCCCGGCCTTGGCCCGGCCGAGTTCGGTGTTGATCAACAAGCACTCGTCGTCGGCGTCGATCCACATCACGTGGGTCATCGGATGACCCGAGCGGGGGATCACTGTGAGTGCGGCGAAGTTCTTCGCCCGGGCCAGGTCGCGGATCGCAGGGTCGAGCATGGCTCCACGATATGCCCTGTTCCCGCCGGTCGGACAGGGTGCATGTCGGCCGCCGGGCCTGTCGAGTCGCTGCCCGGTACCGCCGCGCAATGCCCGCGAGTGGATGCGCTACCGTGCGGGTTGATGGGCCAGGCGTTCACCAGCATCGTCGTCGGGGTCTCCGAGGCCGCCACTTCCCAGACCGCGGCGCGCACGGCAGCCGCGCTGGCGCAGGCCTGCGGTGCCACCTTGCACTTCGTCACTGCGGTCGTCGACGGTCAGGTGACGGTGATCGAGGTGGGAACGGATCGCTTCGTCGCCGACGATGTCGAGGCCGCGCGGCAGTCGCTGGAGAGCTTCGTGCAGAGCCTGGCGCTGACCGTGCCCTACACGGTGCAGGCGGTCGCCGAGTCGCCGGCCAAAGCATTGATCACTGCTGCGGAGATGCACGACGCAGACCTGATCGTCGTCGGCAACGTGCGCATGCAAGGCCTCGGTCGCGTGCTCGGCAGCGTCGGCAACGACGTCGCCCACTCCGCCCCGTGCAGTGTGCTGGTGGTGAAGACGGTCTGATCCGCGGCCGGGCTCGCGTTGGTCGCCCGGCCCAAGGCGCCGATCAGGTCGGCGGGCGCGAATCGATCAGGCGTCGGTAGAGGTCGAAGTAGGCCAGTGCCGCGGTACCCCACCCCACGTCGCGGGTCATCGCCCGCCGCTGCACCCGTTGCCAGGCGAGCCGGTCGGCGAACAGCAGGCAGGCGCGGTCGAGTGCCACCGCCAGTTGTGTGGCGTCGATCGGGCTGAACTGGAACCCGGTGGCCACTCCGTCGCGCAGCGCGGCCTCGTTGGCGTCGATCACCGTGTCGGCCAGGCCGCCGACTCGGGCCACCACCGGCAGCGTGCCGTACCGCAGCCCGTACAGCTGGGTCAGGCCGCACGGCTCGAACCGCGACGGCACGACGATGGCATCAGCGCCGGCCTGCATGCGATGCGACAGCGGCTCGTCGAAGCCGATGGTGACGCTCACCTGTCGTGGATGGCGCTCGGCTTCGCGCCGCAGCGCGTCCTGCAGGTCGCGGTCGCCGCTGCCGAGCACCGCCAACTGCGCGCCACGCGCGTACAGCGCGGGTATCGCGTCGAGTAGCAGGTCGATGCCCTTCTGGGTGGTGAGGCGGCTCACCACGCAGAACAGCGGGGCATCGACGCGTACGTGCAATCCCAACTCGACCTGCAAAGCGGCCTTGTTCGCGGCCTTGGCCTCCAAGCGCCGGGCGGAATAGGGGCTCGCGACATGGAGGTCGGTGGCCGGGTTCCACACCGTGTCGTCGATGCCGTTGACGATGCCCGTGAGAGCATCGCCGCGCAGGCGTAACAGTCCGTCGAACCCCATGCCCTGCTCGGGGGTGACTATCTCGCGGGCATAGGTGGGGCTGACAGTGTTGATGTGGTCGCACCACTGCACCCCAGCTTTGAGGAAGCTGAGTTTGCCCCAGTACTCCATCCCGTCGTAGCCGAGTACCGCCGCGGGCAGCTTCAGCGGGGCCGCGAGGTCGGTGGGGAACACACCCTGGAAGGCGAGGTTGTGCACGGTGAGCAGCGTCGCCGGGCGCGATGCCCCCCGGTTCGGTGGCGACGCCGCGGTGGACGCGGCACCGCGCGGCGGTTGTTGCGTGCGCGGTTGTTGCGTCCGCGGTGGACGTGTCGCGGCCTGGAGGTAGGCCGCGGTGAGCGCCGCCGGCCAGTCGTGCAGGTGAACCAATTCGGGCTGCCACTTTCCCAGGCGGCCCAATGCCAGTTGCGCGCCCACCCACGACAGCGCGCCGAAGCGCAGGTGGTTGTCGGGCCAGTCGCGGCCGTCATCGGCCTGGTAGGGCCCGCCCCCGTCGCGGTCGTAGAGATGTGGCGCCTCGACGAGCAGCACGGGCAAGCCACCAGCGGTGGTGCCCTCCACCAGTGCGCCGTCGCCGCCGAACAGGCCGGGCAGCGCGGTCGCTCGGTGCGTGTCGAGCAACTGCTCGCGCACACCGGGATAGCCGGGTAGCAGCACCCGCGTCTGCACCCCCATCGCGCCCAACGCCAGCGGCAGGGCCCCGGCGACGTCGGCCAAACCCCCGGTCTTCACCAACGGGTAGCACTCCGGGGTGATCGACAGGACGTTCACGCGAATTCACCGTAATGCCCGGGTCGGCGATCGGCGTGACGGGTACATTCAGCGCATGGCAGAACCGAAGGTGCTCGTCATCGTTCTCGCCGGCGGGGAGGGCAAGCGGATGCTGCCGCTCACCCAAGACCGGGCCAAGCCGGCGGTTCCGTTCGGCGGCAGCTACCGCATCATCGACTTCGCCCTGTCCAACTTCGCCAATGCCGGTTATCTGAAGATTGTCGTGCTCACGCAGTACAAGAGCCACAGCCTCGACCGGCACATCAGCCAGACATGGCGGTTCAGCGGCCTGCTCGGCAACTACGTGACGCCCGTTCCGGCACAGATGCGGCGCGGTCCGCATTGGTTCATGGGCTCGGCCGATGCCATCTACCAGAACCTCAACCTGATCACCGACGAGAACCCCGATGTGGTCTGCGTGTTCGGCGCCGACCACATCTACCGCATGGACCCGCGGCAGATGGTGCAGCACCACCTCGAGTCGGGCGCGGGGGTGACGGTGGCCGCGATTCCGGTTGGTTACGAGGATGCCAAGTCGTTCGGGGTGATCGAGGCCGACGGCAGTCGTATCGCCGCGTTCCACGAGAAGTCGCCCACTCCGCCGACGATGCCAGGCGACGAGAGCAGGTGCCTGGCCAGCATGGGCAACTACGTGTTCAAGACGCGCACGCTGATCGACATCGTCACCCCCACCGGCAACGACGATGAGCACACCGACGTCGGCCGCGATGTCATCCCCGCGCTCACCGCGCAGGGTGTGGCCCACTGGTACGACTTCTCCACCAACGTGGTGCCCGGGCAGGACGACCGCGAGAAGGGCTACTGGCGCGACGTGGGAACGATCGATGCCTACTACGACGCGAACATGGATCTGCTCTCGCCGGTGCCGGTGTTCAACCTCTACAACGACGACTGGCAGGTGTTCACCGCCCACGAGTCGCTTCCACCGGCGAAGGTCTCCCGCGGCGCGAGCGGTGAGCCGGCTTACGTCGACGGCAGCTTGCTGTGCGCCGGGTCGATCGTGAGTGGCGCCCACGTCGAGCGTTCCATCGCCTCGTCGGGCGTGCGCGTGCACCACGACGCGAATGTGAGCGACAGCATCCTGTTCCCCGGTGTGCGCGTGGGTGAGGGGGCGCGTCTCAATCGCTGCATCATCGACAAGAACGTCGCGGTTCCCCCCGGCACGCGCATCGGCTTCGACCGCGCCGCCGACGCACAACGCTTCGATGTGAGCGCCAACGGCATCGTCGTCATCCCCAAAGGCTTCGAGTTCTAACCCAACTTGACGCGATATATCACCGCCCCCGGGGATGATGGTGGCACAGCGCGTCAAGTTGCGAGTGGGGGGAGGTAGCCCCAGTCCTCCAGGGCGCTGACGATGCGCGCCGCCGCGACTGGCGGCTCGAGCGTCAGCTGCTCGCCACGCGCCGTCGTGGCCGCGGCCGACCCGGCGTCGGTGAGCGCGCGCAGCCGCTCCAGCGGAGTCTCACCGGCGGGTAGGGCAAGCGCACGGGCCCGCGGTCGGTAAGGCTGCACGACCGCCTCGGTAGGGTGACCGCTGGGCGAGGGCAGCACGTCGATAGCTGCCGACAGAGCCGCCCGCACCCTGCCAAGCGGGGCGCGACGCAGCGGCGCGGTCGCCCCCTCCACGCTGATGACCGCCGGCGCCATCACGTGCACCACCTCGCGACGTCCACCGTCGAGACGGCGCACGGCGCGAACCTCTCTGGCGGTCGAGATATGCACGGCGACGACCCCCTGTGCCTGGCGGGCGTGCAGGTGTGCCGCGAGAAACGCGGGCACGCTTGCCGAACCACGGTCGAGCGAGTAGTCGCCGCACCACACCCACCCGACGGCGGGCACTGCCGCGCCCAAGGCAGCCGCGATGGCGGCGGCGACGTCGGCCGACGCGAGTTGGCGCGGGGTGTCGATGCGCACCGCCCGCGCCGCGCCGCACGCGATGGCGTCGCGCAACATGCTGTCGGCCCCGGCCGGCCCGGCGGTGACGGCCACCACTTCCTCGCCGCTCGTCGCCGCCTGCTGCAGCGCGAACTCGAGCGCGCTCTGATCGGCCGGGCTCATCCCTGCGAACCGCTCATCGGTCGGCTCGCCCGGGTGCGCCACCCACTTCAGGCAGGCGACAATCGTCATGTCCGGCGGAAGACGACGCCGTGGCCGCCCTCGGGGTAGTGCCAGGTGATCGCGCCTTCGCGATCGCACACCAGGTAGCACGTGCCGCACTCGAAGCACTGCTCGTGGTTGAACACGATGCCACCGTCGGCGGTGGGTACGAACAGCGCCGCCGGGCAGGCGACCACGCACTGCTGGGTGCTGCAGTCGTGGCACACCGCGCCGTCGACGACGATGTGCGGCTGGTGGTGAATGCGGAACTCGGCGGTCGCCATTCGCTCCTGGAAGCTCATCCCGCCCCACGCATGCGGCTCGAGCATGTCGGCCGGATGAGTGGTGGTGTGCAGCGGCGTGTGCGGTGTGTTGGGCAGCGGGGTGTGCGGTGAACTCATC
Source organism: Actinomycetota bacterium (assembly GCA_963169215.1). GTDB lineage: Bacteria > Actinomycetota > Acidimicrobiia > Acidimicrobiales > Ilumatobacteraceae > UBA668. The sequence goes on from CAUJEE010000111.1 coordinate 10,453, forward strand.
GACACCTCACCCGTAACTCCGCAACCCGGTGAACGCATCGCGCGCCAGATCGCGTCGACGCACCCCGGCGCGACGGCGCTCTTCACGCAGGATGCGGCGCAGGCCCGGCTTGGGTGTCGGGTTGTCGACGCGGAACATGCGCTCGACGACAGCGGCCACCATCTGCGGGTAGAGATGCTGCACCCGGTCGCTCAGCACCAGGCGCGGCGCGCGTCGCAACTTGCGGTGGTCGGCGAGCACAAATGTCTCGCGGAGCCGGCGCGTGTAGCCGGCCAGACCGCGTTCCGACAGATCGCCGGTGCGCACTGCCTCCGCCGCCGCCTCGCCGGCGTAGATGCCACTGGCCATCGCGAAGTTGACGCCCTCCAGCCAGATGCCCGCCGCGAGGCACAGCGCGGCCGCGTCGCCGGCCACCAGCATCCCCGGCATCACCATCCGCGGCATCATCTGCAGCCCCGCTTCCGGGATCACGTGCGCGCTGTACTCCTTCAGCTCGCCGCCCTGTACCAGCGGCGCGATCGCCGGGTGCTGCTTGAGCTTGGCGATGATGTCCTCCGGGCGGGCCTGCTGGGCGGCGAGCGCGGGCAGCTTCAGCACCACACCGACGGCGATCGTGTCGAGGTTGGTGTAGACGAACCCGCCGCCGTTCACCCCGGACGTACCACCGAGGATCTCGATGTCGGCGCCGTGGCGGCCGCGCACGTTGAAGCGTTCGTCGATCACCTCCTTGGGCAGCGCGAGCGTCTCTTTCACTCCCAACGTGAAGTGCTCGGCCGCGGTGTGGGTGTAGAGACCGGCCTCTTTGGCGAGGAAGCTGTTCACCCCGTCGCAGGCGATC
>CAUJEE010000112.1 GCA_963169215.1 Actinomycetota bacterium
TCTGGCCCTGCACCCACAGCGCGGCGGCGATCGCGGCCCGCTCGACCGTGTCGCCGCCGATGTCGATCGTGGTGGGTGGTTGCACCCTGTCGATGAAGTCGGTGGTGGTGTCACCGGCCAGGAACGCGTCGTGGCGCAGCACGCCGGCGAGGAAGTCGCGATTGGTCACCACGCCCCCGAGGTGCAGTCGCTCGAGCGCGAGGGCCAGGCGGCCGACGGCTTCGCTGCGGGTGGGGGCATGGGCGATCACCTTGGCCAGCATCGGGTCGAACTGGGTGCCCACCACCGAGCCGGTCTCCACGCCCGAATCCCACCGCACCGCGGGCGCGGCGGCGGGGGCGAACGCGGCCAGCGCACCCGTGGCCGGCAGGAACCCGTTGGCCGGGTCTTCGGCGTAGAGGCGTACCTCGATCGCGTGACCGTGGAAGGTGATCTCGTCCTGCGTGCAGTCGAGCGCCTCGCCACCGGCGATGCGCAGTTGCTCGCGCACCAGGTCGACGCCGGTGACCTCCTCGGTGACCGGGTGCTCCACCTGCAGGCGGGTGTTCACCTCGAGGAAGAAGAACTGCCGGGTGGCGTCGTCGAGCAGCATCTCCACCGTGCCCGCCGACTCGTAGCCGATCGCCCGCCCGAGACTGATCGCGGCCTCGCCCATCGCCGCCCGCAGCGCGTCGTCGACCACCGGTGAGGGCGACTCCTCGACGATCTTCTGGTGGCGTCGTTGGATCGAGCACTCGCGCTCGCCGAGGTGCACCAGGTTGCCGTGGTGGTCGCCGAGCAACTGGATCTCGACGTGGCGCGAGCGGGCCACGTAGTGCTCGAGGAACACCCGGTCGTCGCCGAACGAGGAGGCCGCCTCGCGGCGGGCCGATGCCACCGCCTCGGCCAGTTCGCCGGGGGTGTGCACCACCCGCATGCCCTTGCCGCCGCCACCGGCGGCAGCCTTCACCAGCAGCGGGTAGCCCACCCTCTCGGCCTCGGCCGGGTCGTCGGGCCGGTCGCTGGAGGGCAGCGTGGGCACGCCGGCTTCCACCGCCAGGCGCTTGGCGGCCAGCTTGTCGCCCATCGCCTCGATCGTCGCCGGCGACGGGCCCACCCACACCAGGCCCGCGGCCTGCACCGCGGCGGCGAAGGCCGCGTTCTCCGACAGGAAGCCGTAGCCAGGATGGATCGCCTCCGCGCCGGTGGCGTGTGCGGCGGCGATCAGGGCCGCACCGTCGAGGTAGCCGGTGGTGAGCAACACCGCCTCGTCGGCCTCGCCGACGAACGGCGCGTGCTCGTCGGCGGCGACGTACACCGCGACGCAGCGGATGCCCATCTCGCGTGCGGTGCGCATGATGCGCCGGGCGATCTCGCCGCGGTTGGCAATGAGTAGCGAGCGGATCACAGCCGGAACACCCCATAGCCCTGGGCGCCCTCGACAGCGCGGTTCTTCACGACCGACAGGCACAGGCCGAGCACTGTGCGCGTGTCGCGCGGGTCGATGATGCCGTCGTCGGAGATTGCGCCCGTTGCGGCCAACGCCAGTGAGCCCTTCTCCTGGATCTCCTCCACCATCGCCACGATCGCTGCGTCCTCCTCTTCGTCGAACGGTGTGCCCGCTCGCGCGGCCTGGTTGCGGCGCACGATCGACATCACGCCCGCGATCTGTTTCGGGCCCATCACCGCGATCTTGGCCGTCGGCCACAAGAAGGTGAAGCGGTTTCCAAAGGCCCGGCCCGACATGCCGTAGGTGCCGGCGCCGTACGACGCGCCGAGGATCACCGTCAGGTGCGGCACCGTCGAGTTGGTGAGGGCGTTGATCATCTGCGAGCCCTTCTTGATGATGCCCGCGGCCTCGAAATCGCGCCCCACCATGTAGCCGGTGATGTTCTGCAGGAACAGCAGCGGCACGTCGATCTGGTTGTTGAGCTGGATGAAGTGCGCCGCCTTCTCCGCCGCCTCGGGATAGATCACCCCGTTGTTGCCGAGCACACCCACCTGGTGACCGTGGATCGCGGCCCAGCCGCACACCATCGTCGGCCCGTAGCGCGGCTTGAACTCCTCGAACCGCGAGCCGTCGACCACGCGGGCGATCACGTCGCGCACGTCGAGCGGCTGGCGCAGGTCGCGGCTCACCAGGCCGAGCAGCTCGTCGGGATCGTGGGCCGGCGGATCGGAGCGCATCGTCACCCCGCCGGTGGGTTTGCGCCAGTTGAGGTGCGACACCACCTCGCGGCACATGCGGATCGCGTCCATCTCGTCCTCGGCGAAGTAGTCGCCCAGGCCCGACACCTCGGCGTGCAGCTTGGCCCCGCCCAGTGTCTCGTCGTCGCTCTCCTCGCCGGTGGCCATCTTCACCAGCGGCGGGCCGGCGAGGAAGATCTTCGACTGGTCCTTCACCACGATGTTGTAGTCGGACATGCCCGGCTGGTACGCCCCACCGGCAGTGGACGAGCCGAACACCACGCACACCGTCGGGATGCGCAGTTTGGAGAGCTCGATCATCTCGTAGAAGAAGCGGCCGGTCTCGGCGAAGTGGTCGATCTTCACCCGCCGCCGCCCGCCGCCCTCGGTGTCGACGCGCAGATCGGCGCCGGCCGACTCGACGAAGCTGACGTAGGGGATGCGGTTGTCGCGGGCGATCTCCAGCCCGCGCATCCACTTCTTGGCTGCGTACGGGGTCAGCGCGCCGCCGAGCACCGACGCGTCGTTGGCGACGATCACGCACTCGGTGCCGGCGATCAGCCCGATGCCCACCACCATCCCGCCGCCGATCACGTAGTCGGAGTCGTACGCCGCCAGCGGGCTGATCTCGTAGAACGGGGCGTCGCGATCGAGCACGTTGGCGATGCGCTCGCGCACCGGCAACTTGCCGCGCGAACGCATGCGGTCCATCGCCTTCTCGCCGCCGCCGGCCTCGGCCTGGTCGAGTAATCCGTCGATCACCGCGATCTGCTCGAGCACGTCGGCGCGGTTCTGGCGGAACTGTTCGCTGCCCGTGTCGACCTGCGAGCGCAACGGTGGCGCGAGCAGCACCCGCGTGTTCGCTTCCATCATGGTCGACACCGTAGACCGGTAATTGATTCCCTGTAAAGTTACCGGCGGCTCCCCGGTAGACTGAGAACTCCCCACTCACCACAGTCGACTGCTCAATCCGCCGTCGGCGGAGTCATCGGAGCCACGATATGAGTGCCACCCGCAAGTCGACCAGCAAGCGCCCCGTGGCGCAGTGGAAGCCGACCGACAGCAACCGCGAGCCGGACGAATCCGACGCGATGGCCCAGAGCATCCTCGACGAGCGGCCCGATCTGCTCGCATCGGTGGCCAAGATCATGAACGCCGGCCTCGAGCAGGCCGGCCGGTTGATCGCCCTCGGTCTGTTCCGCGATGCGGTGCCCGCCTCCACCAACGAGTTCCGCAACCCGTTGATGGCCATCGAGCGCGCCCGCGAGAAGCAGGGCCCTGTCGTCGCCCAGCAGCCGTCATGAGCGCCAGCAGCGCAGCCAAGCGCGACCGCGAAAAGGCCAAACGAGCCCGCGCCGAGCACAAACGCGAGCGGCGACAGACGCGCAGTGCCGAGCAGGCTGAGCAGGACGACGCCGCACCGACGGCTCCGACGAAGCCCGAGACCGACGTGCTCGCCGCGCTGGCCGCGCTGCACGAGGCCCATCAGGCCGAGCGCATCGGCTTCGACGACTTCGAGGTCGCCAAAGCCGAATTGCTGTCTCAGCTACAGGTCTGATCGCTGGCGGGAGCCCCCGCGTTTCCTGCGACGTCGGGAGCCCCCGCGTCGCCTTCGATGTCAAGTCGCGGCAGGATCCTGTCGAGCCAACGAGGTAGCCACCAGTTCGGATCGCCGACGAGGGCCATCGTCGATGGAACCAGCACCATCCGCACGATGGTGGCATCGACGGCCACCGCAGTCGCGAGGCCGACACCCATCATCTTCACGATCGGGTCGTCGCTGGCGACGAAACCGAGGAACACGCTGATCATGATCAGCGCGGCGGAGGTGATCACCTTGGCCGTCGCCCCCAACCCTTCGACCACGCTGTCGATGTTCGAGTGGCCGCGGTGGTACTCCTCACGGATGCGCGAGAGGATGAATACCTCGTAGTCCATCGACAGGCCGAACAGGATGGCGAACATCATCATCGGCACGAACGAGGCGATCGGCACCGCCTCGTCGAGACCGATCAACGAACGACCCCATCCCCACTGGAACACGGCCACCACCACGCCGTAGGCAGCGCCGATCGACAGCAGGTTCAGCAGCGCGGCCTTCAACGGCACGAGGAGAGAGCGGAAGACGGTCATCAGCAAGAGGAACGACAGGGCGACCACCGCCGCGATGAACCACGCCAGGCGCTCGGCGATGCGGTCGGACTGATCGATGAACCCGGCGGTGGGTCCGCCCACCAGCGCGTCGGCACCGGTGTCGGCGGTGACCGCCGGCAACAGATCGTCGCGCAGGCGGTGGACGAGCTCGCTGGTGGCCTCGTCCTGCGGCTTGGTGGTGGGGATCACGGTGATCAGGCCGGTGTCACCCGCCGCGTTCACCTCCGGTGCCGACACCGCCCGCACGCCGGGGTCGGCGGAGATGTCGGCCGCAATGCGCTCGAGCACCGTCGGGTCGGGGGTCGCGCCGAGATCGACGGCGACCAGCAACGGACCGTTGAACCCGTCGCCGAACCCGGCTGCGAGCAGGTCGTAGGCCCGCCGGTGGGTGGCGGTGGTGGGGTCGCTGCCTGCGTCGGCCTGGCCGAGGCGCATGTCGAGCACCGGCACGGCCAGCACCACCAGCACCGCAGTGCCGGCGATCGCGCTGCGCCACGGGTGGTGGGCCACCCACCGGGCCCACGCCACCCACTTGCTGTGTCGCACCGGTGCGGGTGCCGCGTCGACGGCGCCAGACACGGCGCGCTCGCGCCTGGGCAGCACGCGGCGACCGGCGAAACCGAGCAGAGCGGGTAGCAAGGTGATCGCGACCAGCACCGCGATGGCCACCACGATCGAGGCCGAGTAGCCGAGCGCAGCCACGAACGGGATGCCGGCGAACTGCAGCCCGAGGATCGCCACCACCACCGTGCCGCCGGCCACTACCACCGCCTGCCCGGCTGTGGCGTTGGTTCGCCCGATCGATTCGACCACGTCCATCCCGTGGGCGAGTTGGTCGCGGTGGCGGCTGAGGATGAACAGCGCGTAGTCGATGCCCACGCCGAGGCCGATCATCGTGCCCAGTCGGGGGGCGATGGAGGGGATATCGATCAGCAGGCTCAGCAGCCCGACGATCGACAGGCCGGTGGCGAGCCCGGCGACGGCCACACCCAGCGGCATCAACGCGGCGAACAGGGCGCGGAAGGTGATCAACAGCACCACCAGCGCGGCGATCATGCCGATCATCTCTGCCGGGCCTTGTTCGCGCTCGCGGAACACCGTCGGCAACTCACCGCCGAACTCCACCTGCACCCCGGCCGCCTCGGCTGGGCCTTCGGTGGCGATCAGTTCGTCGAGCGCCTCGCGCCCGAGGTCGGCCGCGGAGGCATCGAACTGCACAGCGGCGAATGCGGTCGAGCCGTCGGCGGAGATCGAACGCGGCGAGGCCAGCGGCTCGGTGACTGCGAGCACGTGGTCGAGGGCGCGCACCTCGGCCACGGTGGCGTCGATCGCCGTCGAAAACTCGGGGTCGGTGATCTCGCTGCCTGCCGTGTCGCTGCCTGCCGTGTCGCCGCCTGCCGTGTCGCTGCTTTGCACGTGGAACACCACCATCGCCGTTGCCCCGGCGCGTTCGGGGAAGCGCTCTTCGAGCAGGTCGACAGCTGCTTGCGACTCGACGCCCGGCACCTGGAAGTCGTCGACCGCCTCGCCGCCGGCAACGCGATCGATGCCCACCACGCCGGCCACCCCGACCAGCCACAGCACCACCACCAACCGGCGGTGGACAGCCACCCACCGTCCGAGACGCTCCAGCCATTTCGACATCGCACACCCCTTCGCTGCTCTGACCTGCTCTGGCCTGCCCTGCTCGCGCTCGGGCCGGTCGGGTCGGGTTGTCATCCACAATACATGCAGTCACTGCAATATTGCAACCGTCGCACAAACACGATGTAGGCTTGGCTTCATGGCCGCACCCACCGGGCTGAGGGAGCGCAACAAGCTCGAACGTCGGCGCCGCCTCGAGGACGTGGCTGTCGAGTTGTTCGAGCGCGACGGCTTCGACAAGACCACCATCGAGCAGATCGCCGCCGCCGCCGGACTCGCGCCGCGCACATTCTTCTCCTACTTCGCGAGCAAGGACGACCTGGTACTGGCCGACTACGCCGACCGCCTGCAGCGCATTCTCGACGAACTGGCGCGGCGACCGCTCGACGAGCCGCCGTGGGAGTCGCTGCGCGCCGCCTTCGCGGCGGTGGCAGCCGACTATCAGGCCAACGCCGAGCGGATCAGGCGGCGGTTCACGATCATGGCCGGCACGCCCTCGGTGTTCGCCCGCAACCTGCAACTGCAGGCCGGTTGGGAGCAAGCCCTTGCCGAGCAGCTCACCGCCCGCCTGGGTGCGGGTGCCGACGACCCCGCGCCGCGCCTGCTGGCTGCCACCGCGCTGGCGGTGATGCGCGCCTCGCTGCAACAGTGGCTCACCTCCCGGCGTGCTCCGGCTCTCCCCACGCTCGTGCAGCAGGCCTTCGACCGCCTCGCCGCCGGACTCACCTAGCGGCGTCGGCCCGGGGCTCGCCAAGCGCCTCGCTTCACCGCGTCGACGCCCCGGCCGTGAGTATCGAATTCCGCGCGGTCGCGGAGTGCCTATATTCGCGGGTCATGAACCTCAACGAAAGGGCGGCCCGGTCATGATCCAGGCATTCAACACAGTCATCCTCGGAGCCGGTGTCAATTCCGACACCTACAAGGTGCTGCTCGCGGTGCACCTGCTCACCGCCATCGTCGGGCTGGGCACCGTGACGCTCAACGGCGTCTATGCCGCCGAGGGCCAGAAGCGCCCCGGGCCGGCCGGACGCGCCATCTCCGAGGCCAACTACAAGGTCGGCTCGATCGCCGAGTGGCTGATCGTGCTCGTGCCCGTCACCGGCGCGTTGCTGGTGTGGAGCTCCGACGAGTTCTTCGAGTGGTCCGAGACCTGGGTGTGGTTGAGCATCGCGATCAGCCTCCTCGCGCTGGGCATCGCGCAGGCGGTGCTCACTCCGGGTCACCGGCGCATCAACGCTCTCCTGCTCGAGATGGAGAGTGCCGAGGAAGCCGCCCGCCCGGCGCTCGGCGGGCAGATCGCCGCTCAGGGCAAGATCCAGGCCGCGTGCGGCGGGTTCCTCAACATCCTGCTCGTCGTGCTCGTCGTGCTGATGATCTGGAAGCCCGGACACGGCTGATCGAGCGCTGAACCCCGGCGGGGCTTGATCCAAGTCGGCGTTCAGTCCGGCCGGCGGCCTGCCCCACCGCCAACTTGTCGAACCCGCGACCAAGTCGGCGCTCAGTCGGGCCCACAGCCTGCCCCACCGCCAACTTGCGGACCACCGCCTATCTCTGTCACACCCCCATGTCAGGGTGCGGGGCATGAACAGCGCACGCCGCCCCCAACCCCATCGCCGCCGTCCGCCCGGTCGGTCGCCCAGTTGGTCGCCCAGTCGGTCACGCGGCCAATCACCCCAGCCGCTCCAGCAGGTGCCGGCCGAACAGCTCCCGGCCCATCACCATCACGTCACCATCGATCGCACCAACGCCGCCTACTGGATCGCGCACATCCGCCAGTCGGCCAGCAGGGCGCGCGTCGAGGATGGTCCCAGTGCCGGCAACAGCCTCGACCAGATGGCCGACGATCTGGCTGCTTGTGTCGCCGCCGACTGGCGCGACGCCGATGGCTGCCCGGTGCAGCAGTGGCAGTACCACATGTGGGTCCTGCCCCATCCCTCCGGCCAACTGGAAACCATCATCGAGCTGTGGCCCGAGCACCTCGCCGCCTGACGCAGATCGGGGGGCCGGAACGGCGCTGATCACCTCGGGCTACGGTTGACGGCTGGACACAGGAGAAGACATGAGCGATCAACCGTCCGACGCGTTCGCCTCCGCCCGGCTCGACTTCGCCGCCTGGCGCCGCCGCATACCCGCCGACCCCGGCCGTGAGCCACACCTGCATCTGGTGAACGCGCTCGCCCTGTCCGCCGAGCGTCTGGCCGCGCTCGACACCGATGCGGTCGCGTTCGGACGGGTGGTGCACGACGAGCTCGGCCCGCTGGTCGAGCACTACCGCACTCGGCTGCCCGAGCATGTGCCCTACGACGGCCACGGCAACCGCGTCGACGAGATCCGCTTCGACCACGCCTACCACCAGGCCGGGGCCAGGGTGTGGGCCGCCGGCATCCTGCGCGCGGCGGGCACCGACGCCCGCTCGCACGAATTGGCCACCCTGTTCTACCTCGCCTCGCACGAGGGCGAGATGGGGCACATGTGCGCGGCCACCTGCACCACCGGCATGATCCGCGTGTTGCGTCGTCACGCCGACGCCGACCTGCGCGACCGCTATGTGCCGCGCCTGGCCTCGGCCGACTACGCCACTGCAGTGCGCGGCGCGCAGTACCTCACCGAGGTGCAGGGCGGCAGCGACGTTGGGGCCAACGCTTGCGTCGCCCGCCGCGCGCCCGACGGAGGTTGGGAGCTGAGCGGCGAGAAGTGGTTCTGCTCGGTGATCGACGCAGGCGCGTTCTTGTTGCTCGCCCGCCCCGAGGGAGCGGGGCAGGGCACCGGCGGCTTGGGCTGTTTCGTCATGCCGCGGCTGGTCGACGGTCGCCCCAATGGCTTCAGCATCCGCCGCCTGAAGGACAAGCTGGGCACCACCGCGATGGCATCCGGCGAGATCGACCTCGCCGGCGCGCGGGCCGAGGTGGTGGGCGAGCCCGGTGAGGGGTTCAAGATCATGGTCACCGCGATGCTCAACACCAGCCGCTGGCTGAACGCGATCGGCGACGTCGGCATCTTGCGCCGTGCCGTGGTGGAGGCCACCGCCTACGCCGCCACCCGGCCCGCCTTCGGGCAGCGCATCGGCGACATGCCGCTGGTGCGCCGCCAACTGGCCGAACTGAAGGCCGAGTGGCTCGCCGCACTGCACAGCACGTGGCACCTCACCGGCCTCGACGAGAAGGCCGACGTGGGCGAGATGGGCAGCCCCGCGGCCGACGCGGAAGACATCGCCATGCACCGGGTGATGGTGAACGCCAACAAGCTCGGCTGCTCGCTGGCCACCACCGACGCCGTGCGCCGGGCGATCGAGGTGCTCGGCGGCAACGGCACGATCGAAGACTTCAGCGTGCTGCCCCGCCTGCTGCGCGACGCGGTGGTCTACGAACAGTGGGAGGGCACGCACAATGTGCTCGCCGCGCAGGTGCTGCGCGATCTCGGCCGCCTCGGCATCTGGCCGACGGTGCTCGGGCACATCGGCACGATGCTGAAGGGCATCGCCGTCGACGACAGTGCACCCACCGTCGACCGCGCGCTGGTGGGCCTGCAGGATGTCGCCGACGACATCGATGCCTGCCTGGCCGATCCGGCCACCGGCGCGCTGCACTTTCGGTCGTCGCTCGAGAAGCTGCTGCGCGCCCACCAGGTGGCGCTGCTGCTGCACGCGGCCGAGGCTCCGCCGACGAGCGCGGCGCTGGCCGGCGAGCTACGCGCCGCGGCCGCGATCATCACCGGCCGCTACCTCGACCCCGGCTACCGGCCCGAACGCGACCGCGCCTATGCCCAGCTGGTGGAGGCGCTGATCGCCGCCGACCTCGCCTGAGCGCGCCCGGTCAGGGCGACCAGGCACCAACCCAGCGCAGCGCCCGGTCGAGCAGGTCGGCCCCCGCGCCGAGGCAGGCGGCTTCCCACGCGGCGTCGTCGGGCGTGAAGCAGCGCCAGTAGGCGCGCACCACCTCCGCGTGCTCGGGCCGAGTCAGGTCGCCGTGGCGGCGCACCCAGCTCTCGAGGTAGGTGGCGGTCAACTGTTCGATGTCGTCGGTGGTGCCGAACTCGGCCGAGGTGGCGTGGCAGCGGTCGGCGCCGAGCAGCGCGCGGATGCCGTTGGCGATCTGTGCCGACTTCACCCCGGTGGTGGCCGCCGGGTTGTCGGCGGTCGCCTCCACCGCTGCCGCAGCACTCGCCGTGTCAGCACCGGCCGCGTCGGCACCCGCCGCACCTGCTAGTTCGCGCAAGGCCCGATCCTGGGGCGAACCGGGTGGCTGGTCGCTCAGCAACGTCAGCCGACCGTACGGGCCGTGGCCGGTGTGCAGGTCGATCACCATCGCCCGCTCCACCCCCACCAACTCGCCGGCCAGCTGCTCGACGATCGCCGTCGACTGCTCGGTGCGACTGCCGCCGTAGTGCCAGCCGTCGGCGTGGCGGTACTGGCCGCGGGTGATGCCGTCGCGCACCCACGCCAGGCCGCGCTCGTCGACGAGTGCACCGACCGCGGCGAGCAACCTGTCGACCGCCGGCAGTGTGTCGCCATGCGGGCACAGCAGTTGGTGCAGTTCGTCGTAAGCCTCGTTGTCCGGCAGCGCCGCGTTGTCAGCTGGCGCACAAGCCGTGTCGCGTTGCCAGTTGCGGTTGAGGTCGACATTCGATTCGTTCTGCCGCCGCAGCCAGGCCATGCCCCATGGGTTCACCCCGTGCACCAGCAGCACCGCCGTTCCCGCCGCCGGGGGCGAAGCCGCCAGCCGGTCGAGCAGTGCGCACTGCACCGCCGAGCCGACGAATCCCTCCACGCCGTGCACGCCGCTGAGCACCGCCAGCGCGGCCCGCGGTCGCCCCTCGCCCACCCACACCGAATCGACCGCCAGCCGCTCGCCGTCAGGTCCGCGGGCGTCGATCGGGTCGCTGCGCAACGGCAGCCCGGCCGCGGCGCGGGCGAACCGCGCCCTGCACTCGCCGTGGGTCACCGCCAGACGCGGCCAGGTCATCGCGCCGGGGGCACGTAGATGCGGTTGAAGTATTCGATCAGCACCCGCTCGGCCAGCTCCGGCGGGCACACGTTGAGGATCGCGTTGATCCCCGCAGTGCGCTCGGGCAGGCCGGGCGTGCCGGCCTCACCGGCGCCGATGCCCGCGCCGGCGAGCAGCAGGTCGAGCTCTGCGGGCCCCAGCGTCGCCGGGTCGATCGATTCGAGCAGTTCCACCAGCGATGCGTCGGGGGGCGCGGTGGGGTGCACCCGCGCCCGCTCGCAGGCCACCGACAGGTCGGCCAGCAGCGCCGGCACCAGCGGCAGGCTGGCGCCACCCACCGACAGGTGGATGTTCTCGCGGCTACCGGCGAAGCCCAGTTGCGGTTGCACGTACCAGCGGTCGGCGCGCATCTCGTCGACCACGTCGAACACATTCACTGTGTCGCTGGTGAGCGCGATGAGGGTCGACTCGGGCGCGCCCATCACCGACAGGTCGTCGATGCCGGCGATGCCGGCGATGATCGCGTCGACTGCGGCCAGCGTGCGCCGGGCGATGTCCATGTAGCCCTCGTCGCCGAGGTAGTTGAGCGCGGCCCAGGTGGCAGCCAGTGCCCCACCCGACTTGGTGCTCTGGAAGGTGGTGTTGATCACCGTGTAGCCGGTCCACGCGGCCTTGGCGAACAGTTGATGGCGGCGCAGCGCAGCGTCGCGATAGAGCACCACCGACGAGCCCTTCGGGCAATAGGCGTACTTGTGGAAGTCCATCGAGATCGAGGTCACTCCCGGCACGGTGAAGTCGAACGGCGTCACTTCGCGGCCGAGGCGGGCGAAGTAGGGCAGCACGAATCCACCGATGCAGCCGTCGACGTGCAACAGCAGGTCGCGCTCGATCGCCAACCGGCCCAGCTCGGGGATCGGGTCGATCACGCCGTGGGCATACGACACCGCCGAACCGACAAGCAGGATCGTGCGCTCGTCGCACGCGGCGGCGATGGCGTCGACGTCGGCCTTCCAGGTGGTGGTGTCGACCGGCACGGTCACCGCCTCCACGTCGAAGTAGTGCGCCGCCTTGTGGAACGCGGCGTGGGCGGTGACCGGCAACACCATCGTCGGGTGAGCGATGTCGGGGCGATGCTCGCGCGCGTGGTCGCGGGCGGTCTTCACCGCCATCATGATCGACTCGGTGCCGCCGGTGGTGAAGTTGCCCACCACCTTGTCGTCGCCGCCGAGGTGATCGCGGGCGATCCCCACCACCTCGTTCTCCATCCGTAGCAGCGACGGGAACACGGTCGGGTCGAGCGCGTTCTCGTCGTAGAACTCCAACAGCGCTCGCTTGGCGACGCGGTCGACATCGGCCCGCCCCGGGTCGTACACATAAGCCCATGTGCGCCCACCCTTGGTGTCGAGATCGTCGGCGCGGAACGCCTGCAACCGCTCGAACAGTTCTTCCTCACCCATCACGGCCTCCCCCCGGCGGGGCACGATACCGCGCGCGAGCGTTGCGCCCGGCCCGCTCAGATCGAGCGACCGGTGCCCGCCCAGTAGCGGTCGCGCAGCACGCGCTTGTACAGCTTGCCGGTGGGCTGGCGGGGCATCTCGTCCTCGAAGTCGATCGAGCGCGGCGCCTTGTAACCGGCCAACCGGGCGCGCACGAAGGCGATGATGTCGGCCTCCAGTTCGGCCGAGGGGGCAAAGCCGGCGTCGAGCTCGACGGCTGCTTTCACCTGCTCGCCGAACTCGTCGTCGGGTATGCCGAACACCGCGGCATCGCGCACCGCGAGGTGCTCGATCAGCACCGCCTCGATCTCGGCCGGGTAGACGTTCACCCCGCCGGAGATGATCATGTCGATCTTGCGGTCGGACATGAACAGCCAGCCGTCGTCGTCGAGGTAGCCCACATCGCCCAGCGTGTACACGCCCGGCTCGAGGTGCGCGCTGGCCGTCTTGGCCGGATCCTTGTGGTACTCGAAATCGATACCGGTCGTGTCGCGTAGGTACAACGTGCCCGACTCGCCGGGGCCGAGGCGCTGGCCGTCGTCGCCGACGACGATCACCTCCTTGTTCGCCAGGCACGGCCCCACCGTGCCCGGCTTGGCCAGCCACTGCTCGCTGGAGGCCATCGTGATCACCCCGCCCTCGGTGCCGCCGTAGTACTCGACGATGATCGGCCCCCACCACTCGATCATCCGCCGCTTCACCTCGTGCGGGCAGGGCGCCGCGCCGTGCAGTGCCAGCACCAGGCTGCTGCCGTCGAACGCCGCCCGCTGCTCGTCGGGTAGGCGCAACAGGCGCACGAACTGCGTCGGCACGAGGTGCACGTTGGTGACCCCATGGGCATCGATCGCGCGCAGTGTCTCCGCCGGTTCGAAGCGCGGCCTGATCACCACCGTCGAGCCACCGAGCAGCGGCAGCGTGGAGAAGGCCCACTGCGCCGAGTGGTACAGCGGACCGTCGAGCAGCGTCACCCCGTCGGCGGGCACGTTCATCATGATCCCGAACCCCGATGCCATCAGCTCGAGCACCGACGGTGGCAGGCCCATCGCCAGGTATCCGGGGCGCACGCCCTTGGGACGCCCGGTGGTGCCCGAGGTGTAGAACATCGGCCCGCCGAGCACTTGGTCGGCGGGTTCCGCCGGGTCGCTGCCGGCCAGCACCGCCTCGTACGACTCGCAGCCGGCAAGGTCGCCGCCGATAGCGATGCACCCGATCAGTTGCGGGTTGGCCGCCAGCGCGGGCAGGGCCGCTTCGGAGTAGGCCGCGTCGGCCACAAACAGCGACGCGTCGGAGTTGTCAAGCACGTAGGCCACCTCGTCGGCGGTCCAGTGCCAGTTGACCAACACACAAGCGACGCCCGCGTGCATCGCGGCGAGGATCACCTCGTAGTACTCGCGTCGGTTGCCAACCATCGCGGCAATCGTCGATCCGGGGCCGATGCCGCGGGCGCGCAGGGCGTTGATCAGGCGGTTCACCCGCTCGTCGAGTTGTGCCCAGGTGGTGGTGCCGTGGGGGTCGATCAGCGCCGCCCCGGTCGGATTGGCAGCCACCCGCTTCGCGATCACTTCAGCCATGGAGCGGCACCGTAACTGACCCGCGCCCCAGCCCCCGACCGCAGCGCGCCCCGCGCCCGCTCAGCCGCGCGACTCAAGCTGCGTTCGCACAGCGGGTCAGTCGCCGAGGGGTTTGGCGTCGAACAGGCCAGCGGTGGTCCACGCACATTCGAGCTCGCGCACCCGCTCGGCCGCGGCCGGGCGGCTGGCGGCAACCCCGTTCACCAGCAGCGTGGCGAGTGCGGTGAGCCCGATCAGCGACTCGAACGGGCCGATGGTGGCGCACGCGAACTGCAACAGCAGACCGCCATCGGTGCGCAGTGCCACGGGCATTCCGCCGGCGAGAACGAGTGGCACCGCGCCCCGGCCCACCGCCTCGCGCTGCACCCTGATGGTGGCCAGTTCGTGGCGGGGTACATCGAGCGACACCAGCACGTCACCGCGCCGCAACGCTTGCAGCCGCGAAGTGACGCGCAGCTCGCTGCCATCGAGCAAGGTGACGCCGTCGCGCAGTATCAGCAACTGGTCGGCGAACCGCGCCGCCACACCAGCGGTCTGCGTGCTGGGCAGCACCCACACGGCATGCGCCTCGTCGGCCAGGCTGCGCACGGCCCTGGTGACCGTCGCCTGGTCGAGGGCGGAGAGGGTGTGGTGCAGGTTGGCCTGCTCGATCGCGAGCAAAGCCGCCAGCGGCTCGGCGACGGGCTCGGCGCGGATGCGCACGGCATCGGTGTTGAGGCGCATGCTCAACTCCGCCCGCGCCGCATCACGCAACTCGCCGAATCCCGCGTAGCCGAGGGCGTGGGCGAGGCGCACTACCGTCGGTCCGCTCGTGCTCGCGGCCTGCGCCACCGAGGCGACGGTGCCGAAGCTGATCGTCTCCGGCTCGGCCAGCAGCAGCGCGGCGACGCGCCGCAGGCCGGGCGACAGCGACACCATCGCCAGTCGGGCCGACAACGATTCGGGCGGGCGGGCGCTGGCAGTCGAGCGGGTCGAGCGGGTCGCGGCGGCGCGGCGGTCGTTGCGCATACGATATGTTACATCGGATGAACCAATCGTTACAGAACGCCGGCCGGGTGGAAGCCCGTGCCGAGCGCAACCACCGGGCGGCGCCGATCGTCGCCGTCGAGCTGTTCGAGGCCAAGGTGCCGCTGTCGGAACTGGCCCGCGGCGCGATGGCCGAGAGCGACAACGGGTTGGGGATGGCGATCGCAGCCGAAGAGCCGTGGCTCGCGGCCGACTTCCTGCTCTGCCGGCTGGTGGACGCCGACGGGGTGGAGGGCTGGGGCGAGGCCTACGTGTGGTTGCCCGAGTCGGGGGTCTCCCAGCGCGAGGTGGCGATGGCGATCGGCGACTACCTGGCCAAGTACGTGCTCGGGGCGCGGCCTACCGACGTGCAGAGCCTCGCCGCCCGCCTCGACCGCAACGTCGCCCGCAACGAGGTGGCCAAGGGCGTGCTCGACATCGCCTGCCACGAACTGGCCGCCAGGCAGCTCGGCCGGCCGGTGCACGACCTCATCGGTGGCGCCACCGTCGATCGCATTCCCCTGTGCGGGCTGATCCCGCTCGGGTCGCCCGACACCGTCGCCTCCGTCGCCGACTTCTATCGCAGCGCGGGCTACCGCAGCGTGCGCATCAAGCTCGGCACCGGCATCGGCGCCGATGCCGACGTGATCGCCGAGGTTCGCGCGCGGTGCGGCGACGGGCTGCGCATCAGGGTCGACTACAACCAGGCCTACACCGCGGCCACCGCAGCGCGGGCGCTGGCCCGCATCGAGCCGTATGGCATCGATGCCGCCGAGCAACCGCTGCCGGCCGGCGACGTGCTGGGCATGATCGACCTGCAGCGCCAGACGCCGATCCCGCTGTTCCTGCACGAGGGCTTCTTCACCATCGCCGACGCGGTGGGGTTGTTGGAAGCGGGCGGGATGCGCGTCGTCGGCATCAACGCCGAGCGACCGGGCGGCATCACCGGCGCGCTGCGCCTGATCGACTACGCCGCGGCTCGCGGAGTGGGGACGATCATCCACAACCAACCGCTGGGTATCGGCACCGCCGCGCACGCGCATCTTGCGGCCGCTCGCTGGGACCGGCTCGGCCATGCGCCCGAGTTGGCCGGTGACGTGATGTTCGAACAGCACCTCACCACCACCCGCTACGCAGTGGAGAACGGCCACCTCGTGCTACCCGGCGGGCCAGGGTGGGGTATCGAGGTCGATCGCGATGCGCTCGACGACCACCTCATCGCCGCGCCCACCACCGTCACCGCGTGAACGCGTTCATCCTCACTGGGGCGCGGGTGTTGCTGCCCGAGCCCGCGCCGCCCGCGTGCGACGCGGTCGCCGTCGCCGACGGGCGCATCGTGCACGTCGGCCCAACCGAGCAGTGCCGCGAGGCGCTGCCCTCGGCGGTGGAGATCGACATCGCCGGGCGCACCGTTGCGCCCGGGTTCGTCGATGCGCACACACACCCGATGATCATGAGCGTCTTCGACCAGCACCTTCGTTTCGACGAGGGCGCGGCGGTCGGCTCGATCGCCGACGTGCTGACGATGGTCGCCGAGCGGGCGCGCGCCACCAACACAACGGTGATCGGCTTTGGCCTCGACGACGCCCTGCTCGCCGAGCGACGACTGCCCACCGCAGCCGAACTCGACCGGGCGGGCGGCGGCGTGCCAGTGGTCCTGATGCGCCGCGACGGCCACCACGCCGTCGCCTCGACGGCTGCCCTCGCCGCTGCCGGGCTCGATCGGCCGGGTGCCGTGCCGTCGGGCGGTCACATCGAGCTCGCAGCCGATGGACGGCCGACGGGCCTCGTCGGCGAACGCGCCGTCGAGCCGTTGCTCGGCCTGCTGCCGGAGCCGTCGATCGAGTCGCTCACCACCGCGGCCGCGAAGTGGACTGCGCGGCTGCTCGGCCAGGGCATCACAGGCCTGACCGCCTTCTGCCAAACGTCGGCGGAGGGACCCTCGGGAGAGGCAGGCGCGTTCGAGGCCGTCGGCTGGTCGGCGTTGGTCGACGCGTTGCCGTTCGACGTGCAGACCGTGCTCATCGGCGGCGACCCCGCGCTGGTGGACGACTTCCGTGCCATCCCCGCGCTGCACGCGCCGCACCGCCGTCGGCGGGTCGACGGCATCAAGCTGTTCCTCGACGGCACGCTCGGCGGCGCGACCGCTTGCATGCACTCGCCGTTCGCCGACCGGCCCGACACCAGCGGCATTCGCACTCTCGGCGACGACGTGGCCTACGCGCGGATGGTTGCCGCCCACGTCGCTGGGCTGCAGATCTGCATCCACGCCATCGGCGACAGCGCCAATCGTGCTGCCGCCCAGCTCTTCGCCCGGCTCCTCGCCGAGCACCCCGGCTTGCATCGCCACCGGGTGGAGCACGCCTCGGTGCTCGATGACGCCACCATCGCGGCCTACGCGACGCTCGGCATCACCTGTGTGGTGCAACCGATCGACATCAGGACCGAGGCCCACTGGTTGCGCCAACGACTGGGTGCCGAACGCATCGAGCGTGCCTACCCGTTGCGCTCACTGATCGATGCGGGGGTGGTCATCGCCGGGTCGAGCGATGCGCCGATCGAGGCCACCGATGTGTTCGCCGCGATGGATGCCGCCTGCCACCGCCGCGGCATCGCCGACGCGCAGGCGATAACCCCGCTCGCGGCCCTGCGCGCCTACACCACCGGGGCCGCGCACGCCCGCGGGCAGGAGGGCGAGGCGGGTCGCATCGAGGCCGGCCACCGCGCCGACCTGGTGGTGCTCTCGGCCGACCCGTTGTCGGCCGCGCCGCTGGCGGCCGGCCAGCTGTCGGCCGACCTGGCGACGATCAGCGTCGATGCCACCTGCATCGGCGGCACCTTCCACCACTCGACGCTCGCCGCCATCCCCTGCCGCTGACCGTCGCACGCGGCGGTGGCGTGTTTACGGCGGCGGCGGCGCATCGGGGCGGCGGCTCGACCAACTGCCCAGCGTCGGCCCGCCGTCGATCGCCCCGGGGCCCTTGGCAGTGTGGATCCGCTGCGTCGAGTAGATGCCGCGGTGGTTGGAGAATACGTAGGCCACGACACAGCCGACGGCAATCGGCACCGTAGCGGCCGAGCCGAACAGTTCGACGCCCATGATCGTGCACGCCAGGGGGGTGTTCGCCGCGCCGGCGAACACCGCGACGAAGCCCACCGCGGCGAGCGCGGCCACAGGCAAGCCGAGAGGCGCGGCCAGCGCGGCACCGAGCGACGCGCCGATCACGAACAGCGGGGTCACCTCGCCACCGGGGAAGGCGCAGCCGAGGGTGACCGCGGTGAACAGGATCTTGAGCGCGAACACGGCGAACGACAGCTGCTCGCCGGCCAGCGCTCGTTCGATCAATGGCAACGACAGCCCGAGGTAGTCGCGGCCGAAGAGCACCGCCAGCCCCACGATCGCTGCGCCGCCGAGCACCGGACGCAACGGTGCCCAGCGCACTCGCCGCATCACCGACCTGATCGCATGTGTCAGTTCGACGAACGCTGCCCCGGCGAGGCCGAAGGCGAGCCCGGCCAGGGCGACCTTGCCGACCAGGCCGATGGTGAGGTCGAGTCCGAACTGCGGACGGGCCTCGTGCTGGTAGCCGAGGCCGAGCACCACCAGATCGCCGACGATCGAGGCGGTGAGGGCGGGCACCAGCGCGTCGTACCGCACTCGCCCGATGGCCTGCACCTCCAGCGCGAACACGGCCCCGGCGAGCGGCACTCCGAACACGGCACCGAACGCGCCGCCCAGCGCGGAGATCAGCATCAGCCGACGATCCTCGGCGCGCAGGCGCAACACCCGCGACGCGGCATCGGTGAGGCTGCCCGACATCTGCAAGGCGGTGCCCTCGCGCCCGGCCGAACCACCGAACAGGTGCGTCACCCACGTGCCGAGCAGCACCATCGGGGCCATTCGCCGCGGCACCCACTCGGTGGGTTCGTGGATCTGGTCGAGCAGCAACTCGTTGCCCTTGCCGGCACGGCCGGCGAGCAGGTGATAGGCGAGGCCGACCACCAGGCCCGCGGCCGGGAGCAGCCACAACAGCCAGTCGTTGTCTTCGCGCACCTCGGTGACGCGGTCGAGGCCCTCGAGGAACACGAACGACGAAGCGCCGGCGAGCACGCCCGACAGCGAGCCGAGCACGATCCAGCGCAGCAGGTGGGTGGCCAGCGTCCCCTGTTCGGCCAGCTCGCTCAGCCAGCGGCGGCCGGCCGCGCCGGCCGCGCCGACTGCGTCGGGGCGTCGGGGGTCGCCTCGGCGGCGGCGTCGGCGCTGTTGTTCTCGGTCTGCGGGCTGTGACATCGGGGCACCATCAGGAAGGGTTGCGCGCCGGGGATCTGCGCCGGCGGCAGATGACCGCGTCCGGCTCTACGCAGCCACCCACGAACCCGCGGGCATCGCTTCGTAGGAGCCATCATCCCGAGGGGCGCTCGGGCGGTTGTGGCGAGCTCCATCACCGTCGCGGCCGACGTTAGTTGCCAGCCACCCACCGCCGCGAGTCGGCGCTGAGCTGCACCGCGCCCCCGCATTCCGGAGTCGCCCACCCGTGCGGTCCCTGTGAACCGCTTGCCCGCGCGGTCCCTGTGAACCGCCCACCCGTGCGGCCCCTGTGAACCGCTGCGCCGGCCGGGCGGGGTTCACCAGGTGGGGTAGTCGCCGAGTGTTCGTTGGAATTGTCCTGATGCGGTGTGGCGCCACGGGTCGACCCATGGTTGCGCGGCGAACAGGTAGGTGAGTGCCATGTCGAGGTCGAGCCGGTCGC
>CAUJEE010000113.1 GCA_963169215.1 Actinomycetota bacterium
GATCCCCACCATCGGCATCGGCGCCGGACCCGATTGCGATGGCCAGGTGCTGGTGCTGCACGACGTGCTCGGCCTCAGCGAGATGGCGCTGAAGTTCACCAAGCACTACGCCGACCTACGCCGCGAGGCCATCCGCGCCACCGAGCAGTACGTCGCCGACGTACGCACCGGCGCCTGGCCCGACGACGAACACAGCTTCCACTGACTTGCCGATGCTGATCGTCCACTCGCCCGACGCGCTGTCGGCCGACAGCGACGCGCACCGCGTCGCCGGACGCCGGGTGGCGCTGGTGCCGACGATGGGCGCGTTGCACGCAGGGCACCTGGCCCTCGTCGACGAGGCCCGCCGGCATGCCGAGGTGGTGATCGTCAGCATCTTCGTCAACCCGCTGCAGTTCAACCGCAGCAACGACTTCGACGCCTACCCGCGCCCACTCGACGCCGACATCGACATGTGCCGCGCCCACGGAGTCGAAGTCGTCTACGCGCCCACTGCGGCCGACATGTACCCGGCGGGCTTCCAGACGCACGTACAGCCGGGGCCGCTGGCCGATGTGCTCGAGGGTGAGCACCGCCCCGGCCACTTCCGCGGGGTGACAACAGTGGTGGCCAAACTGTTCGGCGCGGCGCGACCACATGTTGCGGTGTTCGGCGAGAAGGACTTCCAGCAGCTGGCCATCGTGCGCCGGATGGTGGCCGATCTCGACATGGGTATCGAGGTGGTAGGCATGTCCACCGTGCGCGAGCCGGATGGCCTGGCCATCTCCAGCCGCAACCGTCGGCTGACCCCCGAACAACGCGCAGCGGCAGTGTGCGTGCCTGCGTCGCTCGCGGCGGTGCGCGAGCACCTGGCCGGCGGCGAGCGCGACGCGCAACGGCTGATTGCAGCCGGCAGGGCGGTGGTCGATGCCGAGCCATTGGCCCGCTACGAGCACCTCGAATTGATCGACCCCGACACGCTGGCCCCGGTGGCCGCGATCGACCGCCCGGCACGAGCCGTCACTGCGGTGTGGTTCGGCGAGGTGCGCCTGATCGACAACTGCCCGCTGGTGCCCTGAGACGCGCGCTCAGCCGCGCACGAGGGCCACTGTCATCGCGATCGAGTTGATGATCGCATGGGCGATCATGCTCGGTGCCAGCCGCCGCAGCAGGTAGCACGCCCCACCGAGCACGACGCCCGCTGCGCCGAGGATCATCATCAACCCGATGTTGCCCGCGCCCCGCGCCGGGTCGTAGTGCACCACCCCGAAGAGAACACCCTGGGTGCCCACCGCCAGCCACGCCGGCAGCGCCGAACGCAGGCCGCGCAGCACCAGACCACGGAACACGATCTCCTCCACCACCGGCGCAGCGATCACGGCCAGCACCAACAGGGCGATCACGTAGCCGCGCTCGCCGCGCAGGTCGGACACCCCTTCGGTGTTGCTCTCGAAGGGGATATCGGCGGCGAGCACGATCGCGGCCACCATCACCTGCGCCACCACACACGACAGCCAGGTGAGCGGCCCCCAACCGACATCGGCCCAGCGCGCCGACAGGCCGACATCGGCGCGCGGGTCGCCGCTGCCCCACCGGCGGCTGGCCCAGCGCCAGAAGGCGATCGGCGGGCCGTAGCCGACGATGCCCATCAGCACCACGTAGACCGCGATCGGCCAGCGGAACTCGGCCAGCCATTGCAGCACGTAGCGGCCGGCCACCAGCGGGGCGACGACCGACGCGAACGCGCCCACTGCCACCGGCAGGGGCAGGGTGGGATGCGGCGCCTTGGCGACCGGCTGGCGAGGGCTGGGGGGCGCCCACTGGGCCGTCCATGTCTGGCCGTTCCAGTAGCGCACCCGGCCGACACTTGAGTGCGGGTCCGGGTACCAGCCCGGCGGGGGCAGCGACATCACCGCAGTCTGGCCGAATAGCCTCGCCCCATGCACGACTTGGCCTACCTCTCGATGTGGCACGACACGATTCCGGCCGACGAGTGGGGGCCACCGCGCCCGGCACTCGCCGGTGAAGTGCAGGCCGACGTGGCCATCGTCGGCGGCGGCTACACCGGCTTGTGGACCGCCTACTACCTGGCGCGTCGTGATCCCGGCCTGCGTGTGGTCGTGCTGGAGTCGGAACAGGTGGGTTTCGGGGCCAGCGGCCGCAACGGCGGCTGGTGCTCGGGACTGCTGCCGATGTCGCTCGACGCGATGGCCGCGCGCCACGGTCGCGACGCTGCAGTGCACCTGCAGAGGGAGATGAACGCCACCGTCGCCGAGGTCGGGCGGGTCGTGGATACGGAGGGGATCGACTGTGGCTTTGCCCACGGTGGCACGCTGTCGCTGGCCCGCAACCGGGCGCAGATGCAGCGCGCCGAGCAGCACGTCGCCCACTTGCATTCGTTCGGGTTCACCGACGCCGACTGCGCGGTGCTCTCCGCCGAAGAGGCTCTCACCCGCTGTCGGGCGACGAGTGTGGTGGGCGGCTACTACACCCCTCACTGCGCGGCAGTGCATCCGGCGCGTCTGGCGCGCGGCCTGGCCCGGGCGGTCGAGCGCCTGGGGGTGACGGTGTACGAACACTCGCGTGTGGTCGCCATCGGGCCGCATCAAGTGCGCACCGATGCAGGCAGCGTGCGGTCACGGGTGGTGGTGCGAGCCACCGAGGCGTTCACCGGCGTGCTCGGTCGCCGTCGCGAGATCGCGCCCGTCTACTCGCTGATGATCGCCACCGAGCCCCTGCCCGACGAGTTCTGGAACTGCACCGGCCTTGGCGCACGCGAGACGTTCACCGACGGTCGGCACATGCTCATCTACGGCCAGCGCACCGCCGACGGACGGTTCGCCTTCGGCGGCCGTGGGGCGAGGTACCACTGGGGCAGCCGCATGTCGCCCAGCTTCGAGCGCGACGACCGCGTGCACGCCGACATCCACGAATCGTTGGTCGAACTGTTTCCCCACCTCGGCGACGCGGCAATCACGCACCGATGGGGTGGGGCCGTCGCCGCCGCCCGCGACTGGTGGTGCCACGTCGGCTACGACACGGTCACCGGCATGGCCGCGGCAGGCAACTATGTGGGCGACGGGGTGGGCACCACCAACCTCGCCGGTCGCACTCTGGCCGACCTGATCGCCGGCGCCGACAGCGACCTGGTGTCGCTGCCGTGGGTCGGCCATCGCAGCCGACGCTGGGAGCCCGAACCGTTCCGCTCGTTGGGCATCAATACGAAGATGACCATGACGCG
>CAUJEE010000114.1 GCA_963169215.1 Actinomycetota bacterium
CGCGGCGGCGGCGCTGGCCACCTACGAGGTCACCCGCCACCGCGTGTCTCGCGGCGATTCCTGACCCGGTCAGCCGGGTTCCACCGTGCTGGCGGTGGGGTCGTCACCGATCACGATCGTCGCTTCCACCACAGTGGAGGCGGGCACGGTGGTCGTGGTTGCCGTTGTGCGCGGGCAGGTGACACGAAACATCTCCTGCGTGTCGAAATCGAACGTCGCCGTAGCCGTCTCGCCGTAGGTGTCGATGAACTGCGGCAGTGATGTCGTCTCCTCGTCGCACAGGCGCTCGACCCGGAACGACCGCGGCACCACCCAGCCATTGGCCAGCAGCACCTTCTGCCCGTCGAGCATCTCCACCACTGCCGGCAGCTTGACGTTCACCGCACCTGTGGCCGAGACCAGCGAGAAGCGCAGCACGGCATCGCCGAGCAGGTCGGCGGCCACCACGCATTGGCCGACGGTGACCAGGTCGGCACAGCTCACGTCGCCGGGCGTGCCCGCCTTCACCACCATCGTGCGCGTCGCGTCGAGCAGCAGCGCGATGTCGGCCAGCAAGCGGCCATCGGCGAACTCGATGCCCTGCGGCGCCTGCAAGCCGAACACCGGGGTGATCAGGTCGACCTGCAACCGCTCCGGAGCGACAAGCCCATCGACGACTTGATCAACGTCGTCGCCACCACCGCCGGTGAACACCATCACGCCGACGGCGAGGCCCACCAGCGCGGCCAATGTCAGCCAGTAACGCAGGGTGAAGAACTGGCGCACGGGGCGCAGCGTACGTCAGCCGGAGGATGACGTGGCTGCGCGTCAGCCGGAGGATGACGTGGCTGCGCGAGCGGCACCGGCGGCTGCGGCGGCGATCTCGTCGAGCACCGCGTCGGTGTGCCCGAGCCCCACGAACAGCGCCTCGTACGCGCCCGGGGCGAGCGCCACCCCGGCGGCGAGCATCGCGTGGAAGAAGGCGCGGTAGATCGCCTCGTCGGTGGTCTTCGCCTGCTGGAAGTCGGTGGGGACGGGCCCCGCGCCGAAGTACATGCCCACCAGCGTCCCCACCACCGGGAAGGTGGCAGGCAGCCCGGCCGCGGCGCAGGCGTCGGTGAGCACCGCGGCCAGGCGGGCGGCACGCGCCGCGAGCAGTGGATAGACGTCGGGGGTGAGCAGCTCGAGCGCGGCCCGACCGGCGGCGGTGGCCAACGGGTTGCCCGCCAGCGTGCCCGCGTGGAACACCGGCCCCAACGGCGACAGTGTCTCCATCACGTCCTGTCGACCACCGACCGCCCCGATCGGCAGCCCCCCACCGATCACCTTGCCGAAAGTGGTGAGGTCGGGGCGCACTCCGTAGTGCTCCTGCGCCCCGCCCACACCGAGGCGGAAACCGGTGATCACCTCGTCGAACACCAACAGCGCGCCGACGCGATCGCACTCCGCGCGCAGACCTTGCAAGAAGCCGTCCTTCGGCGCCACCACGCCCATGTTGGCGGCCACCGGCTCGACGAACACCGCGGCAGTCTGCTCGTCGAGCACCGGCACCTGGTTGTAGGGCACCACCAACGTGCCGGCCACAGCCCCCGCGGGCACTCCGGCCGTGCCCGGCAGCCCGAGCGTGGCCACGCCGCTGCCACCGGCCGCGAGCAGCGCGTCGGTGGCCCCGTGGAAGTTGCCGTGGAAGATCACGATGCGATCGCGACCGGTGAACCCGCGGGCGAGGCGCACGGCGGTGCTGGTGGCCTCGGTACCCGAGTTCATCAACCGCACCCGCGCGCACGACGGCACCCGCCGGCGGATCTCCTCGGCGAGCAGCAACTCGCCGGGGGTGGGTGCGCCGTACGACGTACCCGCCGCCGCCGCGGCGGTGATCGCGGCGGTGATTGCCGGATGGGCGTGGCCGAGGATCACCGCGCCGTAGCTCTGCACCAGGTCGACGTAGCGGCGGCCCTCGACGTCGTACACGTACGCGCCCTCGGCTCGCTCGACGATGTACGGCGTGCCACCAACGGCCTTGAACGCGCGGATGCTGCTGTTCACCCCGCCGGGGATGGCGGCGCAGGAGCGGACGAACAATTCTTCGTTCGAGCGCGGCAGGTCGTGCGGCAAAGGCGGGAGTTGACCGTTCATCAGCGCGCGGCCGACCTCCGCCCGGCGTGCGCCTCGGCGAACCAGCGGGCGAAGTAGGTGAGAATCACGTCGGCACCGGCACGGTGGATGGCGGTGAGGTGCTCGCCCACGATCGCGTCGTGATCGATCCAACCGTTGGCCGCGGCGGCCTTGATCATCGCGTACTCGCCGCTCACCTGATAGGCAGCGACCGGCACGTTCACCGTCGCCTTCACCGCCGCGATCACGTCGAGGTAGGCGAGCGCCGGCTTCACCATCACCATGTCGGCCCCCTCGTCGATGTCGGCCTGCACCTCCACCAACGCTTCGCGCGCGTTGCGCCAGTCCTGCTGGTAGGCCTTGCGGTCGCCGCCGCCGACGATGGCGCAATCGACCGCGTCGCGGAACGGCCCGTACAGGCCGCTGGCGTACTTCGCCGCGTAGGCCAGGATCGCCACCGATTTGTGCCCGGCCGCGTCGAGCGCAGCGCGGATCGCGCCCACCTGGCCGTCCATCATCCCGCTCGGCGCCACCACCTGGGCGCCGGCATCGGCCTGTGCCACCGCGATCTTGCCGTAGATTTCCAGCGTGGCGTCATTGTCGACCGATGTGTGCGGATCGCCGGCCGGGCCGTCGAGCACACCGCAATGGCCGTGCGAGGTGTACTCGTCGACGCACAGGTCGGCGATCAACACCATTTCGTCGCCCACGTCGGCGGCCAGGTCGCGCAACGCCACCTGCACGATGCCCTGCGGGTCGAAGGCGCCGGAGCCGACTGCGTCCTTCTCGGCCGGCACGCCGAACAGGATCACCGCCCGCACCCCGAGGTCGGCGAGGGCGCTGACCTCCTCGCGCAGCGAGGCGCGGCTGTGCTGCACAACCCCGGGCAGCGAGGCGATCGGCTGCGGCGTGTCGATGTCTTCGCGCACGAAAAGCGGCGCCACCAGCCGCCCCACGTCGAGACGGGTCTCGGCCACCAGGTCGCGCAGCGCGGCCGAACTGCGCAGGCGGCGGGGGCGGGCGGCTGGGAAGCGGGCAGTCACGAGGTTCGATGGTACGTCGTCGGCGGCCGCAGCGGGGAGCCGACCCGATGGCTGACGAGCCGAGCCGCGCCGCGCAACGCGCCGAGTTCGAGCAGCGGGCGATCGACGCCCGCCACCACGGGCACTTCCAGCAGGCCGCGACCCTGTTCCGCGAGGCCGCCGACCGGGCGATCGAGTTGCAGGACCGGCTCAATCTGCAACTGCGCGAGGCCTGCTGCTTGCTCGCCATGGAACGCCACGACGAGGCGGTGGAGTTGGCCTTCACCGTCGCCGACCTGGCCCGCGCCGAGCACCACCTGCCCGAGTTGGTCGATGCGCTGGGGATGATCGCCGACCACTACGTGCGCCACGAACGACTGGCCGAGGCCACCCATGCGCTCGCCGAGGCGGCGCACGTGCTCGACGACCTGCCCACCGACGCGGGCATCTACCTGGTGCTGCAGAACCTCGCCGTCACCTACACCAACTGCGGGTTCATCCAGCCCGCGCTCGAGCTCTACGACCGGGCCTTGCGAGTGGCACCCACCGATCTCGACCGGCAGTTCACCTATGCCAACCTGGCCGCGTCGTATCACCTCGCGGCGCTGGCCGACACCGACCCCGAGCGGCGGAGGCAGTTGCTCGCCGACGCGATGTACGCGGCCAACGCGGCCATCGACCCGGAGGGCGGCGGCGAGACGATGGCCGTCACCAGCGCCCTCGCCCACCGCGCCCTGATGCAGGCCGATGCCGGCAACTTCGCCGCAGCCCTCGCCGACGCCACCACCGCCTACAGCACGGCCATCGAGTCGGGGATGCGCGAGGAACAGATCGTCGCCATGGCCGCAGAGGCGATCGCGCTGTGGCGCACACGCGGTGGCGAACAGGTGCTGCCGGTCATCACCCGCACGCTGGCCTTGGCCGAGGCCCATGGGCTGGTTTCCTACATCGGTTCGCTGCGCGCCGTGCAGGTAGAGGCGCTGTGGACCCTCGGCCGTCAAGACGAAGCGCGCGCTGCACTCGAGCAGCAACTGCACGAAGGCACGCGCAGGCTGGCCATCGAGCGCGCCGCCCGGTGGGAGCACGTGCTGCTCGCAGTAGAACACTTGCGCACGGAGATGATGAGCCTCAGCGACCCGCTCACCGGCTTGCCCAATCGCCGCCACCTGTCGACATTCCTGCCCGCGGCGCTCAGCGAACCCGACCCGGTGTGTGTCGGTGTGATCGACCTCGACGGGTTCAAGCGCATCAACGAGGACTTTGGCTACCTGCAGGGCGATGCCGTGTTGCAGCAGGTGGCCACGCTGCTCGAACGCGCCTGCCGCCGCGGCGACGCGGTGGTGCGCCTCGGTGGCGACGAATTCGTGATGGTGTTGCGCGCCGCGTCGCCAGGTGACGCCCGGCAAGTGTTCGAGCGCATACGGACGACCATTGCCACCACCACATGGCAGGGTGTCGACCCGGAGGTGCGGCTCACTGCCTCGGTAGGCGTGGCCAGCGGTAGTGGCAGCTTCGACGCTTCACGGGTGCTGGCCGAAGCCGCCGGCGCGCTCCAGGAAGCAAAGCGCGCCGGGCGCGACCGCATCGCCTTCCGTTGAACAACGGTGCACAGTACCCTCTACCCGATGGCTGCCCAGGCGTGGTTCTCCGACGGTGATGTCACCGTCGCTCCCGGATCGTCGGTGGTGCTGCACCTGACGGTGGCCAATCTGGCCGACACCACCGACTCGTTCGTCATCACCCCAGCGGGGCTGGCCGCAGCCTGGACGACGATCACACCGTCGACGATCACCCTGTTCGGCGGCACACAGCAGGACGTCGAGGTGCGCGTGGCACCCCCACTGTTGCCCGGCACCTCGTCGGGCAACACGTCGCTCACGGTGCGCGTCGTGCCCAACAGCGACCCCGACGAGGTGCGCACCGTAGACGTGGTGATTGCCGTGGGCACCGTGGTCGATCGCCATGTGGAGGTGCTGCAACCGGCACAGCGCGCGCGACGCGCCGCCACCTACGAGATGATGCTCGAGAACCGCGGCAACAGCCAGGCCACATGCCGCATGTACCTGGTCGACCCCACCGGACGCCTGGAGGCCGATTTCGACCCACCCAGCGCGGGGGCCGAGCCGGGTACCTCCACCCTCGTCAAGGCGCGAGTGACCACCACCCGGCTGCAGTGGGAGCGCCGACCACGCACGATCACCTTCCGCGTCGACGCGGCTGAAGCTGGGCATCCCACCGCGTCGGCGACGGCAACCTTCGTGCAGGAACCCGTGCTTCCCCAGCGGTTGGTGGGCCGCGCTGTCGCCGTCGCGGCCGCGTTGGTGCTGATCGCCATCGCGTGGTTCACCGTCGTGCGCCCGGCGGTGCAGGACGCGGCTCGTGACGCCGTGCGCGGCGATGGCCAGGCGCCAGTCACCACGTCGGTGATCGACGATGTAACCGGCAGCATGGTGACCGTCGTGGTCACGACGATGCCAGAGAACGACCCTGGCGCCGGGGCGGACGAGGGCACGATCGCCAACATCGCCTTGCCGATGGGCGTTGCCGTCGGCGAGACCGGTGCGATCGACTTCACCGTGCCTGCCGGCCAGCGCCTGCAGGTGACCGACATCGTCGTGCAAAATCCCAACGGCGATCAGGGCACCCTGCTGGTGCAACGCGACGACGTCACGCTGTATCTGTTCCGCCTCGACAACATCATCGGCGACTCTTCGGTGTCACTGGTGACGCCGATCGAGTTCGGCGCCGGTCAGCGCCTGGTCGTCACCGTCACCTGCGCGGCCGTCGGCGATCCGACCGTCGCCATGTGCGCGCAGAATGTGTTCGCCAGCGGAGTGCTTCTCGACGAATGAGCTGCCGGCTCAGCGACTGGGCCAGGCGGGCGAACCCGGGGTCAACGGCTGCGACGCGGGCAAAACGGTGATCATCACCCCGGCCACCTCGCCGCCGGCGGTCTGACCCACCAATAGCCGTTCGCCGCTGCGGTCGTTGGCGCGTACCAGCAGCGTGGCACTGATCGAGCCGGTGGCGTCACTGACGACCGTGGCCGCGCGGCCGCTGCCGTCGGCGAACATCAGCACCACCGGCGTGTTCGGCGAGAAGCCGTGCCCGCTCACCGCCACCCGCGAGCCGGCCACCACTGTCGGCGTGGAGGTGGTGATCAGCGGCACATGACGGCCGTCGCCACTGATCAGGTAGGTCGCGTATGCGCCGCGGGCGGTGGCCACCGTGACCTGCGCGGTGCGGCGCCCGGCGGCGGTGGGCGTGAACGCCACTTGGATCGTGCACTTCTGGTCGAAGGTCAGTTGCTTCCCGGTGCAGCCGTCGTCGGTGAGCGCGAAGTCGTGGGGATGCTCGCCGGTGATGGCCACCGACGCGATCTGTTCGTCGGCCAGCGAGAAGTTGAGCACGTCGAAGGCCACCGGAGCAGAAGGCGTGCCCACCGCCAGCTCGCCGGCGTGACCGCCACCGGGCGAGGTGAGCAGAGCAGCCTCACCGCCGAAGCCTGACAGGGTGGCCGACACGGATGTGGCACCGAAGCCGGCCTCGCTCACCGTCAGCGTGGCCACCAGTTGCCCGGCCACTGACGGCAGCAGGCGCACGTTGACGGTGCACGACGCGCCGGGCGCGAGCACCACCGGGGTGTCGATGCAGGTGCCGCCCCCGACGAGGAAGTCGGGGTTGTCGACGGTGACCGCTGCCGGTTGGAACGACGACGGGCCGCGGTTCACCAGCACCAGGAACCACTCGGAACCGGGCATCGCCACGTCGACGGTGCCGACATCGAGGTCGGCCATCTCCACACGCGGCGTCAAGGTGAGCGCCGCCACCTGCCGGCCGACCTGGGTCGGGTCGGCGAACACCCCACCGGCGAGGGTGTCGAACACCACCACCCGGCCGGTCGCCGACACCTGCGGGTGCGAGTTCACCGCCGGAGCCGGAGTGACGCCGTCGGCCAACACCGACACGCGCTGCACCTCCCCGGTAGCGGGCACGACACGCACGATGTCGCCGTCGTCGGCCGTACCGCCACCGTCGCTGCGCGTCGGCAACAGGTTGCTCGCGCGGCTGACGAACACCACCTCGCCGTCGCTGTAGCCCAGCGCCGGCTGACCGGCACCCGCGTCGGCGGCGAATGCCGGGGCATCGGGTGCCCCGGCAGCACGGCTGACCAGGCGCAACGACTGGTCGGCACGGCCGTACAGGTAGACCTGCCCGAGGCATTCGGGTGTGCACGGTGGAAGCAGCGAGTTGGCCACCAGCCCCGGCGCAGTGGAGACGAAGGCCACGAACAGGCCGTCGCCCGACACCGCCGGGCTGTGCGCGTCGCCGGTGCCCGCCCCCGCAACGGTCGACACGTCGGTGATCGCGGCGGCCGGATCGAGCACCGTGCGGTTCCACAGGTAGACGCGGGTGGCGGCCGCGCCGCCCTCCTCCGGGCCGCTGCCCCACAGCGGATCGGCGAGTGACGACAAGGCGTCGGAGGTGAAAGCCACAACCAGCCCGTCGTCACTGATCGACGGCTGGGCGATACCCCGGTGGAAGAACGGGTCGGCCGGCGCGTCGAGCGGTGTGCCCGGTACGCGGCTGGCGCGGCCGGCCTCACCGAGAGCGATCGCGAGATCGACCACCGACACTGCGGTGACGCCTGGGGAACCAAGACCGAACTGGTGGGTGTAGGCCACCACCGACCCGTCAGCCGACACCGCCGGGCGATGATCGGGCACCACGTCGTCGGCGGCGGACACGTCGAAGCCGCTGCCACGCGCCGACACCAACTCGAGATCGCCGAGCACTCCGCCGCACTCGGGCAGACGCTGTTGGTACACGTCCCACCGGCCACGGCCGTCGTCGTCGCGGAACAGGTCGAAGGGGATCTGGGTCAGCAAGGTCACCGTGCACCCGTCGTCGCTGAGCACCGGCCAGGCCGACTCGCCGACAGTGGCGCCGTCGACCAGCGGCGTCAGTTCGGTGCGGGTGCCGCTGGCCCGGTCGAGCAGCCATACGGTGCGCACCCGCCCATCGTCGGACGGCGGGCGTCCGGCATAGGCAACCAACCGGCCGTCACCTGACACCGACGGCATGTCGGCCACGAGCGGGATGGCGGCCTCGCTGACCACCACCGGCGGCACCACGTCCGCGCTGCGTCGGGCGGTGGCCCGGGAAACCCCGAGGCCCGCCAGGGCAAGTGCTGTGACCCCGAGGAGGAGCCAGCGGCGAGAGGAGGAAAGGTTGCGCATTCGAGTAGTCGGCCAGTTGTCGGCCAGTTGTCGGCGAGAGGGACGTTCAGGCTACCGGTGGGGTTCCCGGGAGTTCCTCGCAGCAACGCTCGAGGGCAACCACCAAACCCACCAGGGAATGATCGGCCGCAGTTGACGAGACCTTGAGACCCGCC
>CAUJEE010000115.1 GCA_963169215.1 Actinomycetota bacterium
TCAACTCGTCGGCGCGCTGTTTCACCTGCTGGTAGAGCTCGTCGGGAAGGTACACCTGCATCTTCGGCATGCGCATCAATATACCCCCATCTGGGTCGGCGCTCCGGTGGGGCCGGGTCACGAGGCGAGCTGCTCGTGGGCGAAGGTCTGCTCGACGGCCGCCGCGGCTGCGGCGGGGGGAACCCCGGCGGCGAGCAGTTGCCGTTCGACCATGTCGGGGTCGTCGCCGGTGGCCACCATCACCAGCGCGAGGGCGACGGCGCGAGCGAGGTCGTCGTGGCCCACGTCGCGGCGGGTCCACGCGGAGTGCAGCGCTCGCAGAGCCGCGGGCATGCGCGCCAGGTGGCGGGTGGCCACCGGCGGCACCTTGCGCCGCACAGCCAACCCACCGGGCACCGGTTGGGCCATCCCGAACATCACGCACCGCGCCAGCGCGCGGCCGAACGAATTCGAGGTGCTCGCCGAGTAGGCGAGGCCGAGCATGCCGGCGGTCTCGGCCAGGTCGAGCTCGTAGCCGAGCGGGAAGCGATCGAGCCCGTGCACCAACCGGCGCAGCGTCCACGTGGCCGTCGGGCCGAGCACGTTCAGCCAGAACAGCTCGACGTACTGCGAGCGCACGTCGAAACCGACGGCATCGACGATCGGGTCGTGCCACGGCACCACCATCACGGTGGAGTTGGCGTTCAGTTCGGACAGATCGAGTGACATGGCTGCTCCCAGGGGGCGACGATCGGCGACCGGGGGAGTCACCTCCACTGGGTACGGCGAGCGCCGGCGACCGGCAGAATGGGGGGTGTGGTGCCGACCGACGACCTGCACACCGCTGCCGCGTGGGTGCGCGAGGCGGAGCGGATCACGGTGCTCACCGGGGCGGGGATGTCGACCGAGTCGGGCATCCCCGACTTCCGCGGTCCCAACGGCATCTGGACCAAGAACCCGGAAGCGGAGAAGGCATCGACCCTGCACCATTTCCTCTCCGACCCGCAGGTGCGCCGACGGTCGTGGCAGGTGCGCCTCGACAACCCGCTGTTCCGCGCCCAGCCCAACCGTGGCCATCATGCACTGGTACAACTCGAGCGGCGCGGGCAACTTGTCGCACTCGTCACCCAGAACGTCGACGGCCTGCATCAGGCCGCGGGGCACGACCCACAGAAGGTGATCGAGGTGCACGGCACGGTGCACTACACCCGCTGCTGGCAATGCAACGACCGCCGCTCGATGGCCGACACGCTGGCCCGCGTGCGCGACGGCGATGACGACCCGGCCTGCACGGTGTGCGGCGGAATCCTCAAGAGCGACGCGATCCTGTTCGGGCAGAACCTGGTGCCGGAGGTGATCGACGCGGCGATGCGCGCCGCCGAGCAATGCGATCTGCTGATCGCCGCAGGCACGTCGCTGTCGGTGTTCCCCGCGGCCAACGTGGTGCCCACGGCCAGACGCCATGGGGCGCGGGTGGTGATCGCCAACGGCGAGCCGACGGCGATGGATCATCACGCCGCCGCCGTGCTGCGTGGTGCCTTGGGGGAGGTGCTGCCCCTACTGTGCGGGCTCGACGAAGGGGTGCGCGATGGCTGACGACGACGGCCGGCGGTGGCCGGTGGTGTTCATCACCGGTGGAGGCAGCGGTATCGGCCGGCAGTTGGCCACCACCCTCGCGGCCCGCGGTGCCGATGTGGCGCTGTTCGACCTCGCTGTGCCGGAGGCGGTGCGCGCCGAGGTCGCGGCCGGTGGCGGGCGGGTGAGCGTGCACGAGATCGACGTGCGCGACGACCAGGCACTTGCCACCGCCGCGCGCGCCGCGGTGGCCGAGGTGGGGTCGCCGGCGTTGGCGGTGAACAGCGCCGGCCTCAGCCGCAACGACCGCTTCGAGACGGCCACCCGCGCCGACTTCGAGTTCACGCTGCAGGTGAACCTGGTCGGCTCGCGCAACTTCGCCGCGGCCGTGCTGCCGCACATGCAGCGCGGATCGCGCCTGGCCCTGATCGCCTCGATGGCCGGCATCACCGGCGGCTACACCTACGCCGCCTATGCGGCGTCGAAGGCGGGAGTGATCGGGCTGGCCAAGGTGCTGCGCCTCGAGTACGCGCCGCGGGGAATCGCCGTGTCGGTGATCTGCCCGCCGGAGATCCTCACCCCGATGGTCGAGCGGTCGTCGGTGGGCATCCACCCCGCGACGCGGGCGCTGAAGGACGTTGCCGGCACACTCACCGTCGACGTCGCGTGCGACGAGATGCTGGCGCAACTGGCGCGCGGCCGCTTCACCGTGATCCCCGGCCGGGCGGCGCGGCGCACGGCTCGACTCACCCGCCTGCTGCCCGAGCGGGTCACCCAGCGCGCCGCCGACCGCATCGTGCGCCGGGCATTGCGCGAGCACCCCGACGCACCGCGCTGACGACCGCGCCGCGCCCGCGCTCGGCCCGCGCTCGGCTCCACCGCAGGCTCCGGTAACGGCAGCCCGCGCGCGGCGCACAAGAATCGACCCATGAGCGCATCTGCCTCCACCATCACCGTCGGCGAACTCCTCGCCCGCGGC
>CAUJEE010000116.1 GCA_963169215.1 Actinomycetota bacterium
GCCACGGCACACGCGGGCGATCTCGCGCAACGCGCGCTCGGGGTCGGCCACGTGTTCGAGCACCTCGATCGCCAGCACCAGGTCGTACTCGCCGTCGGCCGCGTCAATCGCGTTGATATCGCCTACCTTGGCCGGCAGACCGCGCTCGGCCCACTCGGCCAGCAGCCGCTCGTCGTGCAGGTCGATACCCGCCACCCGCGCCGCGGGGAAGACTCCGATCATCCGTTCGAGCACTTCCCCCTCGCCACAACCCACCTCCAGCACGGTCGCCGGCGTCAAGCCCTCGACGCATGCGTCGAGCGCGGCGAAGAAGCCCTGCATCATCCGCCGCTCGATCGGATTCGACGAGGCGTACTTGTCGTAGGTGTTGCCGGCGGGGCCGGCGGGCGATACGGAAGTCACCCCGGCAAGCCTACGGTCACTCCCACCAACCGTTGACGTCGAGGATCAGGTGCACCGGCATCCAGGCATAGAGGCACAACGTCCCGCTGTCGGAGAGGGCGACGGTGGCACCGTTGGCCACGGCTCCACCGGCGGGGTAGTTGACGTTCGAGGTGTAGGGCACCGCACCGCAGGGGAAGGCGGTGACGAAGCCGCTCGCCAGCGCGTCGGCCGCTGTGAGGTTGAACGACACGGCGCGAGCCGATGGGGGCACACCACGGTTGCCGGCGATGTCGAGTTCGATCACCTCACCCGCATTGAGTCGCCGCCCGTCGAGACCGGCATTGAGATCGGTCCAATAGCGCTGACGGGTGTCGGTCCAGCGGAACGGGGTGCTCGGGGTGAACCCGCCGTTGGTGCCGGGCACCATGTAGCCGAACACGTCGACGATCACGTCCACCGCGGTGCTGGCGTAGATGCAGATCGTGCCATCGTCAGACAGCGGGGTGGTGACGGTGTTCGGCACCGCGGCGTTGGCCTTCGGGTTGACGCTCGACGTGTTCGGCACCGTGCCGCACGGATACACCGTGACCCAGCCGAACGAGGCCGGGCTGTCGGTGGTCACGTTGAACAACCCACCCGTGGCGTTGCCGGGGGCAGCGGGCAGCGGCACTTCCAGCACATCACCTGCCTGCATCCGCGCCGGGCTGCCTCCCAGGCCGTGCCCGGTGCGCGTGTCGATGATCCGCGCGGGGGTCACCGGGCTGAACCGCGAAGTGGCCGACTCGACGTAGTACCCGGAGATGTCGATGATGATGTCGGTCGTCGCCGGCGAGAACAGACAGATCCACCCCTCGGCATCGAGCGGGATCGTGGCCGCGTTGGCCGCCGTGTCGTTGACACCGAAGTTCAAGGTCGACGCGTCGGGCATCGGCGACGAACAGTTCCACACCGTGAGGTATCCGGGGGCTGCCGTGAGCGTGACGGTGAAGTTGGCGCTGATCGCTTGCGCACCGTCGGGCAGACCGAGGCGGTTGGTGAGCTTCACCCGCTTGGTCGTGTTGGCCAACAGCCGGGTGGCACCGAGCCCCACCCGAGAGTCGACGAACCGCGCCGGCGAAATCGGCTGCCATCCGGTGGGATCCTCGGTCGTCGGCGAGGCGGTGGGCGTGATCCGCTCTGCGTCAGCAGCAGCCGGATCGACGGTGAAGCTCCAGGTGACCACACGGGCGCCGCTGTTCACTGTGACGGTGTAGGTGCCGCTCGCGAGGTGTACGCGGGGCACCACCACGACGGCGTTGTTGCCGCGCAGGATGCCCTCGGCGGTGGCATCGCTGCCCGTGTTGCGCGAGCTGAGCACGCAGGTGGGCACCACCGCGCCACCGGGGCCAGTCATCGTCGCCGTCGGGTTGATCGTCGGCGCCTCGGGCATCATCGCGATCACCGGCAGGCCGGCGGGAGTGGAGCTGCTCCACCCGCACAGCGTGACCGGGTTGGGCGACTCGGTGACGAAGCGGTAGAGGTTGGTGACCGTGCCATTGCCGGGGAACAGGATCGGCTCGGTCTGGGGAACCTTCGGACCGAGGCCGCTGATGATGTTGAGCGTCGCCGCGCTGCGCCACTTGGGCGTGATCGCAGAGCGGCATTCACCGAAGCCGACCCGCTGCAGGTTGGGGCGCAGCACGCCGATCGCGTGGAACGGGCCGGTCATCCACAGCTCGAGGAACGAACGCTGCGTGGCGTTGATGTTGGTGCTAATCGCGACGTTGCTGGCCCGTCCCGACGCGTCACCCTGGGGCGTGTACTCGTAGCCCGGCTTCGTGGGGTCTGCCTTGTAGATGGGGTTCTCATCGTGGGAGATTCCGTGCCAGAGCATGTAGCACGAGTGGTTCGTCGCCCCCGGGTTGGACAGCGCCGGATCGTGGGTCACCGGCGGCAGGTGGGACATCGCACGGAAGTAGTTCGTCGTCGTCAGCCAGTCGGCGTCGGCCGGGATGAACGGCGGATCGGGTGCGGCCTCCACCGTCGCGGGCGAGATGGCCAGGCCGCCCAGCAAGGCCAGTACCACTGCAACCGGGACCGCCACTCTAAGTCTTGCTCTCACGCGAAGCCTTTTCCTGCTGATAGATGGACGACACGCTTGTAATCGGCACGCAGGGTAGGCGTCTTGAGCCGTTCCTTCCCCTGTGCCAGAGGGCACGACGGCTAGCCTGCAAGACGTGCTCAAGGCCCGGCTACCACCGCCATTCGTCGTCGCGGCCCTCGGTGCGGCGGCGCTGGCGGGGTTGCTGGTCAGAGTCGTGGTGATCCGCTCGGGGTTCGGCGACTTCAACGGCGACGAGGCCTACGCCGGCCTGCAGTCGCTGGCGGTGGTGCGCGATCACCGTTTCCCGGTGGTGATCGACGGGCAGGCCTATTCGGCCACGATCGAGGCCTACCTCTTCTCGCCGCTGCTGGTGTTCGCCGGTGGCTCGGTGCCGGCGCTCAAGTTGCTCTACGTCGCGCTGTGGGCGGTGGCCACGGTGTTCATCGCCGGCGCCGCCCGCCGTCTCGCCGGCGGGTGGGCAGCGGCGACGGCGGCCGCGTTGGTGTGGCTCGCGCCGGGCGCCTTGCTGATACTCAGCACCCGCGCCTACATGGGGTACAGCGTCGGGCTGGCCGCCGTCGGCGCCAGCCTGTGGTCGGCCGCGGTCAGCGCCGACCGAGCAACCTCCTGCTGGAAGTCTTCGGCGATAACCGGGTTCATGGCCGGGCTGGCGGCCTACGCCCACCCGATGCTCCTCGCCGTGGTGCTGCCGGCGCTGGCCGTCGTCGCCTGGGTGCAC
Organism: Actinomycetota bacterium; assembly: GCA_963169215.1. Taxonomy (GTDB): domain Bacteria; phylum Actinomycetota; class Acidimicrobiia; order Acidimicrobiales; family Ilumatobacteraceae; genus UBA668. Next base: position 3,207 of record CAUJEE010000116.1, read on the forward strand.
TGGCGCGACTGGCGCCGCTGGTGGCTGCCGGCCGCGGCCGGCGCGACGATCGCCAATCTGCCCTACCTGGCCTGGAATGCAGCGAACGGGTGGCCCTCGCTGCAATCCGACACCACCTCCCTCGACGGTGCCTGGACCCGACTCCGCGGTTTCGTGGAAGCGCTACTGCCGCGCGGCCTGGGCCAACGCGGCTTCGACGGCACCTGGATGCTCGGCCGTCCGCTGGGCCTGCTCGTGTACGCGTGCGTCGCGGCGCTGGTGATACACGGTTGTGTCGTACTTGTCCGCGGTGGCACCCGCCCGAGCCGATTCATCGTGCCGGCAGCACTCGCCTGCTGCCTGTTGTTGATGTCGCCGCTGGTGAACCTGGCTTTCGTCGGCGACGGCAGATACAGCATCATCCCCTTCGCCCCGGCGGCGATCGCCATCGGATCGTCGGTTGCCAGCTGGTGCCGCGGGCGCAGCGTGCGCCACGGAACGCTTGTGCTGCTGGCCACGGCGCTGGTGTGGGTCGGCCTCACCACTGTGCCCTTCCTCGCCCGCCAGGACACGTTCGACGCCACACGGCCCAATCAGTGGCAACACGACCTGGTCACACGCCTCGACAACGCGGGCGTCAATCGGCTCGCGGGCAACTTCTGGCTGGTGATGCCCATCGAGTACCGGTCGGACCGACGTATCCGCATCGCCGTGGTGGGCTTTCCACCAGTGGTTCGCTTCCCCCGCTCGCAACAGCTGGTCGAGCAGACGCCCCCCGACCAGGTGGCGTTCGTGTACCGCGCGGGCCAGGTCGACCCCACGTTGCTGTACCTACCCGAGGAGTTCTACACCGTCGAGGAGTTCGACGGAGTGGTGCTCTATCTGCCACGCCGGCTGGGTCTTTGAGCAGGAACTGAGTCGAGATGTGGCACGGAAAGAGGGTCGCAGTCATCCTGCCGACGTACAACGAGGCCGGGAGTATCGCCGACTGCATCAACGGGTTTCACCAGTTGGGCATCGTCGACGACATCGTGGTGGTGAACAACAACGCCCACCCCGACACGTCACCTGCCGTGGCGCTCACTGCAGCGCGCGAGGTGTTCGAGACCACGCAAGGCTACGGCGCCGCCATCCGGCGCGGATTGGTCGAGACCGCCGAGGCCGACCTGGTCTGCATCTGCGAACCCGATGCCACCTTCGACCCGGCCGACATCTTCAAGCTGCTGCCCTTCTCCGCTGACGTCGACGTCGTGCTCGGTACGCGCACCGTGCAGACGTTCATCTTCACCGGGGCCAATATGGGCACCTTCCTGCGCTACGGCAACTGGGCCGTGGCCAAGATGACCGAGGTGCTGTTCAACACCGTTTCGCTCTCCGATGTCGGGTGCACCTTCCGTGTGCTGACTCGCCCGGGGATCGCGAGGCTCGCACCCGAGTTCCGCGGCAACGGCTCGTCGTTCGGATTCGAGATGATGCTGCACGCGGCGCGCCTGCGGCTGCCAATGGTGCAAGTGCCGGTGAAATACCTGCCGCGCGTAGGCGAGAGCTCGGTGACGGGCAGCCGCTGGAAGGCGGTTCGGCTGGGGCTGGGAATGATCGGCCTCCTGTTGCGCGAGCGCTTTCGCCGACACCGCTGAGGTCAGCTACGCACACACTCCCAGACGGCGTGCTGATGGCCGGGTACCAGCCCCAACTGGCGCGCCCGGTGATCGTCGATCACGCCGACCAGATCGGCCGGCACAGCGGTGCGCACCAGGTCCTCGACGTCGAAGTCGTCGCCCACCGGCTGGAGCGGCGGCCCGTCGCCGCTGAGACCGAGCCAGACCGCGTCGGTGACCAGCACCGACACCCTGAATCCCGCGGCGCGTAGTCGTTCGGTGAGGTCCCATCCGAAGCGCCAGAACACGGGAGTGTCGTCGTTGTGGAACTCGGGCTGGGCAGGCGGCGCTGTCACTCCTTGCTGGAGCGGAACCTGTAGGTACAACCGGCCGCCTGGAGTGACCACCCGGTGCAGTTCGCCCAAGGCGCGGTCGGTGTCGGGAACGTGCTCGAGCACGTGGGCACACAGCACCAGATCGAGCGACGTATCGGGCAGATCTAAGTTCTGCAGGTCGAGTTGCAGGTCGGCCCGATGGGCGCTGAGGTCGAAGTCGCTGGCGCGGTAGGCGAAATGCCTGCGCATCATCGCCCGGTAGTCGTCCCCCATGCGCGGGCTGGTCTCGAGCACCCTGCAGCCGGGCGTGAGCCCGCCGCGCTGGGCAGCACACCACAGCAAGAACCGATCACGCGGAATCGACGCGCACTGTGGGCAACCGGCCATCTCGCAGTGGAACGGGCCGACGAAGGCCTCACCCGACCAACCACATACGTTGCACACGGCGGGGGCCTCGGCGAGGCGGCGACCGACAAGCCGACTGCTGGGCTCACGCGTCCACAACGGCTCGACGGGAGCGGCCAGCCGCAACTTGCGGGCGAGCGGCCGCAGTGGTGCCTTGATCCATTCCGGAGCCACAACAGCCAACCGCACACCGGCAGGCTATCGGCGGCCCCAATGCGTGCCGCGGGCACGTCGGGTAGCGTGAACACCATGATCCGCAAGATCGCCCGGCGGTGGAAGTCGTGGTGGAACCTACCCACCGAGGTTGCGGAGTTGCGGTCGCTGGTGGAGGAGACCCGCCGGGTGGTGTTGCAGCTCAACCACGACGTGCACTCGACCGCCGAACCCGCGCTCCCCCTCTTCGTCGGATTCGCCGAGCGGCTACGCCTCGACGCCGACACGGCAATCGCTGCGACCCAGGTGATCGAGCGGCAACTGGCGGCCATCGACGCCCGCATCGCTGCGCTCGCCGAACATGGCTGATCTGACCCGCCTGCTCGTCGACTTACGAGCGGTGTGCCATCCAACCGCGCGCGACCGCGGTATCGGCCGGTACACGCTGGGGTTGGTACGCGGATTGCACGACGTGGGTGCCCCCGTCGTGGGTCTCTACAGCACCGAGGAAGAGGCAGCGATGGTGGGCAGCCGCGTGTCCGGTCTCACCCTCGAACCGCTGCACCCGCAGACGTTGCGGCGCCACGCCGTGGATGGGGCGTGGTACTTGGCCACGCAATTGATGCTGCACCCACTTCCGCTCGACCCGGTGCCCGCGATCGTCACCCACGCCGGCATGCCGGTGGCGGCGGTGATGTACGACGTCACCCCCGAACGCCACCCGCAGCGCTACCAGGTGAGACCCCAGGCGCGCGCCCAGGTCGTGCTGCGCGGCATGCTGGCACGAACCCTCGACGCACTGCTCGCGATCAGCGACTTCGCGGCCAACACTGCCGCCGACGAACTGCACTTCCCCCGCGACCGCATCGTCACCATCGGCGCCGGGGTCGAACCGGGCTTCGCCCCGCCCGCCGACGACCCCTGGCCGCGTCTGGCCCGGGTGCTGGCGCCATCGCCGCGAGGCACCGTCGTAGCCGTGGTGGGCGGCGACGAACGCAAGAACGTCGCGCGACTGATCCAAGCGTGGGGACGGCTGCCGCGGTCGACTCGCGATGGCCATCGCTTGGCCCTCGCCGGTGCCGGTGATCCGGACGTGATCGCCCGCTGGCGCGAGTGGGCCGCGGCCGAGGGACTCACCGACCAGGAGTGGATCGCCACCGGCGCAGTGAGCGACGAGGAGATGATCGCCCTGCATCAAGCCGCCGTCCTGGCGGTGATGCCCTCCACGGAGGAGGGGTTCGGTCTTCCCGTCCTCGAGGCTGCCGTCTGCGGGATACCGGTCATCGCCTCCGCGGTGTCGTCGCTGCCGGAGGTGCTCGATCACCGCGCGGCGGAGTTCGATCCGTTCGACGTCGACTCGATCTCGGCCGCCATCGATCGCGCCCTTACCGACGAGACGCACCGCTCCGACCTGCTGACCGCGGCCGCGCAAGCCGCCGCCCGCTGGACCTGGGAGGCTGCCGCCCGCAAGACCGTTGCGGCACTTTGCCGTATCGAGCCGCGGCTACCGAGCAGGCCCCGGCCGTTGCCGGTCAGCATTGCGGTGGCCGGCGCGTTCGACGACTCGCCGCCCGGACGTGCGCTGACAGCACTGACCGACGCGTTGCGCGACTCCGGCGAGGGCTACTCGGTGCATCTGCTGGTCGACACCTCGGCGACCGTCGAGCCGACGAGGGGCGGTCAAGGGCGTTCGCCTGTGCGCGCCGCCGGCCGCTCGCTGCCGCTCTCACAGTTCGACCACGTGGTGGCCTGCCCATCACCCGGCACCTCGGGGACGGCAGCGCTCGCGCAGTGGCCGGGCGTCCAGACCCTGCCCGCAGAGTTCCTCGACCTCGACCCGGCCACGGGCGCGCGGCGTCTCGTCGCCTGGTTGACATCCACTCGTTAGCATTCCGTGTCCCCATGAACTCCCCTTCCACCCCGTTCGTGCGCGTCGTCGTGCTCAACTTCGACGGCGGGCAGATGACGCTCGACTGCCTCGA
>CAUJEE010000117.1 GCA_963169215.1 Actinomycetota bacterium
GCCGGAGCGATCGGGGCCGTCGGCGTCGTCGGTCTGTATCACGGCCTAGCCCATGGCGACGTGTCGGTGGTGGCCCCTGTGAGCGCGGTGGTGGGCGCTGTGCTGCCGGCGGTGGTCGGGTTCGCGCAAGGCGAACGGCCCGGTGCGCTGGCCATCGGTGGCATCGTGCTCGCCATCGGCGCCGTCGCGCTGATCAGCGGCGCGCTGGGCACGCACACTCACAACACTTCGCGTCGCATCGTCGCTCTCGCAGCTTTGGTGGGCGCCTGCTTCGGCACGCTGTTCGTGTTCCTCGATCGCACCGACGCCGATTCGGGCATATGGCCGCTGGTGATCGCCCGCTTCGTATCCGTGCCCCTACTGCTGGCAGTCACCGCCGCGCGCCGCGTCGCTCCGGCGCGCAACCGTGCTTCGCTGCTCATTGCCATCACTGCAGGCGTGTGCGACATGGGCGCCAACGTGCTCTATCTCGAAGCGGTGCGCGGCGGAATGATGTCGATCGTCGCGCCAGTCGCCTCGCTGTATCCGGCGAGCACGGTGGCGCTCGCCTTCGCCGTCGACAAGGAGCGCGTCGGACGCTGGCAGTTGCTGGGCATGGGCGTCGCCGCCGCCGCGCTGGTGCTCGTCTCCCTCTCCCGCACCTGACCACCACGCTCGCCCGCTCACGGGCGGCGAATACCGTCGATGAGTGATCAGTCACCGTGGTCGACGCGCAGCTGGCTCTCGCGGGCGGCGGCGGCGAAGATTCCCTTGCTCATCAGGCTCGGCTCGGCCTTACGGCGGGCGAGGTAGATCGCCGCCCGACCCGCGTGCACCGCTGTGTCGAGGGGAGCGGCCCACGCCGCGAAGTCGGCGAAGTGGCAGGCCAGGCGCAGGTCGCCGTCGACGGCCGCCTGCTCGGCGCGACGCAGCAGCACATCAGCACCACCGACCAGCTCGGCGATTGCCTCGGCCAGGCGCGCGTCGGGCGAGGGCTTCAAGCGCGACGCAGCGCCGTCCCACCACCCGCCGTACAGCCGCCACACGTTGCGCACGACGAACTCCGGCTCGTCGTACAGCGGTCGCAGATACGGCTTGGCCAGGGTGTCGGCAGGTACCGCGACAGTGTGGATGATCGCGTCGAGCGTCTCGCCTGCATTCATCATCGCCACCACCGCCGCCACCAGATCCTCCAGCGCCTGGGCCACCTCGCCCAGCACGCGCGCAATGCGGGCCGGGCCCTCGATCGGCAGGCCGTGTGCGGGCAGCAGCAACTCGGCACCCCTCGCCGCCATCGCGCGCAGCGCAGCGGCCCACTCGAGCGGGAAGCGCTGCACCTTCTGCGGGTTACCCGCGTTGGGAAAGTTCCAGATGAGGAAGTCGCCGGTGATCAGCGCCTTGCGTGCAGGCAGCCACCCCCATAAATGGTCGTCGGTCTCGCCGCGGGCATGGTGGAACTCGACCGGCTCGCCGCCGAGCGCCACTTGGTGGTGAGTGGCAAAGGTGTTGTCCGGGCGCAACACCGACGAGGGCAGGAACCGTCGCGCCTTGGTCGGCACCTCCACCGTCAGCCCGCTGCCTGCGTCGCCGACGGTGAGGTTGAGGTCGCCGGCCACTCCGCCGAACTGGCGAGCGTTGATGATCAGGTTCCAGTCGTTGGTGTACTCGTAGCGGTCGAGCCGGCGGGCGACGTTCTCGTGCCCGTACACCACCGGCTGGTCGTCGGCGAAGAACGGGCTGCCACCGACATGATCGGCGTGGCCGTGGGTGTACACCAAGTGGGCCACCCGCGAGCTCGACCACCTGCGCAGCGCCTCGCGCACCGCCTGGCCGGTCATCACCCCCGATGCGTCGAAGCAGGCCAGTCCATCGTCGGTGCGCACCGCGATGCAGTGGCTGAAGCTCTCCACCACCGCGACACCCTCGGCGACCTCGCTCAGTTCGTTGGTGACCCGGTTGACCGGCTGGTCGGTGTGTCCCGAGTCGATGATCTCTGCAGAGAGGGCGAGAAGATCGGCCATGCACCGACCGTAGCCCGCCGAAATCTGGCGGAACGCTGCTCAGCGCGGCAGGCCGAGCACGCGCTCGCCGAGGATGTTGCGCATGATGTTCGACGTGCCACCCATGATCGTGTAGCCGGGGTTGTAGGACAGCCCGCGGGAGACGTCGTTCCACAGCGTCGCAGCCGGGCCGAGCGTGCGGAACACGAAATCGGCGACGCGCTGCTCGTGTTCGGTGCAGAAGCACTTTGTGGCCGCGCTGAACCCGGCCGGCGCTTGCCGGAGCACCTCGCGCACCACCAACACGCGGCCGATGCGGTAGCCGGTCTCCAGCGCCGCGATCTCTTGGCGCACCAGCGGGTGCGATGTGTCGGCCTGCTCGCGGGCGATGCAATAGAGCGCGTAGTTGCTCACCAGCCGGTCGATGCCTCCGCGCTCGTGCTCGAGCTGGCTCATCGTTTGCTTGAACGCCGCTCCCTCGACACCGACCAGGTTGGTGGCGGGCACACGCACGTCGGTGAAGAACACCTCGCAGAAGTGACGGTTGGTGGTCATGTCCTTGATCGGACGCACCTCCACACCCGGAGCATCCATCGGCACGATGATCTCGCTCACGCCAGCGTGCGGCGGCCCCTCCTTGCGCGTGCGGCAGATCAGATAGCAGTAGTCGGCAGTGGCCCCGAAGCTGGTCCAGATCTTCTGCCCGTTGATCACCCACTCGTCGCCTTCGCGTGCGGCGGCGGTCTGCAGGCCGGCCAGGTCGCTGCCCGCGTCGGGCTCGCTCATGCCGATGCACCACGTCGTCTCGCCGCTGACGATGCCGGGCAGGAACGCGGCCTGCTGCTCGGGCGTGCCGTACGCGAGGATGCCCGGGCCCATCTGCCTGTCGGCGAACCACGAAGCGCCGATCGGCGCGCCGGCCTTGATCAGCTCCTCACCGACGATGAGGCGGTCGAGCGGATGCGAGCGCGGTCCGCTGTAGGGATTGTCCGGCCAGGTCATCCCGATCCAGCCGCGTCGCCCGAGCTCGCGCGAGAACTCCTTCGAGTAACCGTTGATCCACGAGTCGTTGGCCCGCCCGTACTGCGCCACCGCCCGCTCGGCCACCGCGGCGGCCTCGGCGCGCAGGGCGACCTGTTCGGGAGTCCAGGCGAAATCCATCGGTCGTGATGATATGGGGCTGACCGGCATCGATGCGGATAGGACCCACGGCCTTGCCCGGCCGACACCGACGCGGACTAGAGTGTACAAGTCTGATACAAGTTCGAGAGACGCCCGACGGGGCGACGGAGGAGAGCGGCAATGGCCAAGATCAAGGTCAACAACCCGATCGTCGAGATGGACGGCGACGAGATGACACGCATCATCTGGCAGTTCATCAAGGACAAGCTGATCCTGCCCTACCTCGACGTGCAACTCGACTACTACGACCTCGGCATCGAGCACCGCGACGCCACCGACGATCAGGTCACGATCGACTCGGCCAACGCCACAAAGAAGCACGGCGTGGCGGTGAAGTGCGCCACGATCACCCCTGATGAGGCCCGCGTCGAGGAGTTCGGGCTGAAGAAGATGTGGAAGAGCCCCAACGGCACGATTCGCAACATCCTCGGCGGCGTGATCTTCCGCGAGCCGATCGTCATCTCCAACATCCCGCGGCTGGTGCCCGGGTGGACCAAGCCGATCGTCATCGGTCGTCACGCTCACGGCGACCAGTACAAGGCCACCGACTTCAAGGTGCCCGGCGCGGGCAGGGTGCTGATGACCTACGTGCCCGCCGATGGCAGCGCACCGGTCGAGATGACCGTCGCCGACTTCGGCGCCGACGGTGGCGTGACGATGGGGATGTACAACTTCAACGACAGCATCCGCGACTTCGCCCGCGCCTCGCTGCGCTACGGCATCATGCGCAACTATCCGGTGTACCTGTCGACCAAGAACACGATCCTGAAGGCTTACGACGGGCAGTTCAAGGACATCTTCGAAGACGTCTACCAGCGCGAGTTCAAGGCCGAGATGGATGCCCTCGGGCTCACCTACGAGCACCGCCTGATCGACGACATGGTGGCCTGCGCGATGAAGTGGGAGGGCGGCTACGTGTGGGCCTGCAAGAACTACGACGGCGACGTGCAGAGCGACACCGTCGCCCAAGGGTTCGGGTCGTTGGGCCTGATGACGTCGGTGCTGATGACCCCCGACGGCAAGACGGTGGAGGCCGAGGCCGCGCACGGCACCGTCACCCGCCACTACCGCGAGCATCAGAAGGGCAACAAGACGTCCACCAACCCGATCGCATCGATCTACGCCTGGACGCAAGGCCTCACCTACCGTGGCAAGCTCGACGGCACGCCCGAGGTGATCGCCTTCGCCGAGTCGCTCGAGCGGGTGTGCATCGAGGCGGTCGAGGCCGGCGAGATGACCAAGGATCTCGCCCTGCTGATCGGCAAGGACGCACCGTGGCTCACCACCGAGGACTTCCTCGACGCGCTCGACCGTCGCCTGCAAGCGAAGATGGCCTGACGCTCATCACCCGCCCCCGCGCCTTGCGGTTGTTCGGTGATCGGCGCTCGCCGCCCGATACCGTGCAAACGCGATGCGGCTGGACGACTTCGACTACGAACTGCCGGGCGAGCTGATCGCGCAGCAGCCGGTCGAGCCGCGCGACACGGCCCGGCTGCTGATCGACCGGGGCTCGGCCGCACCCTTGCACCGGCACGTGCGCGACCTGCCCGAGTTCCTCGCCGACGGCGATCTGCTGGTGGTGAACGACACGCGGGTGATACCGGCGCGGCTGCGGTTGCAGCGCTCCAGCGGGGGAGCGGCAGAGGTGTTGCTGCTCGAACCGCTCGATGGCGAGCGGCGCACGTGGGAGGCGCTGGTGCGCCCGGCACGCAAGCTGAAGGCAGGGGAGGAATTGCTGCGTGACGGCACACCATTGGTGCGGGTGCTGCGGCGCGGCGCGCTCGGCGACACACTGATGATCGAGTTGCTCGGCGAGGGCGACGCGCTCACCCTGTTGCACGCGCACGGCGAGATGCCGCTGCCGCCGTACATCAGCGCCCCGCTGGCCGCGCCCGAGCGTTACCAAACCGTGTACGCGCACGACCCGGCATCGGCCGCCGCGCCCACCGCCGGACTGCACTTCACGCCCGAGTTGCTGGCGAGCATCGAGAGTGCGGGCATCCCAATCCGCCGGGTGGAGCTGGTGGTGGGACTCGACACGTTCAAGCCGGTGAGCGCGGCCGATCCGCGCCACCACGTGATCCACAGCGAGCGCTACCGGGTCGACCCTTCGGTGCTGGCCGACTGCGCGGCGGCGCGGCGGGTCGTGGCCGTGGGCACCACCACCGTGCGCGCCCTGGAAAGTGCGGCCGCGTTCGGTACGGGCGCGGGCCGCACCCGACTGTTCATCCACCGCCCCTACCAATGGCAGGTGGTCGACGTGCTGATGACCAACTTCCACCTTCCACGTACCACACTGCTGATGATGATCGACGCGTTCGTCGGACCGCGATGGCGCAGCCTGTACGACGAGGCGCGGCGCGAGCAGTACCGCTTCTTGAGCTTCGGCGACGCCATGCTGCTCGATCGGGGCGCGGCCTGATGCATGCGGTCCGTTTCGAGCTTGCCGCGGCCGACGGGGCGGCCCGCACGGGCACTGCGCACACGGCCAGGGGCAGTTACCGCACGCCGTGCTTCATGCCGGTAGGCACCCGCGGCGCGATCAAGTACCTCAGCGCGGCCGACTACGAACGCCTCGGCGCCGAGATCGTGCTCGGCAACACCTACCACCTGATGCTGCGTCCGGGGGCCGAGACGGTGGCCGCGCTCGGTGGGCTGGGCAAGTTCGCCGGCTGGGGCGGCCTCACCCTCACCGACTCGGGCGGGTTCCAGGTGTTCAGCCTCGACCCGCAGGTCGACGACGAGGGGGTGACGTTCAAGAGCACCTACGACGGCAGCAAGCACCGCTTCACCCCGCAGGGCGCGGTGCACACCCAGCAGCTGCTCGGTGCCGACATCCAGATGGTGCTCGACGTGTGCCCGCCGCTGCCCTCGCCGCCCGACGTGTTGCGCCTGGCCGTCGAGCGCACCGCGGCCTGGGCGGCCCGCGCCCGAGCCACCCACGAGCGCCCCGACCAGGCCCTGTTCGGAATCGTGCAGGGGGGCACCGATGAGGCGCTGCGCGCCGAGAGCGCCCAGCGCACCGCGGCCCTCGGCTTCGACGGCTACGGCATCGGCGGCCTGAGCGTGGGGGAGACCCGCGCCGAGATGCTGCCCGCGCTGGCGGCCGCGATCGAGCACCTGCCCACCGACCGCCCGCGCTACCTGATGGGAGTCGGCGACCCGGCCAGCCTGGTGGAAGCGGTCGCTCTCGGC
>CAUJEE010000118.1 GCA_963169215.1 Actinomycetota bacterium
AGCATCGAGCGGCGCCAGATGTTGCAGGTGTTCGGCGCGGAGGTGATCCTCACCCCCGGCGAGGAGGGCAGCAACGGCGCTGTGAAGCGAGCAATCGAACTTGCTGCGGCACACCCCGAGTGGTGGTTCCCCTACCAGTACGGCAACCACAACAACCCGCGCGCGCACTACGAGGGCACCGGCCCGGAGCTCTGGCGTGACTGCCCGGAAATCACCCACTTCGTCGCCGGCCTCGGCACCAGCGGCACGTTGATGGGTACAGGCACATACCTCAAAGAGCGCCACCCGCAGGTGCAGGTGATCGCTGTCGAACCACCGCTCGGTGAGCGGGTGGAGGGCCTGCGCAACCTCGACGAGGGCTACGTTCCCCCTCTGTTCGACGAGTGGAACGGGCAGCAGTTGCTCGACCGCAAGCGGGTCGTGCGCCCGCGCGAATCGCTGGAGTGGACGCGGCGGCTGGTGAACGAGTGCGGCATCTTCGCCGGCATCTCCTCGGGGGCCGCGCTCGCCGGCGCGGCGAAGGTGGCGAGCGAGATCGACGAAGGTGTGATCGTGTTCATCGTCTGCGACGGCGGGTGGAAGTACCTGTCGACCGGTGCTTATACCGACGACCTCGACGCGGCCGAGGCCAAGGCGGAGAGCATCATCTACTTCTGACCCGTCGGCCGGGCTGCCAGGCTGCCGGGGGACCGGGCGGTCGGGTGGCCAGCGACGAAGCCGGTCAGTGGCCGGTTACGAGGATCAGCAGGCCGGCGAAGACGACCGCGGCTGCACTCAACCGGCGGCGGTGGTCGCCCTCGCCGAGCAGCTTCCAGCCGGCGAACGCGGCGAGTACCACGCTCGACTCGCGCAGCGCGGTGACATAGCCCACCGGCGCATGGCGCACGGCCACGAGCACCATCCCGTAGGTGACCAATGCGGCCAGTCCGGTGACCGACGAGCGTCGCCAGTTGGAGCGCAACATCGCGCCCATCTCTCGTCGGCGACCGGTGATCAGCGCGAAGGCGGTGTTGGTCACCACTGTGGCCACCCCGGAGGCGAACACGTAGCCGACGCTGTCGGTGATGCGCGCTCCCTTGGCGTCGGCGGTGGTGTAGAGGCCGATGGTTCCCGCCACCGCCAGTGCGAGCGCCAGGTCGCGGCCAGTGGCGCCATAGGCCAACACGCACAGGCCACCCACCACCACGGCGATACCCGCGACCTCCAGCGCGGAGAGGTGGTCGCCGAGAAACAACACACCGCAAGTCGCGGCCAACGCCGCCCCACCGCCGCGCGCTACCGGGTAGCTGACGGAGAAGTCACCGTGGGTGTAGGCCTTGGCCAGCAGCCACAAGTAGGGCAGGTGCACCACGCCGCTGACCGCGGCCCAGGCGTAGCCCTGCCACGGAATGCCCCACACCACCTGGTAGGCCACCATCAGGGGTAGCGCGTAGATCGCGCCGACGAAGAACTGCGCCCACAGCACCATGTACAGGTCGCCCTCGGCGCGCTTGGCCACCAGGTTCCACCCGGCGTGCAGCACAGCCGCGCCGAGCGCGAGCAGGGTGGCGAGCAACATCGTGGTTCAGCGATCGGCGACGGTTGCTGCGCCGCTCGCAGGCGCAGTTCCTGCGGCGGGGGTGCCCTTGGCCTGCCCACCACGTGGCTTGCGGACCCACTTGCGACCGAACAGGTAGATCACCGGCAGCGTGAACAGCAGCGGCCCGACGAAGGCGAATGGCCGGTTGAGCCACCACCACAGCGTTGGTTCGCGGGCCTCGTTCTTGTTGCCGGCGAGCGCGTAGCGCGCCGCGCGCTGCAGCGCCATGCCCGTGGTGTGGAACAAGAAGAGCGGCATCGAGAAGCGGTTGATCGTCTCGTTCATCCGCATCCAACGTGGCCGATCGAGGCGGGCTTCGATGCGCGGCCGCAGGATCTCGGCCATGCCCGCCTGGAACACCACCAGGGCGACGATGCACAGCGTGGGTGGGGCCATGTTCGACCGCTCACCGGGCACGCCCACCATCGACCCCGGGTACAGGCCGCTGAACACCAGCCCGGCGAGGCCGGCGAGGCCTGCCCACAGCAGCGTCCAGTCTGTGCGGCGGGTGGCATGCACGATGCGCTCGTAGAAGAACCCCAGCTGGTGGCACAGGCCCCACACCGTGAGCATGTTCACCAGCCCGAGCCACTCGAGGTCGTAGCGGAAGCGCAGGATGTCGACCGCCCCCGCGGTGGCCGCGAAGAACACGAGCACGATCGAGTCGAAGCGACGGTGCAGCCACAAGTACAGTGGCAGGAGGGCGATCAGGCCGAGGTAGACGGCCATGAACCACAGCGGGCTCACCACCAACAGCACTGCCCGGCCGATCCAGTTCAGGTCGAAGATCGCGCCGAGGGTGATGCCGAGCGCGACCCAGGTGAGCAGCAGCGCCAGCGCGGGAACGGCCAGGCGGCGCAGACGCTTGAGCACGAAGCCGCCGAGGTGTTGGCCCTTGGCCTGCGCCGCCCGCCAGGCGACGAGGTGCGAGTAGCCGCCGACGTAGAAGAAGAGCGGCATCACCTGCAGCAGCCAGGTCGCGGCCCACAGTCCGGTGGTGAACCCGATCGGGCTGGTGGCGTGTGGCCCGTCGTCCTTCCAGATGACGATGGTGAACACCCAGTGCCAGGCCACCACCACCAGCAGGCTGAACGCGCGCAGGAAGTCGATGTAGCGATCGCGGCCCGCTGCGGGTGCTCCCGGCGCGGCGCCCGCCGCCGGTGCCGCCTGTTGCTCGTCGCTCACCAGTACCCTCGCAATCGTGTCGACCGTCGCACAGCACGAGCGTAGGCGCTGGGGGCAGGTCACCGCCGTAGTGCTGGTGGTGCTGGCGCTGGCCAACCTGATGTCGAACCGGGTGTTGCCCGGGTGGAGCTACGTGCCGTGGAACCTCGCGGTCGCCGCTGCCATCGTGCTCGTCGCCCGTCGCCTGTTGTCGCAGTCGGAGTTGGGCTTCGGCGAGTGGCGGCGCGGGCTGGCCTGGGGCACGGTGTTGCTCGTACTCACCATCGGCGTGCTGTTGTTGGCGCTGACGATGCCCGCGTTCAACGACATGTATCACGACCGGCGGGTGATCGGTGGCACCGGCGGCTGGCTGTACCAGGCGTTCGTGCGCATCCCGCTGGGCACAGTGGTGCTGGAGGAGACCGCGTTCCGCGCCGTGCTGCCCGCGCTGTTCGCCCAGCGGTGGGGCGTGCTGCGCGGCAGCCTCGCCGCGTCGCTGTGTTTCGGCCTGTGGCACGTGCTGCCTGCCCTCAGCCTCAACGAGGTCAACCCCACTGCCACGCGCGTGTTCGGCGACGGGGCCGGCGGTGTGGCCGCGGCCGTGGTGTTCGCCGTCGTCGGCACAGCCGTGGCCGGCATGTGGTGGTGCTGGGTGCGCTACCGGTCGCGCAGCGTGCTGGCGACGATGGTGGCCCACGTCGCGTCGAACTCGGCCGCGTACACGATCGCCTTCGCCGTCGGCGGCTGATCGTCTGCTGTGCAGCGGCGCGCTGTCGGTGGTGGCACGGCGCTCGCACGCGGCGCTCGCCGGTGGATCCCTGCCGTTAGCGTGATGCCGATGGATCGCCCGATCGGCATGTTCGACAGTGGTTTCGGCGGGCTCACCGTCGCGCGCGCGGTGATCGATCTGTTGCCGCACGAGCACCTGGTGTACATCGGCGACACGGGGCGCTACCCGTATGGGCCGCGACCGTTGGCGGAGGTGCGCGGCTTCGCCCACCAGTTGGCGTGGAGCCTGGTGAAAGAGTTCGACGTGAAGGCGGTGGTGGTGGCCTGCAACACCGCGGCCGCGGCGGCATTGCACGAGTTGGAGAGCGAACTGCCGGTGCCGGTGATCGACGTGGTGGCGCCCGGCACCCGCGCGCTGGTGCGAGCGACGAGTACCGGGCGCGTCGGGGTGATCGGCACGGTGGGCACCATCACCTCCGGTGCCTACCAGCGCGAGGTCGCCAGCTGCGACATCGATACCACGACAGCCGGTGCTGGTGGCCGCGCCGGCGTCGACGTGGTGCTCACCGCTGCCGCCTGCCCGGGCTTCGTCGAGTTCGTCGAGCGCGGTCAGACCAGCGGGCCCGAGATCGAGATACTCGCCGAGCGCTTGCTCGCCCCGGTGAAGGAGGCCGATGTCGACGCGCTGTTGCTCGGCTGTACGCACTATCCCTACCTGGCGGAGGTGATCGCAGGCGTGATGGGTCGGCAGGTGGCGCTGGTGAACAGCGCCGACGAGACCGCCCGCGAGGTGCGCGACGTGTTGGCTGCCCGCAAGCTGCTGCGCGACGCGGCCGCTGCCGCGGCAGAGCCGGCCGAACACCGCTTCTTGTCGAGCGGCGACATTTCGTGGTTCGCCGACCTCGGCGGCCGCCTGCTCGGCCCCGAACTGCGCGATGCAGAGCAGTGGCACCATGAAATCGTCCATGCCACCGTGTCCGAACACCGCACCTGAACAACCGGAGGATTCTCACCATGACCCGTCCTGACGGCCGCGCCGCCGACGAACTGCGTCCGATCGGCTTCGAGCGCGACTACACCGAGATGGCTGCCGGCAGTGTGCTGGTGACGTTCGGCAAGACACGTGTGCTGTGCACCGCGAGCATCGACGAGGATGTGCCGCGCTGGATGCGCAACAGCGGCAAGGGGTGGGTGACCGCCGAGTACTCGATGTTGCCCGGTGCTTCGCCCGAGCGCATCGACCGCGAGGCGGCCAAGGTCTTCGCCCGGTTCTCTGCGTAGGTGGCATGAGGGCCGGCGAAGTAGG
>CAUJEE010000119.1 GCA_963169215.1 Actinomycetota bacterium
CGGCGCGGCTGCGGCGCGCGGGCCACTTGTTGAGCAGCCACAGCAGGCGATCGAGAGACCTCCAGGTGAACTTGCCGCGGCCGAGCAGCACCAACCCGCGCAGCGGCAACTCGCGCACGCCGTGGTGCACCATCGACCCGCCGCCCGACCCGTCCGACCCGTCCGACCCGCTCGACCCGCCGCTCGTCGCGCCCGCGCCGCCAGGCTCGGGCGCCACGCCGTACTGCTTCATCGCCTGCGCGTACACGGTGGCGAGCAGCTTCTTGCCGGGCCACACCGCGGCCACCTCCGACAGCGTCGAGTTGACGTCGAACGGGCGCGCGGGGCGCTCGGCGGGGATGGCCCGCCCGAGCATCGCCGCGAA
Organism: Actinomycetota bacterium; assembly: GCA_963169215.1. Taxonomy (GTDB): domain Bacteria; phylum Actinomycetota; class Acidimicrobiia; order Acidimicrobiales; family Ilumatobacteraceae; genus UBA668. The sequence continues at coordinate 365 of CAUJEE010000119.1, forward strand.
CGCCTCGGCGGTGAGCGCGGCCGGGCTGGGCACCCACCCCGCCCCCGGCGCCACCGCCGCGGCCACGTGTGCCGAGGTGAGCGTCACCGAGGCGCGGGCGCGGATGTCGCGCGACGACGCGCCGACGAGCACCTCGTAACTGCCCGGCTCGACCTCCCACGCATGGGTGGCCACGCACCAGTAGGCGAACGCCCGCCGGTCGAGGGTGATGGTCACCTGCCGCGACTCGCCGGGGGTGAGGTGCACGCGGGCGAAGCCGCGCAGTTCGCGGTCGGGGCGGTGCACCACCGCCCGCGGCCCGCGCACGTATACCTGCACCACCTCCGTGCCCTCCACCGTGCCGGTGTTGCTCACCGTCACCCGCACCTGCTGGGCGAAGCCGGGGGCATCGGCGTCGGTGCCGCCGGTCAGGGTGATGTCGTCGATGGCGAACGTGGTGTAGCCCAAGCCGTGGCCGAACGGGAAGCGTACGTCGAGCCCCACCGTGTCGAACCAGCGGTAGCCGACGTAGATGCTCTCGCGGTACTGCACCTGACGCCTACCGGGGAACCACCCGTCGGCCCCGTGATCGCTCTGGTGCAGCGGGTAGGTCTCGGCCAGCCGCCCGGACGGGTTCACCGTGCCGAGCAGCACATCGGCCAATCCGCTGCCACCGGCCTGGCCGCCGAGGTTGGCGAGCAGCAGCGCCCGCGGCCGCTCGGCCCACGGCAACTCGCAGGCCGAACCGCCCACCACCACCACGACCGTGTTCGCGTTGGCCGCGAGCACGGCCTCCACCAACCGGTCGTGTTGCGCGGGCAGGCGCATGTGCCGCCGGTCGAAGCCCTCCGACTCGAACGATGCAGGCAGCCCGACGAGCACCACCGCGACGTCGGCCGCGGCCGCCACCCGCGCCGCCTCGTCGACCAGGTCGGGGCGCTCACGCGCGTTCGCCGCCTCATAGCCGGCGGCGTGGGTCACCGTCGCCCGCCCGCCCACCTCGGCACGCAACGCGTCGAGCAGCGTGTCGAGGCGGGTTGGGGTCACCTGCGAACTGCCCGCGCCCTGGTAGCGCGGCTCGGTGGCGAAGGCGCCGATCACCGCGATCGTGCCCGCGGGCGCGAGCGGCAACACGCCGTCGTTGGTGAGCAACACCGCGCTCGCCGCCGCCGCCCGCCTGGCGAGCACGTGGTGCGCGTCAACAGCACCGCCCGCACCGGCCGCACCGCCGTGGTACCGCGCGACGAGGCGCAGCACTCGGCGCACGCCGCGATCGAGCAGCTCCGTGGCCAGCGCGCCCGTGCGCACCGCCTGCACGATGCGCGCATCGTTCAAGCCGCCGCTGGCGGGCATCTCCAGCTCGAGGCCGGCGCGCATCCCGGCGACGCGGTCGTTCACCGCACCCCAGTCCGACACCACCACACCATCCCAGCCCCACTCGTCGCGCAGCACGGTGGTGAGCAGCCACTCGTGCTCGCTGGCATAGGTGCCGTTCAACGGGTTATAGCTGCACATCACCGTCGCCGGGTCGCCGCCGCGCACCGCGTGCTCGAAGCTGGCCAGGTAGATCTCGCGCAGCGCACGCTCGTCGACCAGCGAGTCGGCCACGTTGCGCCAGCCTTCCTGATTGTTGGCCGCGTAGTGCTTCAGGCTGGCGCCCACACCCTCGCGCTGCAGGCCATTGATCAGCGCGGCGGCGAGCTGCCCGCTCAGCAGCGGATCTTCGGAGAAGTACTCGAAGTTGCGCCCGCACAGCGGGTGGCGCTTGATGTTCGCCCCCGGCCCGAGCACCACACCCACGCCGTGCGCCCGCGCTTCGCGGGCGATCGCCGCGCCCACCTCCTCGGCCAGCTCCGGGTCCCAGCTGCAAGCCAGACCCGACGCGGTGGGAAAGCAGGTGGCCGCGCTGCCGCGCAGCCCGTCGCCGGTCGACTTGCGCAGGCCGTGCGGGCCGTCGGCAACGGCGAGGGCGGGCATGCCCATGCGGGCGACGGCCTTGGTGGTCCAGAAGTCGGCCCCCGAGCACATGCCCGCCTTCTCGTCCAGCGTCAGCGCGCCCAGCGTTGCCTCCACCCAACCCTCGACGTCGTCCACTTCCATGCCCCAGCTACCCCCTCGCCCGCAAGTGCCCACGCGGCCACTACGCCACGGCCGTCAACCTACAAGCGCTGCCCGGTGCCTCCCGTCAGCGGCGTCTGTCGAGTCGCCCCGCTGGACTTCGCGGCGGTGGTGCGCGAACCTGCGCCCTGTTGTCCGTCGAAAGGGAAACGAAGATGAGTCTGTTCGGCAAACTGAAGAGCCTGGTGTCGAAGAACGAGAAGAACGTCGAGATGGCAATCGACAAGGCCGCCGACCTGGTGCAGAGCAAGACCGGCGACGACGTGGACCACAAGGTGGAGGGCGCGGCCGAGAAGGCCAAGAACTTCGTCGACGGCCTCGACGGCCAAAAAGACTGACCGCGACGTATCGCTTCGGCGACGTGTCACCTGTCGCATCCGCGGCATCTGGCAACTGGGGCAAGATGGTGCAATCGAGCACACCCCGCTGATCGTCACCCGCGAGGCGGTTCCGGCCGACTTCGACCGCTACTTCGACGAGGGTTTCGCCGCGCTCGGCCCCGAGTCGCGGGTGATGCGCTTCTTCACCCCGGTGCACGACCTGCCCGAGGGTGTGCGCCAGCGGCTGCGCGAGGTCGACGGCTACACCAACGCGGCGATCATCGCCTTCGACGCGGCGCTGCTCGCCGACGACCACCCCGAGGGACGGCCGGTGGGCGTGGCCCGCTGGATGGGCAACGAGAGCGGCCCGCCGGAACTGGCCGTGACCGTGGTCGACGACTACCACGGCTGCGGGGTGGGCTCGCGGCTGATGGACGCGTTGCTCGTACTCGCCCGCCGCCGCGGCCTGCGCCGGATGATCGCCGACGTGCTGCGCGAGAACCTCGCCATGCGTGCCTTGTGCAACCGTTACCGGGCGGTGGTGGTGCCGAGCGGCGATGCGCGGGTGGTGCGCTACCGCATCGACATCTGACATTCCGTGGGAGCATCACGGCGACGCTGGCATGATGGGCGGGTGGAGCCGCGTCGCAGCCCGTTGGAAGAGTCGCTCGTCGCCGGGCTGACGCAGGTCGCCCCGCGCGGCGACGCTCCCCCCGCGGCCATCGCCGACGAACTGGCCCGGTTGTTCGACGTGCAGGTGGCCAGCCGCCACTGCGACCTGGCCGCGCGCTGGCTGCGCAGCCAGGGCAAGGGCTACTACACCATCGGCTCGTCGGGCCACGAGAGCAACGCCGCAGTAGCGATGGGGCTGGCGCCCACCGACCCGGCGTTGCTGCACTACCGCAGCGGCGGCTTCTACCTCGCCCGCGCCGGCCTCGACGGTGTGCGCGACATCCTCGCCGGGGTGGTGGCCTCCACCCGTGAGCCGATCTCGGGTGGGCGGCACAAGGTGTTCGGCCGTCACGACCTGGCGGTGATCCCGCAGACCTCCACCATCGCTTCGCACCTGCCGCGGGCGCTGGGGGTGGCCTTCGCCATCGGTCGCGCGCAACGCCTCGGCATCGAGGGCCCGTGGCCGCACGACGCGCTCGCGGTGTGCTCCTTCGGCGACGCCTCGGCCAACCACAACGTCACCGCCGGCACGGTGAACGCGGCCCTGCACTGCGCACACCAACGCCTGCCGTTGCCGTTGCTGTTGGTGTGCGAGGACAACGGGCTGGGCATCAGCGTGCGCACCCCCACCGGCTGGATCGAGGCGGCCTACGGCAGCCGCCCGCACCTGCGCTACGCGACGGTCGACGGCACCGACCCCGACGCAGTGCTCGCCATCGCCGGCGAATTGGGTCTGTGGGTGCGCACCGAACGGCGTCCGGCGTTCTTGCACCTGCGCACCGTGCGCTTCGGTGGCCACGCGGGCACCGATGTGGAGGCCGCCTACCGCAGCGCGGCCGAGATGCGCGACGACCTCGGCCGCGACCCGATCGTGGCCACCGCGGCGCGACTGGTGACCGCCGGGCACACACCCGCGGCGCTCGTCGCCCGCCACGACGAGATCCGCGAGATGGTCTACGCGACGGCCCGCGAAGTGGCGCAGTGGCCGCAACTCGACTCGGCCGCAGCGGTGATCGCCCCTCTGGCCCCGCGCCGCCCGGCTCAGGTGGCCGCGGCGGTGGCCCCGGCGGTGGCGGCCTCGACGCCGAACCAGCCACCGGCCGACCAGCCCGCGACCGACGATCAGCCCGACCAGGCCGCGCCGCTCACGCTCGCGCAGGCGATCAACGGCGCGCTCGCCGACGAGCTGCGCGCCCGCCCGCACACGCTGCTGTTCGGTGAGGACGTGGCCGCCAAAGGTGGCGTCTACGGGGTCACCAAGGGTCTGCTCGCCGAGGCCGGCGCGGCCCGCGTGTTCGACACCGTGCTCGACGAGACCAGCATCCTCGGCCTGGCCAACGGCGCAGCGATCAGCGGCCTGCTGCCGATCGCCGAGATCCAGTACCTCGCCTACCTGCACAACGCCGAAGACCAGTTGCGCGGCGAGGCGGCGACGTTGCAGTTCTTCTCCAACGGCCAGTACCGCAACGGGATGGTGGTTCGCATCGCCGGCCTCGGCTACCAGGAGGGGTTCGGCGGCCACTTCCACAACGACGACTCGCTCACCGTGCTGCGCGACATCCCCGGGCTGGTGGTGGGCGTGCCCGCCCGTCCCGCCGATGGCGCGGCGATGGTGCACACGCTGGTGGCCGCGGCCGAGGTCGACGGCACGGTTGGTGTGCTGGTCGAGCCGATCGCCCGCTACCACACTGCCGACCTGCACGAGCCGGGCGACCGCCTGTGGCTGAGCGCGCCCGACCCGGCAGTGCACGTGCCGATCGGCGCGGCCTGCACCCACGGCGAAGGTGGCGACCTCACCATCGTCACCTTCGGCAACGGGCTGTTCATGTCGCTGCGCGTGCAACGACGGCTCGAACGCCAAGGGGTGCACGCGCGGGTGGTCGACATGCGTTGGGTGTGCCCGCTGCCGGTCGACGACATCGTGCGCGAGGCGCGCGCCACCGGCCGGGTGCTGGTGGTGGACGAGACGCGGCGCTCGGGCGGGGTGGGCGAAGGGGTGCTGGCCGCGCTCATCGATGCCGGCTTCGAAGGGGCGATGGCGCGGGTGGCGAGCGCCGACAGCCTGATCCCGCTCGGCGACGCGGCCAAGTTGGTGCTGCTCGACGAAGCCACGATCGAGGCCGCCGCGCTGCGCCTCACCCGCTGAAGCGGGCGGCGGTCGGTACCGTGGGGGCGGTGCCGCTGCAGTTCACCTTCGTCACCTCCGCCAAGCGCCACGCCGACCTGCCGGCGTCGCCGGGCGAGGTCGCCTTCGTCGGGCGCAGCAACGTCGGCAAGTCGTCGCTGATCAACGCGCTGGCCAACCGCCGCCAACTGGCCAGGGTGTCGAACACCCCCGGGCGCACGCAACTGATCAACCTGTTCACCCTGCCCGGCGGCGGCACGGTTGTCGATCTGCCCGGCTACGGCTACGCCAAAGTGCCCGGGCGCGAGCGGGCCGGGTGGCAGGCAATGATCGAGGGCTACCTGCTCGAGCGCGAGGCGTTGGAGATGGTGTTGGTGCTGGTCGACGGCGAGATCGGCCCGACCCGACTCGACCTGCAGATGCTCGACTGGCTGCGGGCCAACGGCGTGCCGCACACGGTGGTGGCCACCAAGGCCGACAAGGTGAAGCCGTCGAAGCTCGCCACCCGCCGGCGCGACCTGGCCAAGGCTTGCGCGCTCGACCCGGGCGACGTGATGTGGGTGAGCGCCACCAAGGGCACCGGCATCGACCGCCTGCAACACCACGTGCAGATGCTGCTCACCACCTGACCGAGCGGCGCCCGTGAAGCGCGGCTACACGCGGCGGAAGCGGTTGCGCAGTTTGGCCAGACGGTCGCGCGGGTCGGCCATCGTCAATGCCTTGCGCACCACCTTCTGCTTCTTGGCCGTGTACGGCGGGTAGGCCAACGCCGGGTCGAGCCGCGTCGAGCGGGTGTGCACCGCCCGCTGGTGGGTGAAGGTGTCGAACCCGAACCGGCCGTGGTAGGCGCCCGAACCGCTCTCGCCCACCCCACCGAAGGGCAGGTTGGGGTTGACGATGTGCCACAGCGTGCCGTTCACGCACACGCCGCCGCTGCTCGTGCCCGCCACCACCATGTCGTTCTCCGCGTCCTTGTCGCTGAAGCTGTACAGCGCCAGCGGCACGTCGCCGCCGGTCGAGCGAGCCGCGACGAAGTCGACAGCCTCCTTCACCGACTTCACCTTCAGCACCGGCAGGATCGGCCCGAAGATCTCCTCGGCCATCACCGGGTCGTCGGCCGACACATCGGTGAGCACCGTCGGCGAGATGTAGCGGGTGTCGGCATCGGTCACCCCACCGAAGGCCACCTTGCCGCTGTCGAGCAACTTCTCCAGACGGTGGAAGTGGTTGCTGTTGACGATGCGCGTGAAGTCGCTGCTCGCCTGCGGGTCGTCGCCGTAGAACTCCTTCACCGTCGCCGCCAGCGCGGCCACCAACTGGTCGTGCACCGGCTCTTCCACCAGCACGTAGTCGGGGGCGATGCAGGTCTGCCCGGCGTTGAGGAACTTGCCCCACGCGATGCGCCGGGCGGTGACCGCGATGTTGGCGTTGCGGCTCACCACCGCCGGGCTCTTGCCACCGAGCTCGAGGGTGGTGGGGGTGAGGTGCTCGGCCGCGGCGCGAGCGACGATGCGGGCCACCCGCGCGTTGCCGGTGTAGAAGATGTGGTCGAAGCGCTGCGCGAGAAGTTCGGTGGTCTCCGCCACGCCCCCTTCCACCACGGTGATCGCCTGCTCGTCGAGGTCGTCGATCAGCCTGCTCACCGCAGCCGATGCGTGCGGCGCCAACTCGCTCGGCTTGGCCACCACCGCGTTGCCGGCGGCGACGGCGGCGACGATCGGCGCGAGCAGCAACTGCACCGGGTAGTTCCACGGTGCGATCACGCACACCACGCCCACCGGCTCGGGCACCAGGTAGGAGGCCGACGGCTTGGCCGACAGCGGGGTGCGCACCCGCTTGGGCGCCATCCACTCGCCGAGGTGGGCGAGGGCGAAGTCGATCTCGGCCTTGACGAAGGCAACCTCGGTGAGCCACGCCTCGTGCGGGTGCTTGCCGAAGTCGGCCGCGAGGGCGTCGAGCAGTCGCTGCTCGTGGCTGTCGATCACGGACAGCATGCGTTGCAGGGTGGCCTTGCGCCAGGCGCGGGGGCGGGTGCGGCCCGAGTCGTACGCGGCGCGGGCGGCGGCCACCTTGGGAGCGATCTCGGCCAACGGGGTGACATGGAGGTCCATGCCTGCCAGGCTATGCCAGACGGGCGGCCCGGCGGTTCAGCGGAACGAGCCCGGTGGTGCACAGGGTCGTGCGTGCCGTGCGCATTGTGACCGCGATCTCTCCGCAATGTCTGCTTGGCCGCATCGCCTGGGTGGAGGGTTGGCCGGTTGCGCCGGTTTAATGCCTCGCATGTTCCTTGCCCTGCAGGAGATGAGACGCGCCAAGTTGCGCTTCGGGTTGCTTGCCGGTGCGGTGGGTCTGCTCGTGTTCCTCATCCTGTTCCAGCAGGCGCTGCTCACCGGGCTGGTCAATCAGTTCATCGGCGCGATCAAGAACCAGTCGGGTGAGGTGCTGGTGTTCAACGACCAGGCGCGCAAGAACGTCGAGGGCTCGATCATCCTGCCCGCGCAGGCAGCGGCGATCGCCGCTGTCGACGGGGTGGCCGACGCGTCGCCGCTGGGCGAGGCCACCTTCACCGTCACCGCCGGCGGCGACCAGCGCGACACGGTGATCTTCGGTTACGAACTGGGCCGCACCGGCGCGCCGACGACGCTGGTGGAAGGACGCCTGCCCGCGGGTGACGGCGAGGCGGTGGCCAGCGAGAAGGATCGCGCCGACGGTTACGACATCGGCGATGTGGTGCAGGTGCAGCCCGACGGCGTGCAGATCACGGTTGTCGGCCTCGCCCGCGACATCAACTTCTCGGTGAGCCCGGTGCTGTTCGTGAACTGGCCCACTTACGAATCGGCCAAGCGCACACGCAACCCCGACGCCGAGCAGATTCTCCCCTCGCTGATCGCGATCGACGTCGCCGCCGGCGAC
>CAUJEE010000120.1 GCA_963169215.1 Actinomycetota bacterium
CGCGAACCCGCGAGCCCAGTATGGGGCACTCGCGATCCAGTGGGAGCTGCGCCGGCTCGGCGTGGCCGAGATCCCACCAGCACGCACGATCGAACATGTCCTGGCCCGTGCCGGTGTCGCCCGACCTCGTCGCCGGCAGGCCAGCTATGTGTCCAAGCATGTGCCCTACCCGGTCCCGGTCGCTGTCGAACCGGGCGACCTGCATCAGATCGACATGATCGGCCCTCGACACCTGTTCGGTGCCGCCCAGTTCCACACCTTGAACCTGATCGATGTCGGTTCCCATCTGGCCGGCAACGAGATCGTCACCGAGCTGCGCCCGCCGCTGCTCGCCCAAGCCCTGGTGGGGATCTGGTCTCGGGTCGGCCTGCCGGTCGTCGCCCAGTTCGACAACCACGCCAACTTCCGGGGCGGGATCCAACCGGCCTGGCAGCACTTCGGACCTGTCGTCGCGACCTGCCTCGACCTCGGCATCGTGCCCCGGTTCATCCCGCTACGTGAACCATGGCGCAACGGTGTCATCGAACACTTCAACGACGTGTGGGACAAGTCGTTCTTCCGCACCGAAACCTTCACCAGTGTCGACCACCTGCGCGCCGAGAACACCGCGTTCATCGAGTTCCACAACACCCACCACCGCTACTCGACCCACAACGGCGCGAGCCCCAACCAGATGTGGCACAACAGACAGCACCGGCCGCTGTCGACCGCGTACCTGCCACCCACCAGACTGCCCGCCCAAGGACGGATCGAGGTTGTCCGCTACATCCGCTCGAACCGTCAACTCGAGCTGTTCGGCAAACGCATCACCATCGCCGACGAGCACACCCACCGCTACGTCACCGCGATCATCAGGGTCCGCGCCCGGCACCTCACCGTCGTCACCCTCGACGGCGAAATCATCCACCAGGGCGACTTCAACCTCTCCCGCATCCTGCGCTGAGCGGAACGATGTCCTGACGGAACCCGACCTCCATAAACGGAACGATGTCCAGGCGGCCCAACCACCTCCACCACAGCGGAACGATGTCCTGGCGGGCAAGAGCTAGGGGCAGGCGACCCCCGCCCGCGGGCGGCGCGAGCACCGAAGCGTCGAGCGACCAACTCGCCGCGCACCACTTCGCCGGCACGGACACGCGGCGTACTCGCACTCTCACCCTCCGGCGGGAAGTGGCCGACGGCCCATGCCGTCCTGGGCCAGCCAGGCCGGGCCTGCCCAGCCAGCGGGTTGTCGCTACGGTGGTGACCGTGGGCTGGTACACCGATCGCTTGTTGCCGCGGGTGGTCGATGTCGCGCTCGGCAAACACACCGAGGGGGTGCGGGCGCGCGTGGCCGGTGGCCTGCAGGGCGAGGTGCTGGAGGTGGGTTTCGGCTCGGGCCGCAACGTGCCTCACCTGCCGCGAGAGGTCACCAGGCTGGTGGCCGTCGATCCGGCGGTGCACGGGCGGCGATTGGCCGCGCAGCGGTTGGCGGCGAGCGAGGTACCGGTCGAGTTCGTCGGCCTCGATGGGCAGCAGTTGCCGTTGGAGGACGAGAGCATCGACCACGTGCTGGTCACCTGGACGCTGTGCACGATCCCCGACGTGCAACGTGCCCTGGGTGAGATGCACCGCGTGTTGCGCCCCGGCGGTGCGCTGCACTTCGTCGAGCACGGTCGCTCGCCGAACCCGCGCTCGGCCCGCCGCCAGCAGCGAATCAGCCCGCTGTGGGGCAAGCTGGCCGGCGGCTGCCGCCTCGACCGGCCGATACCCGAGCTGATCGCCGCCGCCGGCTTCTTCACCGAAGAAGTGCGCTCGTACCGCCATTCGTTCCCCGAGTTGGTGGGTCGCACCTTCGAAGGCATCGCCACCAAGTCGTGACCGCCGCCGACGATCCCACCCCCGGCAACGAGCCCGGCCGGGTCACCGGCCCCGGCGGTACCACCGACACGGGTACCGGCCCGGCGAGCAGCAGGATGGCCGCGGGCGTGATGCGCTGTGGGCTGGCGGCGGTGCTGTTCGGTGTGTCCGCTCCCGCCGCCGCGCAACTCACCGACGACATGGGCGCGTTCACCCTTGCCGGCCTGCTCTACATCGGCGCGGCCGTGGCAGTTGCGCCGCTGGCGGCCCGCGTGCGACCCACCCGCGACGCGGTCCGCCGGTCGCTGCCCAATCTCAGCCTGGCGGTGGTGCTCGGCGGTGCGCTGGGCCCGGTGCTGCTGGCGGTCGGCCTGCACCGCGTGCCCGCTTCCACTGCCTCGCTGCTGTTGAACCTCGAGCTGGTCTTCACCACCCTTGTCGCCGGCCTCGTGTTCCGCGAGCACCTCGGGCGCAACGTGCTGGTGGGCACCGGGTTGGTGGTTGCGGGCAGCGCGGTGCTCACCTGGTCGCCGAGCCACGACGTGCGCTGGGGCGCGCTGGTGATCGCCGGCGCCTGCTTGTGCTGGGCGGTCGACAACAGCGCCACCGCGGCGATCGACCAACTGCGACCGAGCCACATCACCGTCGCCAAGGGCACGATCGCCGGCGGCAGCAACCTGGCCATCGGGCTGGCCACCACCGCCGCGCCCGCGCTCGGGCCGACGCTGCTCGCCCTCGCCATCGGTGCCGTCGGCTACGGGCTGTCGATCACCTTGTGGGTGGCCGGGGCCCGTGAGCTGGGCGCGGCGCGCGGCCAGTTGGTGTTCGCCATCGCCCCCTTCGTGGGCACCATCGTCGCCTGGACGGTGTTCGCCGACCCGCTGGCCTGGCGCGAGCTGGTCGCGTTCGGTATCGCCGCCGGTGGGGTGGCGTTCGTGCTCGGCAGCCACCACGAGCACCCGCACCACCACCAACCCACCGAGCACACACACGAGCACGAGCACGATGACCACCACGGTCACATGCACGAGCCAGCCGTGGTCGGCCGGCACACGCACCACCACCAGCACCACGAGCTGACTCACCAGCACCCGCACGTGCCCG
>CAUJEE010000121.1 GCA_963169215.1 Actinomycetota bacterium
CACCTCCGCTGAGCGCGCAGATCACCCGCCCGTCGCCCACCTGCGCCCGCACCGCGGACACCTGCTCGTCGATGATCGAGCCCATCGTCCAATTTGGTTCGCAGCCGGCGAGGTCGTGCAGGAAGGTCTGCAACACCTGCATCCCGTGCGGGCTGTGCACCACCTCCGGGTGCCACTGCACGCCGTAGATGCGGCGGCCGGGGTGCTCCATCGCCGCCACCGGGGCGTCGGGGGTGCTGGCCGTGGCGGTGAATCCGGCGGGGGCCTCGGTGACCGCGTCGAAGTGGCTCATCCACACCTCTTGCTCGGCGGGGGTGCCGGCCAGCAACGCGCACTCGCCGACGCGGGTGGCCTTCGCTCGCCCGTACTCGCCGCGCGAACCGCGGCCCACCGTGCCGTCGAGTTGCTGGGCGATCAGCTGGTGGCCGTAACAGATGCCGAGGATGGGCACGCCCAAGTCGTAGATCGCCGGGTCGAGCGCGGGGGCGCCCTCCACGTGCACACTCTTGGGCCCGCCGCTGAGGATGATGGCCGACGGTGCCTTGGCCTGCACCTCGGCCGCAGTGATGCGGTGGGGCACGATCTCGGAGAAGACGCTGAGCTCGCGCACCCGCCGGGCGATGAGCTGCGCGTACTGCGCCCCGAAATCCACTACCAGCACCGTCTGTGTGCGCACCATCCGCCGATCGTAGATGCTGGCCCTCGCGCCGCCCCGCCTCCCCGCCGCCGCTCCCCGCGCAAATGGCCGACGACTTGTCCGATTGCGGTGGGAATCGGCGATGCGTGCTGCGACGATGGGTGGCCATGACACGCCCTGCTCCGTCTGCTCCGTCTGCTCCGTCTGCTTCCTCTGCACCGTCTGCTTCCGCTGCTCCGATCGGCAGCGCCTGGCGACACCGTTGCGCGGGTGTTGCCCAGGTGGCGACTGTGGCGCTCGCCTTCGCGCTGCTTGCCGCCGGCGGCGCGGCCGCTGCACACGCCGCCCCGCCCGGACAAGTGGCAACCACCGCCACGGCGACGGCGACACCTGTGAGCACGGTGCCAGGCGACACGGTGCCGGACGGCACCGGGCTGGGCGACAACGACTTCCTGCCCGACGAGCAGGACGTCGGCGACTGCGTCGGCCTGCTCGAACGGCCCAACTGCGGCAGCCCCGACAAAGGCGGCTGGCGGCAGTACCTGGTGATGCTCGCGCTGGTGCTCGGCGTAGCGTTCATCGCCTGGCGCGTGGCCCGCCTGGTGCGCCGCCGTGACGAGATCGTCAACGCCGGCCTCGACGGCGGCCGCCCCGGCGGCAGCCCCGGCGGCGCCACGACCGGCGGCGAGGGCAACAGAGAGGGCGACGCCGACCCGCAGTAGTCGCGGCCCTCGCCATTAGCGTCGATGGTGTGACACCCGACGAGTTCCGCGTGCACGGCCACGCGCTGATCGACTGGATAGCCGAGTACCTGGAGGGGGTGGCGCGCCACTCGGTGGCTTCAACGGTGCAGCCCGGCGACATCCGCGCCGCCCTGCCCGAACACCCGCCCACGCAGGCAGAGTCGTTCGCTGACGTGCTCGCCGATCTCGATCGGGTGGTGCTGGCGGGCATCACCCACTGGCAGCACCCGTCGTTCATGGCCTACTTCCCGGCCAACATCAGCTATCCCTCGATTCTCGGCGAGGTGGCTGCGGCCGGCTTGGGCGTGCAGGGGATGAGCTGGGTCACCAGCCCGGCATGCACAGAGGTGGAGACGCTGATGCTCGACTGGATGCAGGAGCTGCTCGGCCTGCCCCCGTCACTACGCTCCACCAGCACCCACGGCGGCGGGGTTATCCAGGGGTCGGCCAGCGAGGCCACTCTCAGCTCGATCCTTGCCGCCCGCTGGCGGGCCACCGGCGGGCAGGTGAACACCGACGGCGACACCACCCATCTCGTCGCCTACGCCACTTCGCAGGCGCACAGCAGCATCGAGAAGGGCCTGCGCATCGCCGGCATCGGTGCGCAACGGTTGCGAGTGGTGCCCCACGACGAGGCGTTCGCGATGGTGCCCGGTGAACTCGAGCGGATGATCGCGGCCGACCGCGCCGCCGGGCTGGTGCCGTTCTGGGTGTGCGCCACCCGCGGCACCACCAGCTCGCTGGCCTTCGACCCATTGCCGCAGATCGGCTCGATCACCCGCCGCGAAGGGCTGTGGCTGCATGTCGACGCGGCGATGAGCGGCATCGCCGCGCTCGCCCCCGAGCATCGCTGGGTGAACGAAGGGGTTGAGCTGGCCGACAGCTACACCACCAATCCGCACAAGTGGATGGGCGTCAACTTCGACTGCAACCTGTTCTGGGTGGCCGACCGCGCCGCCCTGTTGGGTGCCCTCAGCATCCTGCCCGAGTACCTGCGCTCGGCGGCGGCCGAGTCGGGGGCAGCGATCGATTACCGCGACTGGCAGGTGCCCCTCGGGCGCCGCTTCCGGGCGCTCAAGCTGTGGTTCACCATCCGCGCGGGTGGGGTGGCCGAGGCGGTCGCCATGATCCGTCGGCACGTGGCGCTCACCGCCGAACTGGCCGAGTGGGTGGCCGCCGACCCGCGATTCGAGATCGTCGCCCCGCACCCGCTCAACCTGTTGTGCGTGCGACTGCGCGAGGGCGAGCCCGACGCCAACGCCGCAACCGACACCCTCATCTCGCAGGCCAACGCCAGCGGCGAGGTGCTGCTGACGCGCACGGTGCTCGATGGCAAGGTGGCCTGCCGCATCTCCGTCGGCGGGCGCACCACAGCCGCCGGCGATGTTCGTGCCGCGTGGGAGTTGTTGCAGCGCCTCGCCGCCGGTTGAATCGGCCGCACGCCCGGCGTTCGACACAGGGTGCCATCGACCGCTCGGTCCACAGTTCCGCCGAGCCTCACTCGGCTTCTCCCTGGGAGCACACGATGCGCAAGCGCTTCGCAGTGCTCGTCGCGGTCACGAGCATCCTGACCGTCCTCTCGCCGGCCACCGCCGGCCGCCTGCAAGCCGGTCCACTGCCAGCCGGTCCAGCCGCTCACCTGGCTGCTCACCTGGCTGCGCACCCGGCCGTGCCCGCCCACGACGCGGCGAGCGACTGGCGGTACGTGCAGCGCGAGCTGTTCGCGATCAGCCTGTGGCAGTTCGTCAACGACGCCCGCTCGTCGGGCGACAGGCGTTTCGACTGGAGCACCGACTACTGCTCGGCGCCATTGGTGGGCAGCACCGGAATCAGCTTCGACTTTCGCAACTCGTGTCGCCGCCACGACTTCGGTTACCGCAACCTCAAGCTGCTCGACCGCTGGTACGGGGCCGGGCGCTTCTGGAATGCGACCAATCGAGCGCGTGTCGATCGCCAGCTCTTGGTCGACATGCGCAACCACTGTGCCGTGCGGGCATGGTGGCTGCGCAGCAGTTGCCGGCGCTGGGCCGACACCTTCTACGCCGCGGTGAGGTGGCTGGGCGGGCCGTGACCACGGCCTGGAGTGTCACGCCGTCGACTGGTAGTCGAGGTCGGCCCACAGCGTCGCATCGACGATGCCGTTCACCGCCAGCGCCCCCGACCCTGCTGGTACTGCTTCACCACCGCCTCGGTGGCCGGCCCGAACTGGCCGTCGGCGGTGATCGAGTGGCCGATCTCGGCCAGCATCTGCTGCAGCCGGTACACGCCCGGGCCGCACGCGGCGGTGAGCACCAGCACACCTCCGAACAGGACGGCTGAGCGCACGTTCATGCCGAGAACAACCTTAGGCCCCTCCCGCCGGGCGTGTAGAGCGCCTCCAGCATGGCGGCAATGACGCGCGCGGTGAGGCCCCACACGGTCTCGTCGTCGAGGTCGAAGAACAGGATCGAGATGTTGCGCAGCGTGCCGCCGGGCATGTCGAAGCGGGTCCAGTGCTCCTCGTGGAACGTGCCCGGCAGGGTGAAGTCGTGCAGCGGCACCCAGAAGACGCGGTCGACTTCGGCGTCGTGGCCCACCAGTTCGAGCGGCTGCGCGATGCGGGCGACTACCGGCACCACCCAGGTGTCGCTCACAGCCAGCCGAATCGCGGGCAAGCGCCCCACCAATTGCACCTCGTCGGGCGTGAGGCCCACCTCCTCGTGGGCCTCGCGCAACGCCGCCCGCTCGAAGGTCTCGCCACGGTCGAGCCGGCCGCCGGGAAAGCTCACCTCGCCCTTGTGAGTGCGGATGTGCCACGGGCGGCGGGTGAGCAGCAGTTCGGCTCCGTCGGGACCATCGGCGAGCAGCACCAGCACCGCCGACGGCGACCCCTCGCCCTCGGGGGCTCCGGCCGGCTCGCGGTCGAACAGGTCGTGCAGGCGGTCGAGAGCGCGAGCCGCGTCGAGCGCAGGCGAAGGCACCGGCCACGGCGGCGGCCCGCCAGAGCGCCATTCGTCGGGGCGCGGGATCTGCTGACGGCCCCCGGCTCGCCGTGTCATCGCCGCGCCCGCACGCAGGTCAGGACGACGGGGTCCAGCCGCTGTCGACCAGTTGGTGCAAGATCGTCGCCAGTCCGGCAGTCTTCAGCGCGGCGATCACCTTGCCCGGGGTCTGTTCGCCGCGCTCCCACTCCTCCCACGCGCTGATCAGCTTGCCGAGGTCGGGGGCCGGTGCTTCGAATGCCATGCGGCCAGGCTACCGACCCCTCCCCCACCCCCGCTCCCCGCTCGCGTCCCCCGCTCCCGTCCCCCCATCCCGTCTCTGTCATGCCCCAACCACGAACGACCGAGGCAGATCGATGACACAGACGACCAACAAGGGGGCGGGCGGGTGAGCGGGGAGTGGGTGGTCAGGCGTTCTTCGCGTCGCGCTTGGCTTTGGCCGCGCGCACCATGCTCACCCCGCCGCCTACCAGCCGGCCGGCCTTCTGCCCGATCGCGGTACTCAGGTCGCTCTCACCGGTCGCCCCGCTCGCACCAGAGGAACCGGCACCCGCCCCGCTCGCACCACTCGCCGGGTTCGCCGCGTTCGCCGCGTTCTTGGCCCGCTTGGGCTTCTCGGTGAAGCTGCTGCCCAGCCACACCACCGCATGCACCACGGCAATCGCCACCATGATCGCCCGGGTCGCGTTGTCGACGCTCACCCACGGTTGCAGGGCAGCGGCGATCTGCACCAGCACCAACACCGGATCGAGCCAGCGGTGCAGACGTCGATCGAGCAGGCGGAAGGCACTCATCGCCCCCTTGGTGCTCGCCGCGAACAGCAGCACCACACCGCCCACGACGGCGGGCACGAGTGGATCGGGGCTCTGCAACCCACTGGCCACCAGCGCCCCGCCGAGGATGTACTCGACGAGTTGGTGCATCCAGAACGGTCGCTTCGCACGCTCAGCCATGGGTCGTGATCGTATCCACCAAGCGCCCGACCATCCGGCTGCACACGCGCAACGGCCCCGGGCGAGGAGCTCGCACCGGGGCCGTCGTTCGAACCCGAGGGTTCAGCGTGATCGATGACTCACATCATGCCCATGCCGGGCATGCCGCCGCCCATGCCGCCACCGGCGGGCATCGGCGGAGCCTTCTCCGGCTTGTCGGCGACGAGGCACTCGGTGGTGATCACCAAGGCCGCGATCGACGCTGCGTTCTGCAGCGCGGCGCGGGTCACCTTGGCCGGGTCGATGATGCCCGCCTTCACCAGGTCGGTCATCTCACCGGTGGCCGCGTTCAGGCCGATGTTGCCCTTGGCCGCCTCCACCTCCTTGGTGGTGACCGCGCCTTCGAGCCCGGCGTTGTCGGCGATCAGCTTGGCGGGCGCCACCAGCGACTCCCACACCGTCTTGGCCCCGGTCTTCTCGTCGCCCTCCAGCGAGTCGACGACCTTGGCGACGGCGGGGCGGGCACGCACCAGGGCAGTGCCGCCACCAGCGACAACACCCTCCTCGATGGCCGCGCGAGTGGCCGAGACGGCGTCTTCGATGCGGTGCTTCTTCTCCTTCAGCTCCACCTCGGTGGCCGCGCCGACCTTGATCACGGCGACACCGCCGGCCAGCTTGGCCAGCCGCTCCTGCAGCTTCTCGCGGTCCCAGTCGGAGTCGGTGTTCTCGATCTCGGCCTTGATCTGGTTGATGCGACCGGCCACGTCGTCGGTCTCGCCGGCACCGTCGACGATGGTTGTCTCGTCCTTGGTGATGATGATGCGCTTGGCGCGCCCGAGCAGATCAAGGGTGACGTTCTCCAGCTTGAGACCGACCTCCTCGCTGATCACCTGGCCACCGGTGAGCACGGCCAGATCCTGCAGCATTGCCTTGCGACGGTCGCCGAAACCGGGGGCCTTGACCGCTGCACTGTTGAACGTGCCGCGGATCTTGTTGACCACCAGCGTCGCGAGGGCCTCACCCTCGATGTCTTCGGCGATGATCAGCAAGGGCTTGCCCGACTTCATCACTGCCTCGAGCGCGGGCAGCATTGCCTGCACCGTGCTGATCTTGCCCGAGTTGATCAGGATGTAGGCGTCGTCGAGGATCGCCTCCTGACGGTCGGGGTCGGAGACGAAGTAGGGCGAGAGGTAGCCCTTGTCGAACTGCATGCCTTCGGTGAACTCGAGCTCGGTGCCGAAGGTGTTGCTCTCCTCGACGGTGACCACGCCGTCCTTGCCGACCTTGTCGATCGCGTCGGCGATGACCGCGCCGATGCTTGCGTCGGCAGCCGAGATGGTGGCGACAGCAGCGATCTGCTCTTTGTCCTCCACGTTGACGGCCTGGCTCTTGATGCTCTCGACAGCGGCCGCGACCGCCTTCTCGATGCCCTTCTTGAGGCCCATCGGGTTGGCCCCGGCGGTGACATTGCGCATGCCGTGACCAACCATCGCCTGGGCGAGCACGGTGGCGGTGGTGGTGCCGTCACCGGCGACGTCGTTGGTCTTGGTGGCGACCTCCTTCACCAACTGCGCGCCCATGTTCTCGAACGGGTCGTCGAGCTCGACGTCCTTGGCGATCGACACGCCGTCGTTGGTGATCGTCGGCGCGCCGAACTTCTTGTCGAGCACGACGTTGCGGCCCTTGGGCCCGAGGGTGACCTTGACCGTGTCGGCCAGCTTGTTCACCCCGGCTTCGAGGGCGCGACGCGCCTCATCGTGGAACTTCAGTTGCTTTGCCATGTGGGTTCAGACGCTCACTTCTGCACGATCGCGAGCACGTCGCGGCTGGTGAGGATGAGCAGATCCTTGCCGTCGACGGTCACCTCGGTGCCGCCGTACTTGCTGTACAGCACGGTGTCGCCGACCTTCACGTCGAGAGGCGCGTGCGCGCCCTTGTCGTCGCTCCAGCGGCCGGGGCCGACGGCGAGCACCTCGCCCTGCTGGGGCTTCTCCTTGGCGGTGTCGGGGATCACGAGACCCGACGCGGTGGTCTGCTCGGCCTCGTTGGGCTTCACGACGATGCGGTCATCGAGGGGCTTGAGGTTCATTGGTGCGGCCTTTCGTTGACAAGTGCACTCAGCTGTGGATGATCCCGGCGAGCGTTAGCACTCGGCCGGGGTGAGTGCCAGGTTAGGCGCGGCGAGGGGCCGTTAGCAACCGCTGCCCGCGAGTGCTAACGGCGGTGGGTGAGCAGATCGACGCCCAGACGGTGGGCCAGGCGCACCACCGTCGCCAGCGGCAGCCCGACGACGTTGCTGACGCTGCCCTGCACCCGCTCGACGAAGACCCCGCCCGCCCCTTGCAGGGCGTAGGCGCCGGCCTTGTCGAGCGGCTCGCCGGTGGCGACGTACCACTCGACCATCGCCGGGGTGAGCGGGCTGAAGGTGACCAGGCTGGTGACCACCTCGGCGGCGCGGTCGGCGCCGCGCCGCAGCGCCACGCCGGTGTGCACCTGGTGGGTGCGGGCCGACAGCCTGCGCAACATGACCGCCGCATCGGCGCCGTCGGCAGGCTTGGCGAGGATGTCGCCGTCAATCTCCACCGTGGTGTCGGCGGCGATCACCAGCGTGTCGGGTGGCGCGGCGACGGCCAGCACCTTGGCCGCGGCGACGCGCCTGACATAGTCGACCGCGCGCTCGCCCGCGTGGGGTGTCTCGTCGACGTCGGGTGCGGCGCTGGCGAAGCGCACCCCCAACTGGGCGAGCAGTTCCTTGCGGCGCGGCGATCCGCTGGCCAGCACCACGGCCGGAGCGCTCACCAGGTCGATGCGGTGATCGGGGTCAGCCACCGCTCACCGCCATCACCGTGTCGTCGTCGGGCACGGTGGTGTCGTCGAGGTGGTCGAGGTAGC
>CAUJEE010000122.1 GCA_963169215.1 Actinomycetota bacterium
GCTGGGCATGGAACCGGCGTTGCAGACAGACTTCGTTCAACTCGGTGCCGACGATGTGGCCACCGTGCAGCGTTCGGGAGCCGGCACCGGTGGTGACGGCGAGGAGTTCGAGGAGTACGCCGACGTGAAGGCGCAGGTGCAGGCCGAACCATGAACCTCGGGCCCCGTCGCCGCCCCGCCGCACGCCAGGCGACCACCACCCGCCGCGGCGAGGTGGTGCGTGGCTCGCGCGCCCACGGACGTGCCGGTGCGGCTTCGGGGCGCGCCGCGGCTCGCAGCGCACCGTCCAAGGTCGCACGCACGTCGGGGGCGACCTCATCGTCACGCACATCGCGGGCCGCATCGACACCGGGGTCGCGCGCCTCGAGCGTGAGTTCGTCGCGTTCGCGGACGTCTTCGTCTTCGTCTCGCACGGCGCGGACGTCGGCGTCGTCGTCTCGCACGTCGCGGGCGACGTCGTCTTCGTCTCGCACATCGCGGGCGACGTCACCGGCTCCACGCCGAGCATCACACGGCCCGTCTCGGTCGGGGAGTGCCTCCCGCGGCTTGGGGGCGCGGCCGGCGGCACCGCTGCGCACCGCGACCGGCACGCGCCGCGCCAAGGCTGCCTCCGCCGCCGGTCATGCCCGCCAGCGCCGAGCCGTAATCGCTCCGCCCCCGCCGCCGCCGCTGCTCCGCCTGCGCTCGGGCAACACCCGCAGGCGTTTGGTCGCGCTGTTCATCGTCGCCATGTTGCTGTTCGCGGCTGTCGTCGGTCGCGTCGCCATCCTGCAGACGACTGGGTCGGAGGCATTGCGTGCCGCCGGCAAGGCGCAGCGCACGACCGAGTCGGTGCTCTACGCCCGGCGCGGAACGATCTTCGCCCGCGACGGCGGCGAACTGTCGTTGAGCGTTCCCTCCGCGACGATCATCGCCAACCCGAAGTTGGTGGAGGATGCGGCGGGCACAGTGACCGTGCTCGCGAACATGCTGGGGCTTTCGATCGAGAAGCAGAAGTCGCTGTACGAGAGCTTCCTCGCCAAGGAGAAGAGCTTCGCCTATGTGGCCCGCCAGGTCGACGACGCGCTCGCCGATGCGGTGCTCGCCCTCGACCTTCCCGGAATCGACATGATCCAGGAAGACATGCGGATCATGCCCAGCGGCGAGGTGGGTCGCAGCGTCCTCGGGCGCACAGACATCGACGGCAAGGGCATCGCCGGCATCGAGATGCAGTACGACGAATTGCTCACCGGCGTCAACGGCGAGCGCGTTCGCGAGCACGACCGCGAGGGGCACTCGATCCCCGGGGCCGACGCCGTGACCAGGCAGCCGATCCCCGGCGACGACCTGGTGCTCACCCTCGATCGATCGCTGCAGTTCCAGGTGGAGCAGGCTCTCGTCGCGCGGGTGGAGGAGTTGAAGGCTGAGGGCGGCACGGTGGTCGTGATGGACGTCGCCACCGGTGAGATCTACTCGATCGCCAACGTGAAGCGCGGTGACGACGGCACCGCCGCCGTCACGTCGGCCAACCTCGCGGCAGTCGAAGCTTTCGAACCCGGCTCGGTGGCCAAGGTGTTCAGCATCTCGAGTGTGCTCGACACCGGATCGGCCACTCCCGACACCACCATCGATGTGCCCGGCACGATCGTCTTCGACAAGGACACCGAGTGGGAGAAGACGATCAACGACGCCGAACGCCACGGCCTGCAGCCGATGACGCTGCACGACATCATCGTGCACTCGTCGAACATCGGCACGCTGCTGCTCAGCGAGCGCGTCGGTGTGGAGCGACTCGGCGACTACATGGACGCTTTCGGCTTCGGGGAGCCGACCGCTTTGGACTTCCCGGGGGAGAGCGGCGGCCTGATCAAGCCCGCCGAGGAGTTGCAGGGAACGGAGAAGGCGACCATCACCTTCGGCTACGGCTACTCGGCCACTGCCCTGCAGTTGGCGGCGGCGGTGAACGTGGTTGCCAACGGCGGTGTGTATGTGGCTCCCAAGCTGCTGCTGGCGACGATCGGCGACGACGGGGAAGTAGTCGAAACTCCGCCTTCGCCCACCCGCCAGGTACTGCAACCACAGACCGCGGCGACGATGACGTCGCTGATGACCGATGTCGTCTGCCAGGGCACCGGCAAGGGGGCGCGCATCGATGGCCTCTCGGTGGCGGGCAAGACCGGCACCGCCTACAAGCTGCAGGACGGCGGCACCTATGGCGAGGCCGGCGACCGTCAGTACCGGGCATCGTTCGTCGGCTTCTTCCCTGCGCAGAATCCACAGGTGACGATCCTGGTGACCATCGACCAGCCCGATCCGACCTCGCGCGACCGTTTCGGCGGCACCGCTGCCGCGCCGCTGTTCACCACCGTCGCGACCGCCGCGGTCCACCAGTTGCAGGTGATGCCCACCCCGGGCGACACGGGATGTGCGGGGTGAGTCATGGCCCGCCCGCTCGCTGACCTGGTTGCTGCCAGTGGAATCTCCGCGACCCTGCACGACCCGCTGGGCCTCGCCGGCGCGGCGCTGGTGGAGGGGCTGACCTACGACTCGCGTCGCGTCGCGCCGGGCACCCTCTACTGCTGCCTGCGTGGGGCGAGCACCGACGGTCACCACTTCGCGACGGAGGCGGTGAGTGCAGGCGCAGTCGCCTTGCTCGTCGATCACCCCGTCGGCTCAGCAGCGGGCGCCGGCGAACCGGGCGTGCCGCAACTGGTCGTGGCCGACACCCGCGCCGCGATGGGGCAGCTCGCCGATGCGTTCCACGGGCACCCATCGCAGTCGCTCGTCGTTGCGGGCATCACCGGCACCAACGGCAAGACCACCACCACCAACCTGCTCGCCGCGATCCTCGACGTGGCAGGGATGCCTTGCGGGGTGATCGGCACGCTCACCGGTAGGCACACCACGCCGGAGGCACCCGAGCTGCAAGGGCTGCTCGCCGGGTTCCGCGATGCGGGGCAGGCTGCGGTGGCGATGGAGGTGTCGTCGCACGCGCTCGCGCTTCACCGCGTGGACGGATGCAAGTTCGCGGTGGCGGTATTCACCAACCTCGGCCGCGACCATCTCGACCTGCACCGCACGATCGACGAGTACTACGCGGCCAAGGCCGAACTGTTCACGCCGCGGCTCAGTGCACGGGGGGTCGTCAACATCGACGACCCCTACGGGCAGCAGTTGGCCGCGTCGGCACAGATCCCGATCGATACCTTCTCGTCCGCCGACGCGCAGCGCGTGCGCGTCAGCGCACGTAGCCACGAGTATTTGTGGCGCGGCGAGCACATCACCGTCGGCATCGGCGGGGAGTTCAATGTGATGAACAGTCTCGCTGCGGCGGGCGCGGCGGCCGCCCTCGGGGTCGAGCCGGCGTCGATCGCCCGCGGCCTGGCTACCGCCCCACCTGTGCCGGGACGCTTCGAGGCGATCGATGCCGGGCAGCCCTTCGATGTGATCGTCGACTTCGCCCATACCCCCGATGGGTTGGCCGCGGTGCTGCGCGCGGCGCGCAGAGTCACCCGCGGCCGACTGGTGGTCGTCTTCGGGTGCGGCGGCGACCGTGACCGCGAGAAGCGCCCGCAGATGGGAGCAGTGTCGGCCACCCACGCCGACAAGGTGGTGATCACCTCTGACAACCCGCGCTCCGAGCGTCCGCTCGACATCATCGATGCCGTGTTCGCGGGGGTGCCCGACGACTACCGTGCCCGAGTTGTGATCGAACCCGACCGCCGTGCCGCGATCGACGTCGCGCTGTCGATGGCCGCCGACGGTGATGTGGTGGTGGTGGCCGGCAAAGGCCATGAGACGTCGCAGACGATCGGTACAGAAATGCGGCCCTTCGACGACCGCGACGTCGTGCGCCGGTTGCTGGGGGGCGGGACGTGATCGCGGTGATGATCGCGGCCACAGCAGCGATGATCGTGTCGCTGCTCGGCTCGCGCGAGTTGATCACCGCGTTTCGCTCCCGCGGCAAGGGCCAGCCGATCCTCGGCAAGGACGACCTCGGCCCCGAGCATCACATGACGAAGGCGGGCACCCCCACGATGGGCGGGCTGGCGATCATCGCCGCCGCCGCGGTCGGGTACTTCTTGGCCCACCTACGCCCGGGCATCGCCTTCTCCGACCAGGTCAAGATCATGTGGGTGGGTGTGGTCGTGATGGCCGCGATGGGCCTGCTCGACGACGCGATCAAGGTGCGCAAGTCGCACAACCGAGGCATCTTCTGGAAGAAGAAGAGCTACGTCACCCTCGGCCTGTCGATCGCGCTCGCCTGGTGGCTGGTGGCCGCGACCGGGGTGGCGGAGACGGTGTCGTTCACCCGCGCCGACCTGCCAGGTTGGGATCTGCCGTGGCCGGCGTTCGTCGTCTTCGCCGGGCTGATCGTGTGGAGCACGAGCAATGCGGTCAACGTCACCGACGGCCTCGACGGCCTGGCCGGCGGTTCGGCGATGATGGGCTTCTTCGCGTTCGCGATCATCGCCTACTGGGCGTTTCGCAACCCGATGGTGTACGGCGCGGTGGTGAATCCGCTCGACCTGGCAGTCTTCGCCGCGGCCTTCGGCGGGGCCTGTGCCGGATTCTTGTGGTACAACGCGGCACCGGCGCGGATCTTCATGGGCGATGTCGGAGCACTCGGGATCGGTACCGCCTTGGCACTGCTGGCGATCACCACCGACACCCACCTGCTGTTGATCCTGATCTGTGGCATCAACGTCATCGAGGCCGGCTCGGTGGCAGTGCAGATGGGCGTGTTCAAGGCCTCCGGCCGACGCAAGCGGCTGTTCCGCATGTCACCGATCCATCACCACTTCGAGCTGCTCGGCTGGCCGGAGACGACTGTGATCATCCGCTTCTGGATCGTCAGCGGCATCTGTGTGGCGGCCGCTCTCGGGATCTTCATCGGCGACTTCACCCACCTGACGGAGAACCTGTGAGGCGCCGGTGACGCAACGCACGGCACTCGTCCACGGCATCGCCGTCACCGGTGAGGCGTTGGCCCGCGCCCTCGCGGCGCGCGGGTGGGCGGTGGTGCTCGCCGACGACGCTCCCACCGCGGCCAAGCGAGCTGCGGCCGCGTCGCTGGGCACCACCCTCGTCGAAAGCCCTGCTGCCGGCCACTTGGCCGAGTTGGTCGGCGCCGCCGACATGGTGTGCCCCGCACCCGGTGTGCCCGAGACACATCCGCTGATCCACGCCGCTGTCGCCGCCGGGGTGCCGATCCGCACCGAGATCGATCTCGCCTATGAGTGGGAGCAGCAGCGCCCGCAAGGGCCGCGGCCGATGCTCGCGATCACCGGCACAGACGGCAAGACCACGACCACCCTGATGGCCGCGCACATGCTCGCCACGGCCGGTCGCAACCCTGCCGCGGTGGGCAACACCGAGGTGCCGCTCGTGGCCGCGCTGCCCGGCGACGCGGACGTGTTCGTCGTCGAGTGCAGCAGCTTCCGGCTCAACTGGCTCGATAGTTTCCGCGCCGAGGCCGCGGTGTGGCTCAATCTCGCCCCCGACCACCAGAACTGGCACACCTCGCCCGACACCTACGCCGCGGCCAAGGCGCGTATCTGGGCCAACCGGCGCGTCGGTGACGTAGCGATCGGCAACGCCGACGACCCGGTGGTTTCGCGGGCGCTGATCGCGGCCGGCGGGGTGACGCGCACATTCGGCGCGGCGCGCGCCGACCATGTCGCCGTCGACTACAGCGTTGCGGATGGGTGCCTGGTGGGGCCGATGGGCCGGATCACCGATGTCGGCGCGCTCAGTCGGTCGTTGCCGCACGACATCACCAACGCCCTCGCCGCGGCGGCGCTGGTGCTCGAGACCGGTCTCGCCACCGTCGCCGAGGTGGCAACTGCGTTGGCCGACTTCTGCCACCCTCCGCACCGCATCGAGCCGCTCGGCGAGATCGGCGGGGTGCGCTGGTACAACGACTCCAAGGCCACCAGCCCCCATGCCGCGCTCACGGCCATCCGCGGCTTCGAGCGCATCGTCCTGCTCGCCGGTGGACGCAACAAGGGACTCGATCTGGCCTCGCTGGCTGTCGAGCACGAGCGGGTGCGGGCGGTGGTGGCCCTCGGCGAAGCAGCGGCGGAGGTGGCTGCCGTCTTCGCCGCCCATTGCCCGGTACAGGTGGCCCGTGACATGGGCGACGCCGTCCGTCGAGCAGCGGCGCTGGCCGAGCCGGGTGATGTGGTGCTCTTGTCGCCGGCCTGTGCCAGCTTCGACTGGTATCCCGACGGTGGATACCCGGCGCGTGGAGAGGACTTCCGGCGTCTCGTCGCCGGCCTGCGTGAGGAGGTTGCTTCCCGATGACAGCAGTTCTCGGTGATCGACGCCGTGCCGCCCTGGCGCGAGCGGAGGCGATGCGGCGGCACCCGACCCGCCGCGCGGAGGCGCGCTCGACGACGCCGCCGCCGACGGCCTTCTACGTGATCGCGGTGGTCGTCACCGTTTTCACCATGCTCGGGCTGGTGATGGTGCTGTCGGCCACCTCGATCAGCCAGTTCCACCGCGAGAACTCGCCGTGGCGTCTGTTCAACCGCCAACTGGTGTGGGCCTCGCTGGGGGTGGTTGCCTTGTGGTGCGCGATGCGGATCCCGATGAGCCGCTGGCGGCGGGCGGTGTATCCGGCCTTCTACGTCGCCTGCGCGGCGATGTTATTGCCGTTCTTGCCCGGCATCGGCGACAGGATCAACGATGCCAGCTCGTGGGTGTCGGTCGGCCCGGTCAACTTCCAGCCGAGCGAGTTCTTGAAGCTCGCCCTGTTGGTGGTGTGCGCCCATCTGCTCGCCAAGCGCAGTGCGGAGATGACATCGCTCACCCGCACACTGCTGCCCGCGCTCGGCTTCGGCGCACTGGCCTGCGGACTGTGCCTCGCGCAGGGTGACCTCGGTTCGGCGATCGTGCTCGCGGCGATCGTGTTCACCGTGGTGTTCATCGCCGGCGCCCCGTTGACGGTGATGACGGTGGCCGGCGCGTTGGCTGCAGGCGCGGCCTACGCGTTCGTCATGTCGAGCCCGCGCCGCGAGGCGCGCTTCACCGCCTTCAGGAACATCGCCGCCCACAAGGACCACCTCAGCTACCAGACCTATCAGGCGATGATCGCCATGGCCCAGGGTGGCGTAACCGGTTCAGGGGTCGGGCGGGGCAGCAACAAGTTGGGCGAATTCCTGCCGCTCGCGCACTCCGACTTCATCTTCGCCGTGATCGCCGAGGAGTTGGGGATGATCGGCATCGTCGCCGTGCTCGGCGGCTTCATGGTGCTCACCTATGCCGGTGTGCAGGTGGCGATGGCGACGCACGAGCCATTCCACGCACTGATCGCCGGCGGCATCGCCGGTTGGTTGGTGGTGCAGACGATCATCAACGTCGGTGGCGTCACCGGCCTGCTGCCGGTGACCGGGCTGACACTGCCGTTCTTCTCCGCCGGCGGCAGTTCGCTGTTCGTCACCCTGACGGCGTGCGGGCTGCTGCTCAACGTCGCCCGCAACGTGCGATGACGAACATCGCGGTGGCCAGATGAGCACCTACGCGGTGGTCACCGGCGGCGGTACCGCCGGGCACGTATTGCCCGCGCTGGCGGTCGCCGAGGCACTGGTCGCCGCGGGCCACGATCGCAGCACCGTGCACTACGTGGGCACGGCCCGCGGCGTCGAAACCCGACTGCTGCCGCCCACCGGATTCCCCCACACCCTGCTCGACATCAGCGGCTTGCGGCGCAGTCTGCATCCCCGCGATCTGTGGAGCACGGCCCGTCTGCCATGGCGGGCCTGGAGGGCGCTGCGTGGCGCTCGCCGCCTGCTGCGCGAACTGCGTCCGCAGGTGGTGGTGAACTTCGGAGGCTACGGCAGCTTCCCGGCCACGTGGGCTGCTCGCCGACTCGGGATCCCTTACGTGGTGGTGTCCTACGACCGCCGCCCGGGCTTGGTGTCGAAGCTGCTCGCGCCACGGGCGACGGTGTGCGCGGTGGCGTTCGAAGGTTCGTCGCTGCCGCACGCCGAGCACACCGGTGCACCGGTGCGCGGCGAACTGGTGCGGCTCGACCGGGGCGTGGCCCGCGATGCAGCCCGCGCCGAGTTGGGTCTGCCTGCCGATCGGTTCGTGGTGGCCGTGGTGTGTGGTTCGCTGGGAGCGGCGGCGGTGAACGACGTCGTCGCACAGACGGTGGAGAGGCTCGCCGAGCGGCACGATCTCGCCGTCTACCACGTCGTCGGCGAACGGTTTCTGGATGCCGCCGCGCCCGGTCGCGACGGCGCGCTCGGCATCCTGTACCGCGTGATCGGCTACGAAGACCGGATGGCGGCGCTCTATGCCGCGGCCGATCTGTTCGTCACCCGTGCCGGAGCAGGCACCATTGCCGAGCTGGCAACGGTGGGCGCGCCGGCGTTGGTGGTGCCCTGGCCCGGGGCAGCGGAGAACCATCAGGTCGACAATGCGCAGGTATTGGCCGAGGTCGATGCGGCGATCATGATCGAACAGCCCGACTTCACCGCCGATCGGCTGGTCGCCGAGATCGATCGCCTGTCCACTGATCGCGCCGCTCTCGCCGCGCTGGCGGGTCGGGCTCGCGAGGCGGGGGCGGTGCACCGCAGCGGGCGGCTGCTGGCTGCGATCGAGCGTGCAGCTGGTGACGACCGATGAATGCCCCGCCGAAGCCGCCGATCGACCTGTCGGTCCGCCGTCGCTTGCACGTGGTGGGCGTGGGCGGTCCGGGGATGAGCGCCATCGCCATCGCCCTCGCGGAGATGGGCCACGAGGTGAGCGGCAGCGACATCCGCGAACGCAGCGTGCTCGATCGCGTCCGCGCGGCGGGAGTCGACGTGCACGTCGGCCATCGCCGCGAGTTGGTGCACGACCGCGATGCGATCACCTGGAGCACGGCCATCCCCGGGCGCAACGTCGAGCGCGACGAGGCCGACAAAGTGGGTGTGCCCTCGATGCATCGATCGGGCATGCTCGCCGCGATCTGCGCGCGGGCGAGTTCGATCGGCGTTGCCGGTACACACGGCAAGACGTCCACCACGTCGATGTTGATGCTGATGCTGGCCGAGGCCGGTCTGCGGCCCAGCTTCGTCATCGGCGGCGATGTGACCGACATGGGCACCGGCGCGCAGTGGACCGGCGGTGAGTGGCTGGTGGTGGAGGCCGACGAGAGCGACGGCACCCACCTGCACCTGCCGCTGTACGGCACGATCCTCACCAACGTCGAGACCGACCACCTCGACCACTACGGCACGTTCGACGCGATCGTCGATGGCTTCGACCGATATCTGGGGCAGATCGCCGGTCCAAAGGTGCTGTGCAGCGACGATCCAGTGGCTGCCCGACTGGCTGCTCGCCACGATGCGATCACTTATGGGACGGGCGAGGAGGCCCAGTTCCGCGCCGTCGACGTGACCAGCGAGCGCGGCGCGTTCAGTTTCGGCGTGACCCACGCCCGCGAGCTGCTGGGCAAGATCTCGCTGCCGCTGCGCGGTATCCACAACGTGCGCAACGCGACCGGAGCGCTGGCGATGGCGGTGACGATCGGGGTGCCGTTCGATGCCGCTGCCGCGGCGTTGGCCAGGTTCGGCGGCGTGGCGCGCCGATTCGACGTACGCGGCGTCGATGCCGGCGCGACGCTGGTCGACGACTACGCCCACCTGCCCTCGGAGATCGCCGCGGTACTGGCTGCCGCGCGCTTCAGCGGCGACGATTGGAAGCGGGTGGTGGCGGTGTTCCAACCGAATCGCTTCAACCGCATCGTCACCATGTGGCCCGACTACCACTCGGCCTTCGTCGACGCCGACCTGGTGGTGCTCACCGACATCTACTCCTCGGGCACCACTCCGATTCCGGGTGTGACCGGCAAGTTGCTGGTCAACGCCGTCCTCGACCGCCATCCCCGCACACGGCTGGCGTGGATGCCGCGCCGCGACGACCTGGTCGAGTTCCTCGCCGGCGAATTGACCGAGGGTGACGTGTGCATCTCGATGGGCTGTGGCGACATCGCCACCCTGCCCGAGGAGGTGATGGCCGAACGCGCCGAACGGCGGGGTCGATCCGGGGTCGGCCGCGGATGAGTGGGTCGCCCGCGTTGGATTCGGCCTACGAGCGCCTGGCCCGTTTCGCCACGCGTGGTGAGCCGCTCGCGCGCTACACGACCTACAAGCTCGGGGGCCCGGCAGCAGTGTTCGCCACACCGCGCGATGCGAGCGAATTGGCTCTGCTCGGCGAGGTGGTGGCGGAGTTCGACCTGCCGGTGCTGATCGTCGGCCGGGGTTCCAATCTGCTCGTCGCCGACGAGGGCTTCGCCGGCATCGCCGTGTCGCTCGCCACCCTGGGCGAGTGGATCGAGTTCGACGGCAGCGACGTGGTGGCCGGAGGTGCGGTGGCGTTGCCCGTGCTGGCGCGGCGCTGCGCTGCTGCCGCGCTCACCGGCCTCGAGTGGGCTGTCGGCGTACCCGGATCGATCGGTGGTGCGGTACGCATGAACGCCGGCGGGCACGGGAGCGACATCGCCGCGACTCTGGACTGCGCCGAGGTGCTCGATCTGCGCAGCGGGCGACGTGGCTGGCTGCCGGCGAGCGCGATTGGTCTGCGCTTTCGGGGTAGCGACCTGGCCGACCACCAAGTGGTGCTCGCCGCCCGGCTGCACCTCGCCCCCGGAGATGTGGCGCGCTCGGAGGCTTTGTTGGCCGAAATCGTGAGGTGGCGCCGCGAGCATCAGCCGGGCGGCCAGAATGCAGGGTCGGTGTTCGTCAATCCTGTCCCCGGTGAAGTTCCTGCGGCCGTGCTCATCGATCGGCTCGGCCTCAAGGGCACGCGTGTGGGTGGCGCGTGGGTGAGCGAGAAGCACGCCAACTTCATCCAGGCCGGCCCGGGGGCGACTGCGGCCGACGTGCGTGCCGTGATCCGCACCGTGCGGGCCGAGGTGTTGCGCGCTACTGGCCACGCTCTGCGTACCGAGATACGCGTCGTCGGTTTTGCCGACCCCACTTTCGCCGATGCACCAGAACGAGTTCATGCGGGGGTGGTGGTGTGAGCGAGCCGCGCCTGCCGTCACCCGATCACGTGCCCGACAAGGTGCTCGAAGAGCTCCACGGAGCGTTCGGCGATCCGACGCCCAGTTACGACTTCGACGACCCGCACATCGACCGCTTGCTGGGCGTGGGCGAGCGTGCCGCTGACGATCCGCCGGTCGCGCCGAAGCGCGACGAG
>CAUJEE010000123.1 GCA_963169215.1 Actinomycetota bacterium
AGTGGGTGAGCTGGCGGCAGAGATCGCGGCCAACGCCCCTCTGGCGGTGCGGGCGTTCACGAGTTTGATGCGCGCCGCCGAGACGGAGACCTTCGAGCAGCACGTGCACCACGTCTTCTTGCAGTTGCTGCCACTGCTGAACACCGACGACTTCCGCGAAGCGGTGAGCGCGTTCATCGAGAAGCGCCCGGCGACGTTCAACGGTCGTTGATCGCCGCTCCGGCCGCGGCCGCCTTGGCCAGTCGGTCGCGGATTGCATGCCCCAGTCCGGCCGCTGGCGGCAGCACGGCGATGATGGTGCTGACGCCCAGCTCATCGGCGCGGCGCAGGTCGGAGTAGAGCTCGCGGGCGTACTCGACGAGGTCGCCCGTGCGGTCGACGATCAGCACGTGGTGTCCTCCCCCGGCCAGTTCGGCGGCCTCGACGCCA
This sequence comes from Actinomycetota bacterium, assembly GCA_963169215.1. Taxonomy (GTDB): domain Bacteria; phylum Actinomycetota; class Acidimicrobiia; order Acidimicrobiales; family Ilumatobacteraceae; genus UBA668. Next base: position 430 of record CAUJEE010000123.1, read on the forward strand.
GACTCGGCGAGCACCACCTTCGCCCGTGGTGCGTAGTGCGCGGGCAGCATCCCCGGCGCCCGCGCCGCGCCAGCGCTCGTGGCCGTGCCTTCACCGAGCAGGGCGACGATCTGCTCGACGGAGATTCCACCCGGACGCAGGATCTGCGGCGGGGCGGTGGTGCAGTCGACGATTGTGCTCTCCACCCCTATCGGACAGGCGCCACCGTCGAGCACGTAATCGACGAGGTCGCCGAGATCGTGCGCGACATGAGCGGCGGTCGTGGGGCTCACCTGCCCGAACAGGTTGGCTGAGGGCGCCGCGAGCCCGCCCCCGAAGCGGGCCAGCAACTCGCCGGTGAGCGGGTGCGCGGGCACGCGCACACCCACCGTGTCGCGCCCGCCGGTGACCGCGTCGAGTACGTCCGGACGACGGCGCAACAACAGCGTGAGCGGACCCGGCCAGCAAGCACCGGCCAGAATCGCGGCGGCCGGCGGCAGATCGCAGGCCCATTGGCCGACGAGTGCCGCGTCGGCGATGTGCACGATCAGCGGATGGTCGGCTGGGCGCCCCTTGGTGGCGAAGATGCGTCGTACGGCCTGTTCGTTGCGGGCATCGGCGGCGAGACCGTAGACGGTCTCGGTGGGGATGCCCACCAACCCGCCGCGGCGCAACACGACGAGGGCGTCATCGATCGAGGTTCCGACCTGCGTGCCGCGCGGCATCGGTCAGTCCGGGACTGCGCCGATGAACCCGAGGGCGGCGTCGATGAAGGCGAACGCCTCGGTGGTGGCGAAGTGGTCGACGTTGCGCAGCACGCGCAGCGTGGCGTCGGGGAGGGCGGCGGCCAGCACGTCGCCCGGGCCGGCGAAGTCGCGGTCGCCGATGGCCACCAGCACCGGACAGGTGACGCGAGCCAGTTCTTCGCGGGTGAGTGGGTCGGCTTCCGAGCGCAACACTGCAGCCAGGGCGACGCGGTCGTTGCCGTCGCGGGTGGCGTACTGGGCGAACAGGAGAGCGGTGGTGTCGTCGTCGGGGGCGTTGCCCTCGACCCCGGCGAGAATGCGGGCGCGGGCCTCCTCGTCGGGCTCCAACGCATTGCGCCCGACCCCGCCCACGACGAGGTGGGCGAAGCGGTGGGGATCGCGGGCGGCCAGGCGCAGCAGCGTCAGACCGCCGAGCGAGAACCCGATCGCGTCGACCGGCTCGGCGGGCAACACGTCCAGCACGCGTGCCCCGAGGTCGTTGTAGGCCGCGGGGTCGTGCGGCTTGGGCGCCGTGCCGTGCCCGAGCAGATCGACCCCGATCACCGGTCGGCCGGCGTCGGCGAGCAGTTCGGTGAACCCGCTGCGCTGCCAGGTGGTGGCGAACGAACCACCCCATCCGTGAACGAGGAGCACCGGTGTGACCATCCGCGAAACGGTAGCCTTGCCCCGCCCGTTCCACCGGATCACGAGCGATCCGCGGGTCGGCCGGACGGCCGACCCGGAAAGGTCACCACGCGATGCGCTTCCTCGGTCAGATCCCGCCCTACGACCTGACGTATGCCGATGTGTTCATGGTGCCCAGCCTCAGCGAGGTGCCCTCTCGCTTGTCCGTCGATCTCACCACTCCTGACGGCATCGGCACGTCGATCCCTGTGGTGGTCTCCAACATGACCGCCGTCGCCGGCCGGCGGATGGCCGAGACCGTTGCCCGCCGGGGTGGAATCGCCGTGCTGCCCCAGGACATCCCGCTCGACGTGCTGGCGACGGTGATCGCCTACGTCAAGAACCGCCATCTGCTGTACGACACCCCGATCACCCTCGGCCCGACGAACACCATCGGCGACGCGCTGGGTCTGATCCACAAGCGGGCCCACGGCGCGGTGGTGATCGTCGACGACGACCGCTATCCGATCGGCATCTTCACCGAGCACGACGCGGCAGGAAACGATCGCTTCACCCAGTTGCATCAGGTGATGAGCCAGGAGGTGGTCGTGCTGCCCGACGGCGCTGCCCCGCAGGAGGTGTTCGACCGGCTCAACGATCGGCGGCTGTCGATGGCCCCGGTGGTGGGCGGCGATGGGCGGCTGATCGGGTGCATCACCCGCACGGGGGCGCTGCGCAGCACGATCTATCGCCCCGCGGTCGACGCCGACGGGCGACTGCTCGTCGCCGCGGCGGTCGGTATCAGCGGCGACCCGGCCAGCAAGGCCAAGGCGCTGCTCGGCTTCGGCGCCGACGTGCTGGTGATCGACACCGCCCATGGCCACCAGACCCGCGCCCTGCGGGCGATCGAGGAGGTGCGCGCCGTCGCCCCCGCGGCATCGATCGTGGCGGGCAACGTGGTGACACCGGAGGGCACCCGCGACCTGATCAACGCGGGCGCCGACATCGTCAAGGTGGGAGTTGGCCCGGGGGCGATGTGCACCACGCGGATGATGACCGGTGTCGGCCGGCCGCAGTTCAGCGCAGTGCACGACTGCGCGCAGGAGGCGGCGCGTCTCGGCAAGGTGGTGTGGGCCGACGGGGGAGTGCGTCACCCCCGCGACGTCGCCCTCGCGCTGGCGGCCGGAGCGGCAAACGTGATGTTCGGGTCGTGGCTCGCGGGCACCTACGAGTCGGCCGCGGACACGCTGCGCGACCCCGACGGCCGGCTGTACAAGGAGAGCTTCGGGATGGCCAGCAACCGCGCGGTGAAGACTCGTAACCGCAAGGAGACGGCGTTCGAGCGGGCGCGCAAGGAGCTGTTCGAGGAGGGCATCAGCACCTCGCGGATGTACCTCGACCCCGAGCGCCCGGGGGTGGAGGATCTGATCGACGACATCGTCGCCGGGTGTCGTTCGGCATGCACCTACGCCGGCGCGGCGAACATCGGCGAGTTCGCCGAGCGGGCGGTGGTGGGTGTGCAGAGCGCGGCCGGCTACAGCGAGGGTCTGCCGCACAGGACGAGTTGGTGATGCAGGGCGTGCGATGCGGGTGATAGCCATCGACGGCCCGGCCGGGGCCGGCAAGAGCACCATCGGCCGGGCATTGGCCGCGCGCCTCGGGCTCGAGTACCTCGACACCGGAGCGATGTACCGGGCGGTCACGTTCGCCGCGCTCGGCAGCGACGTGGCACTCGACGACAGCGCCGCCGTGGGTGCGCTGGCGCGCGCGCTGCGCCTGGAGGTGGGCGAACGGGGCGTGTTCGTCGACGGGGTGGACGCTACGCGGGCGATCCGCACCGCCGAGATCACCGGCGCGGTCAGCGTGGTGGCGGCCAACAGCGAGGTGCGCGCCGAGATGAGGAGCCGCCAGCAGGCCTGGGCAGCCGCGCGTGGAGGCGGCGTGATCGAGGGCCGCGACATCGGTTCGGTGGTGTTCCCCGACGCCGAACTGAAGCTCTACCTCACCGCCTCGCCGCGCACGCGCGCCGAGAGGCGGGTGGCCGAGGCCGGTGGTGACGTAGACGAGATCGAGCGGGCGATCGCGACCCGCGACCACTACGACAGCAATCGCCGCGACAGCCCGTTGGTGCGCGCCGATGGATCGATCGTCGTCGACACCACCGGGATGGACGTAGACCAGGTTCTGGCCTATATCGAGGGCCTGATGGCAGGGAAGGATCAGCCAGCGCAATGACCAGGATCGCGACCAAGCTCGCCGGCAACACCCTCGCCGACCGCGTCGTCTACCGGTCGATGAAGGGCTTGCTGGCAGTGACCCTGCGTGTGTACTGCCGCATGCGCATCGAGGGGCGCGGCAACCTGCCCGCCACGGGCCCGTTCATTCTCGCTCCCACGCATCGCAGCATCATCGACACCCCCATCGCCGGCGCCGTGTATCGGCCGCGCATGCGCTTCATGGGGGCCGACAAGTGGTGGTCCAAGCCTTGGCTCGGCAAGGTGCTGACCGCGCTAGGTGCATTCCCCGTCACCCGCGGCACAGCCGACCGCGAGGCGCTGAAGCGGTGCATCGCAGTGTTGGAGGGTGGCGAGCCGCTGGTGCTGTTCCCCGAGGGTGAGCGCAAGAGCGGCGCGAGAGTGCAGCCGCTGTTCGAGGGCGCGGCCTACCTGGCGATGAAAACCGGAGTGCCGGTCGTGCCGGTGGGCATCGGCGGCAGCGAGCGGGTGATGCCCAAGGGCGCGAAGTTCATCTACCCGCGCAAGTTGCATGTGATCGTCGGTGAGCCGATGCACCTGCCTCCCGCGGCCGACCCGTCGCCGAAGGCGCAGCGCGAAGCGGCTCGCCGGCTCACCAGCGACCTGCACACCGAACTGCAGCGCCTGTTCGACCGGGCCCAGGCCCGCTGCACCTGACCACCCTGGTCAAGTCGGCGGTGAGTCGGCCGCTGAGCCTGGCTGAACGCCAACTTGGGTTACGCGGATCGCAAGTCGGCGGTGAGTCGGCCGCTGAGCCTGGCTGAACGCCGACTTGGGTGGGGGTTACGCGCCGGCGAACCAGGCGGTGAGGCCTGCGGCCAGCCACACCGGGTCGTGTACGCCGCACAGCTCGCGGGCCGAGTGCATGCTGAGCTGCGGCACCCCCACGTCGACGGTGGCGATGCCGAGACGGGTGGCGGTGATCGGCCCGATGGTGGTGCCACAGGGCATGTTGTTGCGGCTGACGAACGTCTGCCAGGGCACGCCCGCGGCATCGAACACGCGCGTGGCGAGAGCGGCCGAAGCGGCGGAGGTGGCGTAGCGCTGGTTGTGGTTGAGCTTGATCGCCGGCCCGCCGTGCACGATCGGCCGATGGCCGGGTTCGTGGCGGTCGGCGTAGTTGGGGTGCACGCTGTGCGCGTTGTCGCACGAGAAGCAGTTGCTGGCTGCCAGTTGGGCGAGAAAGTCGGCGCGGCTGCCGCCGGCAGCCAGGCACAGCTGCTCGAGCACCCGCTCCAACAGCGGGCCGGCCGCGCCGGTGGTGCTCTGCGAGCCGACCTCCTCGTGGTCGAACAGGGCGACCACGGCGATCGTCTCGTCGGCGAGGGCTGCCGAGCACAGAGCACTGGTGGCGGCCCAACACGACAGCTGATTGTCGAGGCGGCCGGACGCGAGCAGGTCGGCATCACCGCCCAGCAGTGCAGCCGGTGAGCGGTCGTAGAGGCACAGGTCCCATGCGGCGACACCACCCGCAGGCACGCCGGCCTGTTCGGCGAGCCACTCGCCGAACTCGCCGTCGCGCGACGCACCGACGCCCCACACCGGGGTGAGGTGGGCCTGTTTGTCGAGTACCAGCCCTCGTTCGTTGACCTCGCGATCGAGGTGGATGGCCAGTTGCGGCACGCGGGCCACGGCCCGGGCGACGTCGACCAGCACGACAGATCCGTCGCGCCGCACGACCTGCCCGGCGATGCCCAGGTCGCGGTCGAGCCACGAGTTGAGCAGCGGCCCGCCGTAGATCTCCACGGCCAGTTGCTTCCAGCCCGCGCCGCCGGTGTCGGGGGAGGGCTTCACGCGCAGCCCTGGTGAGTCGGTGTGGGCGCCGACGACGCGTAGCGGCGCAGCGGCATCGGCGCGCGCGCCGCGAGCCCAAGCCACCAACGCCCCCCCACTCACCGTGTAGCCACGGGTGGGTAGTTCCGCCCAGCGTCGGTCGACTGCCACCGCGGTGAAGCCGGCGCGGTCGAGGCGCACGCTGCTCGATCGCACCGCGTGCCACGGCGAGGGTGATGCGTCGAGGAAATCGACGAGATCGGCGAGCGTCGTCATCAGCCCGCCCATCCGGGAGAGATGGTGAGACCGCTGCCGCGCAGGTGGGCGGTTTCGTTCATCGTCACCACGTTACGGTGCCCCTGGCGGGAGGCGGCGATGCGATGGATGGCGGTGTAGCCGGGGTGGCACACCCACCGCCCGGCGGGCAGCCCGAGTACGTGGGCGAGATAGACGTTGATCACCCCGGCATGGCAGGCAACGGCGATCCGTTCGCCAGGGTGCGCGGCCACCAGCCCCTCGACCGCGCCCACCACCCGCGCCCGGAATGCCTCCAAATCGGCGTCTGTGGCAGCCGGGCCGGCAGCCGGGCCGTTGCCCACCAGCGCATGCCAGCGCGGGTCGTCGGCCGCCTTCAGCTCCTCCACCGGCACGTACTCGCTCGCATCGCGGTCGAACTCGGCCACCTCGTCGACGATCCTCACCTCCAGCCGTAGCCGTTCTGCCAGCGGGCGGGCGGTCTCCACTGCCCTGCGCAACGGGCTGGAGTACACAGCGCCCAGTTGCTCGGCGGCGAGGTAGGCGGCCAGGCGCCGGGCCTGCTCCTCACCCTCGGGCGCGAGGCGCGGATCGGCAATACCGTTCCGCGACTCCTGCCGCACTGGTAGACCATGGCGTATCAACAACAGATCCATCCCCGACAGTTGAGCACCGTGGACGCACCGCGCGACACCCGAACCAAGATCGTCGCTACCCTCGGCCCGGCCAGCACGGCCCCCGACGTGCTCGCGGCGATGCTTGCCGCAGGCACCGATGTGGTGCGCCTCAACCTCAGCCACGGCACTGTCGACGAACACCTGCAGCGCCTGGCACAGGTGCGCGCCGTCGCCGACGACATCGGTCGGGTGGTGGCCGTGCTGGCCGACCTGCCCGGCCCGAAGGTGCGCGCAGGTGCGTTCGCCGGGCAAGGTGCCGAACTACGCGTCGGGGCCATCATCCTGCTCGCCGCCGATGATGGGCCGTCGACCGGTGAGCGGATCACCGTCGACTACCCGAGCCTGGTCGACGATCTGCAGCCCGGCGACAAGGTGGTGCTCGGTGACGGCGCGATCAGCTTGCTGGTCGAACGACTAGTTGCCGGTGGTGCCGAGTGCCGGGTGGTGAACGGTGGCCGGGTGCAGGGGCGACCGGGGGTACACCTGCCGTCGGAACGGCTACGTCTCACCACCCCGACACCCGACGACCTACGCCTGGCAGTGACGATGGCCGAGGCAGGGGTCGACTTCCTGGCGGTGTCGTTCGTGCGCGCGGCGGCCGACCTGCGCCAGGTGCGCGAAGCGATCATGCCGCACACGACTCGGTTGGTGGCCAAGGTGGAGACGTTGCCCGCGGTGCACGCGGTGGAAGAGATCGCGGCCGAGGCCGACGCGGTGATGGTGGCCCGCGGCGACCTGGGCATCGAGTGTCCGCTGGAGGATGTGCCCCACTTGCAGAAGCGCATCATCCGCCACTGCGTCGAGGTGGGCGTACCGGTGATCACCGCGACGCAGATGATGGAGAGCATGATCACCTCCCCGTCGCCCACCCGGGCGGAGGTGAGCGACATCGCCAACGCGGTCTTCGACGGCACCGACGCGGTGATGCTGTCGGCTGAGACAGCGGTGGGCATCGATCCGCCGGCGGTGGTGCGGGCGATGAACCGCATCGCCGGCAGGGCCGAGGCGGAGGCGAGCTACAGCCAGTGGGCGCAACGTCTCGGTCGGGTGCAGCGGGGTCAACTGCCCGACGACCCCGATCGGATCACGATGGCCATCACCCACGCGGCAGGGATGGCCGCCGCCGACGCCGGGGCCAGCGCGATCCTCTGTTGCACGCGCAGCGGGCGCACAGCGCGGGCGATGGCTCGCTTCCGCCCGACGCCGCTGCTGATCGGGCTGTCGCCCGATGAGGCGACCCTGCGCTCGTTGGCGCTCAGCTGGGGCGTGCACGCGCTGGTGATGGGGTCGTGCTCGACCACCGACGACCTGGTGTGGTTCGCCGTCGAACGAGCCGTACAGGCCGGGCTGGTGCACCCCGGGCAAACAGTGCTGGTGCTGGCCGGCGCTCCCGATCGCCCCAGTGGCGCGAGCACCGACGTGCTGCGTATCGTGCGCGTCTCGTGACCCGCGCCGCCGTCCCGCACATCCACAGCGAGGAGGCCGGTCAGGAGGGAATGCCGCTGATCGCGCTCGTGCACGGTGCGATGGACCGCTCGGCGGGCATGCTCAGGCTCAGCCGGCGACTCGACCACGACCATCGCGTGCTGCGCTACGACCGACGCGGGTACGCCCGCTCGTCACCGCACCCCGGTCCGTTCAGCATCGCCCATCAGGTGGACGACCTGATTGCTCTGCTCGCCGGACGACCAGCGGTACTGGTGGGTCACAGCTACGGCGGAAACGTCGCCTTGGCCGCCGCCGCGCAGCACCCCGACCTGGTGCGCGGCGTGGTCACCTACGAGTCGCCAGTGTCGTGGCTGCCGTGGTGGCCGTCGGCCACGGCCGGTGGCCAGGCGATCGCCGGAGCCGCCGACCCGGCTGCCGCAGCTGAGCGGTTCATGCGCCGCCTGATCGGCGAAGCGCGCTGGAACGCACTGCCCGAACGCACCCGCGCCACCCGGGCGGCAGAAGGTGTGGCGCTGGTGGGCGAGCTTTCAGACCTGCGCGCCCACGCGCCGTGGCGACCTGGCGAGGTGACCGTGCCGGTCTGGGTGGGTGTCGGCGAGGCGGCCTCGCCCCATCAACGCCAGGGCATGGAGTACGTCGCCGGCGCGCTGGCGGAGGCAACACTGGTGGAGCTGCCCGGCGGCAACCACATGGCCAATGTCACCCACCCCGACTTGTTCCGCAGGCTGCTGATCGACCCGCTCATCGCCCGCGTCGGGAGTTGGTGAGCCCGGTCGGTCGGCCGGGGCGCGGCCCGGATCGCCATTGCCGGGTCAGGGGCGAGCGACCCCTGGCACCTTCACTTCGCTGCCGAAGAACGTGCAGCTGACCTCTTTGCCGCCGCTGTTGTTGGCCTTGTCGGCGCAGTCCTGCAAGCTCGCCCGCTGGCTGTAGACGGCGATGGCCAGCCCGGCCATGACCACGGCGACGATGATCTTGGTCATCACCGTCTTGATCATCCAGGCCGAGACGATGCCGACGAGAACGAAGGCGACGATCACAACGACGGCGATGTTCTTGGCGGTGTCGAGCGAGACAGCGGTCATGGCTGCGAACCCTACGCCTATCGTGGGGCTGTGAGCCGTCATCGTGTGCCAGGCGCCGTCGGGGACGCCGATTCTGATGGTGAACCTGATGGTGAACCTGGCGTCGGCTGCGGTGGTGTTGCCGGGGCGGTGTTGTGCGGCGGGGCCAGCCGGCGGATGGGGCGAGACAAGGCGCTGATCGAGGTCGATGGCGAAGCGATGGCGCAGCGGGTGGCACGCGCACTCGCTGCTGGCGGGTGTCGTCCGGTGGTGGCGGTGGGTGGCGATGCCGCGGCGCTCGGTGCGCTCGAATTGGCGGTGGTGGCCGACCGCTTCCCGGGCGACGGTCCGCTCGGCGGTGTGATCACCGCGCTGGAGCAATTCCGCGAGGCGCAAGCGGTGGTGGTCGCGGCCTGCGACCTGCCGCTCCTGACGGCAGCGACGGTGACCGCGCTCACCCGGGCACTGGCCGCCGATGGGCGGGCAGCGGTGGCGGTCGCGGTCGTTGCCGGTCGCCAGGGGCTGTGCGCCGCTTGGCGGCCCTCGGCAGCCGACGCGCTGGTGGCCGAGTTCGCGAGTGGCGAGCGTCGCCTCGGCACGGCTACCGGTCGGCTGCGGGTGGTCGAGGTCGCGGTGCCGGCCGGCGAACTGGTGAATGTCAACACGCCCGGCGACCTGCGCCAGTAGCGTTGCCGACCATGCCCGTCGCCGTGCTCGCGCCCGTCCTCTCGGTCGAGGCGTCGCCACCCCGCCGTTCGGGAAGCCGCCGGGTGTGAGCTACCGCTGGATCACCACCGCCGACGAACTGGAGCGCTTCGTCGACCGCCTGCTGGCTGAGCCTCGCTACGCGCTCGACACCGAGTTTCACCGCGAGCGCACCTACTTCCCACGCCTCGCGCTCGTGCAGTTGGCGGGTGCCGGGGAAACGGTGCTGGTCGACCCGCTGGCCTGCGACCTGGGAGCACTGCGGCGGCTGTTCGCCGGCGACGTGCTGGCGGTGCTGCACGCGGCGCAGCAAGACCTTGACGTGCTCACCCACGCCGTGGGTGCGATACCGGCGCGGCTGTACGACACGCAGGTCGCCGCCGGCTTCCTCGGCTACAGCACTCCCTCGCTTGTGTCGTTGCTGCAGGCCGAACTGAAGGTCGTGGTGGCCAAGGGCGATCGCCTCACCGACTGGCTGCGCCGGCCGCTCACTGCCGAGCAGTGCACCTACGCAGCCGGTGACGTCGACCACCTGCCGGCGCTGCACGACACGATCGCCGCTGCGCTGCACAAGGCTGGGCGCACGGCATGGGTTGACGACGCGTGCGAGGAGTTGCGCACCCGCCCGGTGGGGGCCATCGATCCCTCGCTGGCATGGACACGACTGAAGGATGTCCGCAGCCTGCGGGCGCGGGCGCGCGGCGTCGCCCAGGCGGTGGCCGAATGGCGCGAGCGGCGGGCGATGGCGATCGATGCCCCAGTTCGCCAGGTGCTACCCGACCTGGCGATCCTCGGTATCAGCCAGCGCCAGCCGCGCACGCTCGACGAACTGGCCCACGCCCGCGGTGTCGACGACCGCCACACGCGTGGCGTGATCGGCAAGGAGTTGCTGGAGGCGGTGCAGCGCGGCCTGGCGATGGAGGTGCCGCTGCCGGCAGGTGACAGCGACGAACTCGACCGTCATCTGCGCCCAGCAGTGAGCCTGATCTCGGCCTGGGTCAGCGAGGTCGCCCGCCAGCAACGCATCGACAACGCACTGCTGGCGACGCGCAACGACCTGGTGTCGTTCCTGCGCGGCGATGCCGACTCGCGGCTGGCCCACGGGTGGCGCAACGAGTTCCTCGGTGAGGGCATTCGCAAGCTGGTCGACGGACACGCCGGCCTCACCTTCGACGGCAAGGGTGGACTGCGGCTGGTCGAGATCTCCGACGGAGATCGTCGCTGAGCCGACGCGACCGCCGGAATGCTCTTGCCGGCGTCACCGGCCGAGGCGGCGCACCTTGGCCCACAGCGCGTCGAAGGCGGCGATCACATCGGTGGCCCGCGCCCCGTAGGCATGGATCGGGCAACGCTCGCCGAGGGCCTGGTTGACGATCACCCGGTGGGGGATCACCGGCTGCCACACCGCCTTCTTGCCGACGGTGCGGGTGAGTTCGTCGTAGCGCCGCTCGGCCTCGCTGCTGACGGCCGGCACCTTGTTGACGATCACACCGGCCAGATCGAGATCGGGGTTGTACTCGTCCCACACCTCGTCGACCAGATCGGCGACGGCGGTGATGCCGCGCAGGGCCAACTCGGCCGGCTCGACGACGATCAGCGCGTGGTCGGCAGCGGTGAGCCCGGCGGCGGTGAGCGCTCCGAGCGATGGCGGACAGTCGATCAGCACGGCGTCGTAGTCGTCGACCAGTTCGGCCAGCGCGGTGCGCAAGCGTTCTGGATTGCCGCCGTGGTCGCGGCCGATCAGCCGTGGCGACGACGGCAGCACGAACACGCCCTCTCCCCAGTCGGAAGCCTGGATCACTCGCGACGCAGGCGTGCGGGAAAGCACCTCAGCGGCGGATTCCTCCACCGCCCGCGGGTCGACACCCAGCACCCACGAACTGGAGCCCTGGGGGTCGAGGTCGACCACCAGCACCCGGTGCCCGGAGGCGGCTGCGGCGGAGGTGAGACCGAGGGTGACGGTGGTCTTACCCACTCCACCCTTCTGGTTGAGGATGGCGATCGTGCGGCCCATGCCTACATGCTGCCACTTCGCCTGGCGATCAGCGCCACCCGCGGGGGCAGTTCGTTGCCGAGGCGGGTGCCCTCCAGCACAGCATCGGTGCTGGCCACCACCGTCGCCCCGGAGATACCCGCGCGTTCGGAGTCGTCGGCCCACTGCGCGACCGCGGTCGGGTTGACGTACACGAACCAGCCGTCGGTGGCCTCCCAG
>CAUJEE010000124.1 GCA_963169215.1 Actinomycetota bacterium
GCCAGCCTCGAGCAGCAGCACCGACACTTCCCGCCGCTCACTGAGCCGGGCGGCGACCACCGCCCCGGCCGACCCGGCCCCGACGACAACCACGTCGACCCGCTCGGGCAGCGCGGTACGGCTGGGTGTCACAGCGCCGACCATACCCGTGGCGCGGCGTGCTTACTTTTCGTTCGCGGCGCGGGCGCGGCACCCGGGCGGCACCTAGCTTGCCGTTGGTGGCCAGCGGAGCGCGACTCACCATCCGTACCCGTGGCACCGACCCGCGATCCGCCGCTCTGCTGGCCGACGCCCACGCGCTCGGCCTGACGCAGGTGACGGCGATCGACGTCTCCGACTTGGTGTTCTTCGACTCGTACGTTTCCCCCGCACAGCAGGTCGCGATCGAGGGCGTGCTCGTCGATCCACTGCTGCAGACCGCGTCGTGGCAACCGGCAGATGCCGGCGTCGACACCGAACTGCTCCCCGGGGTCACCGACCCCACCGCACAGGCCGTGGTTCTCGCACTGGCCATCGTCGGGCTGGCCCCGATAGGTATCGCCACCGGCAAGCACTTCGCCGTCACCACCACCGAAGGCACGCCCGACGAGGGCACACTCGCCACCCTTGCCCGCAGTTTGTTGTCGAACTCGGTGATCGAACGGTGGGCGCCCACACCGATCGCGCCCTCCTTCGTCGACACGCAGGCCACCGCCGAGAGCAGCGTCGACCACGTCGCCATCGTCGGCCTCGACGACGAAGCCTTGCAGGCGCTCAACCGCGAGCGCGGCCTGTCACTCGATCTCGCCGAACTGCACACAGTGGCCGCGTTCTACCGCACCGCCGGGCGCGAGCCCACCGACGTCGAGTTGGAGACACTCGCCCAGACCTGGAGCGAGCACTGCGCGCACAAGACCTTCCGCGCGCGCATCGTCACCACCGATGGAACCGAGATCGCACCTCTGCTGCAGCAGTTGCGCGATTGCACGACCGAGATCGCGGCGCCGTTCGTGCGTAGCGCGTTCGTCGGCAATGCCGGCATCGTCAGCAACACACCAGGAGTGACGCTGGCGATCAAGGCCGAGACGCACAACCACCCCTCCGCGATCGAGCCCTTCGGCGGTGCCAACACCGGGGTCGGCGGTGTGATCCGCGCCGTGATGGGCACGGCCCACGACCCGATCGCGGTGACCGACATCCTGTGCTTCGGCCCCACCGACCTACCCGCCGACGAGCTGCCCGCCGGCGTGCTGCATCCACGCCTGATCGAGTCGGGGGTGATCGCCGGCATCGCCGACTACGGCAACAAGATCGGGCTGCCGACGGTGGCCGGGGCGGTGCTGTACGACCCGGGCTACACCGCCAATCCGCTGGTGTACGCCGGCTGTCTGGGCGTGGCCGACGACGCGCCCGCGCTGCCCGGCCCGCAGCCCGGCGACCTGGTGGTGGTGATCGGCGGACGTACCGGGCGCGACGGCCTGCGCGGTGCCACCTTCTCTAGTGCGACGATGGATGCCACCACCGGCGACGTCGCCGGCGCGAGCGTGCAGATCGGCGACCCGATCGTCGAGAAGCTGGTGATCGACGCGATGCGCGAGTGCCTCGGGCTGTACCACGCAGTGACCGACTGCGGCGCGGGCGGGCTGTCGAGCGCGGTCGGCGAGATGGCCGAAGGTGTCGGCGCGGAGGTCGATGTAGCCCTCGCGCCGCTCAAGTACCCAGGTCTGCGGCCGTGGGAGGTGTGGCTCAGCGAGGCCCAAGAGCGGATGGTGTTCGCCGTGCCACCCGCGAACTGGGCGGCGATGCAGGCGATGTGCGCCCGCCACGGGGTGGAGGCGGTGAGCCTCGGCACCTTCACCGGCGACGGCGTGCTGCGTGTGCGCGCCGGCGCGCTGGAGGTGCTCGAACTCGACACACACTTCCTCCACGACGGCCGCCCGCAGCGGGTGATGACCGCCGAGATGCCCGCGCCATACCGCGGCGACCCTGCCCTGCCCGAGTGCGCCGATCTGGCGGCAACCCTGCTGGCGTTGCTCGCGCACCCCGACATCCGCTCCAAGGAAGCCGTCATCCGCCGCTACGACCACGAGATCCGCGGCGCCACCGTCGTGCGCCCGCTCGTCGGCGAACACCACGACGGGCACGCCGACGGCGTGGTGCTCGCCCGCCCCACCGACACCAATGGTGTGGCGCTCGGCATCGGCGTGAATCCGTGGTACGGAGTCACCGACCCCGAGCGCATGGCCCACGCGGTGATCGACGAGGCAATCCGCAACGTCGTCGCCGTCGGCGCCGACCCCGATCTGGTGTCGCTGCTCGACAACTTCAGCTGGGGCGACCCGCGCCGAGCCAGCACCCTCGGCGCGCTGGTGGCCGCGGTCGAGGGCTGCTGTGCCGCGGCCCGCGCTCACAGCGCCCCGTTCGTCAGCGGCAAGGACAGCCTCAACAACGAGTACCTGGGCCGCGACGGGCAGCGCCACGCGGTGCCACCCACGCTGGTGATCACCGCCCTCGCCCACGTGCCCGACGCCGGGCGGACGATCACCCCCGACCTGAAGGCGGCCGGCAACGTGTTGTTGCTCGTCGGCGCCACCGCCCCCGAGTTCGCCGGCAGCCACTTCGCGCTGATCGCCGCCACACCAGCGCCGGCGGTGGTGCCCGCGCCCGATTCGCAGGCACCGGCCCGCTACCGCCGCCTCCACGCGGCGATGAACCGCGACCTGGTGCGCTCGTGCCACGACCTCAGCGAAGGCGGACTGGCAGTGGCACTGGCGGAGATGGCCATCGCCGGCGACCTGGGGGCGACGATCACCCACCTGCCTCATCCGCACCTGACCACGGCATGGTTCGCCGAGTCGACCGGGCGCTTGCTGGTGGAGGTCGACCCAGCCGACGTGGATGCTTTCGTGACCGCGATGGACGGCGACGCGTTCGTGCTCGGCACGGTGCAGGCCGTAGCGACACTGGTGATCGACGGCGTGGAGATTGCGCTCGCCGATCTGCGCCAGGCGTGGAAGGGCGCCCGATGAGCACCCCGCCGGCGATCGTGCTCGCCGCTCCCGGCACCAACCGCGACCACGACGTCGCCCACGCGCTCGAACTGGCCGGCGCCGCGCCACGCATCGTGCTGCTCGCCGAGTTGCTGGCCGACCCAGGGCTGTTGCGCGACGCGCAACTGCTGGTGCTGGCCGGGGGCTTCAGCTACGCCGACGCGCTCGGTGCCGGGCGGATGTGGTCGCTGCGCCTCGCCCACGGGGCCGGCGACGAACTGAACGCCTTCGTCGCCGCGGGCAAGCCGGTGATCGGCATCTGCAACGGCTTCCAGGCACTGACGAGCATGGGCATCCTGCCCGGCGCGCTGGCCCACAACGCGAGCGGGCACTTCCAGTGCGAGTGGGTGAAATTGGCGGTGCCTGCCAGCAGGTGTGTGTGGACCGCCGACATCGACCCGATCGAGTGCCCCATCGCCCACGGCGAGGGTCGGTACGTGCACCCCGATCCGGCCGCGTTGGCCGCGGCCGGACTGGTGGCCCTCACCTATGCCGACCACAACCCCAACGGATCGGTGGCGGAGATCGCCGGGGTGTGCGACGCAAGTGGGGTGGTGCTCGGGCTGATGCCACACCCGGAGAACCACGTCATCGCCCGCCAGCACCCACGTCACGGGCGCGGCACCCACCGCGGCCTCGGTCTGGCCTTGTTCGAACAGGGCGTGCGCCACGCCCGGCAGGTGGGATGATGGGCACGTTGCCCCAGCGCCTACCACGCCCGCTGCCCGACCCGTTCGTCGACGTCGACCTGCCGCTCGCCGACCGACGCGACGGGAAAGTGCGCGTGAGTTACACACTGCCGGTCGACGAGGCACTCGGCCCGCGCCGGCTGTTCGTCACCACCGACCGGCTGAGCGCGTTCGATCGCATCATCGCCGGCGTGCCCTACAAGGGGCAGGTGCTCAACCAGTTGGCCGCGTGGTGGTTCGAGCACACCGCCGACATCGTGCCCAACCATGTGCTCGCGGTGCCCGACCCCAACCTGCTCGTCGCCCGCGCCGGCACACCGCTCCCGGTGGAGGTGGTCGTGCGCGGCCACATCACCGGAGTCACCTCCACCTCGCTGTGGCGCCAGTACGCCGACGGGGCGCGGGTGATCTACGGACACCGCTTCCCCGACGGGCTGCAGAAGAACTCGCCACTCACCGAGGCGCTGGTCACTCCCACCACCAAGGCCCACGGTGGTGCTCACGACGAGCCGATCACCGTCGCGGAAGTGGTGCAACAGGGTTTGGTGCGCTCCGACGTGTGGGAGCAAGTGGTCGCGGCCGCGCTGGCGCTGTTCGAGCGCGGTCGGCAGATCGCCACCGCGGCCGGATTGATCCTGGCCGACACCAAGTACGAGTTCGGTATCGACGCCAGCGGCGCGGTGATGCTGATCGACGAGATGCACACGCCCGACTCGTCGCGCTACTGGGTGGCGACCACCTACGAAGAGCGGATCACCGCCGGCGACGAGCCGGAGAGTCTCGACAAAGAGGTTGTGCGTCGCGCCCTGCTCGACGCGGGCTACACCGGCCATGGCGATCCTCCGACGCTGCCCGTCGAGGTGTGGGCGGCGACCGCCGAGCGCTACGTGCAGGCCTACGAGACGATCACCGCCAACCAGTTCGTGCCCGGCAGCTACCCGGTCGCACCCCGCATCACGGAGGCATTGCACCATGTTCGCTGACGACTGCTCACCTACCGCCGGCGACGACACACCGCGGGAGGAATGCGGCGTGTTCGCCGTATCGACACCGCACGGCGAGGGAATCGCGCAGATCGCCTTCTTCGGGTTGTTCGCCTTGCAGCACCGCGGCCAGGAGGCTGCGGGCATAGCCGTCAGCGATGGCAGCCGGGTGCGCATGCACAAGGAGTCGGGGCTGGTGTCGAACGTGTTCACGCCGGTGACGATGGCTCAGTTGAGCGGCTACCACGCCATCGGCCACACCCGCTACAGCACCACCGGCGCCAACGTGCACCGCAACATCCAACCGTTCCTGGTCGAGACGATGCACGGCCCGCTGGCCGTGGCCCACAACGGCAACCTGGTGAACGCCGGCGCGCTGCGCGACGAACTGCTGGCCAAGGGGTTCGGCCTCACCGCCACCAGCGACACCGAGGTGCTCACGCTGATGCTCGCTGCCTCGGGCGGTCGCACCTGGGAGGATCGCCTCGAGCGCACGCTGCCCGCGTGGAAGGGCGCCTACTCGCTGGTGGTGCTCACCGGCGACAGAGTGATCGCTGTGCGCGACCCGTGGGGATTCCGCCCGCTGTCGGTGGGCCGCCTGCCCCACGGTGGCCACGCAATTGCCTCCGAGACGTGCGCGCTGAGCACCCTCGGCTGTCGCGACATCAGCGAGGTGCAGCCCGGCGAGATTGTCACCCTGCAGGGTGGCGAGATCGAGCGCCGACAAGCACTGACGCCGGCGGTCACCGCGGCGCGATGCACGTTCGAGTTCGTCTACTTCAGCCGCCCCGACAGCGTGTGGGCCGGACGCAACGTGCACCACGTGCGCCAACGGCTGGGCGAGCAGTTGGCGATCGAGTCGGCGGTGGATGCCGATGTGGTCATTCCCGTGCCCGACAGCAGTATCCCCGCGGCAATCGGCTACAGCCGCCAGAGCGGTATCCCGCACAACGACGGGCTGATCAAGAACCGCTACATCGGCCGCACCTTCATCGAGCCGACACAAGACCTGCGCGACCGCGGCGTGGCGCTGAAGTTCAACGCGCTCGCGGAGAACCTGGCCGGCAAGCGGGTAGTGATGATCGACGACTCGTTGGTGCGCGGCACCACCGCGGGGCCGCTGGTGCGGCTGGTGCGCGAAGCAGGGGCCACCGAAGTGCACCTGCGCATCACCTGCCCGCCGATCACCCACCCGTGTCACTTCGGGGTCGACATGGGTCACGACGGCGACCTGATGGCCGCCCGCCTGCAACTGGACGAGATCCGCGAGGTGATCGGTGCCGACTCGCTGGCCTTCTTGTCGCTGGAGGGCATGCACCGCGCGATCGAGCCGGAAGGCGATGGCTCGGGCGAGGGCTATTGCAGCGCCTGCTTCACCGGCAGTTACCCGATGGCGGTCAGCGAGGCGCCGCCCAAGCTGAGCTTCGAGGGCGCATTGCCGTGAGGGTGATCGTCATCGGTTCCGGCGGTCGCGAAGCCGCGATCGCGTGGGCTTGTCGACGGCGCGGCCACCACGTCGACGTGCTCGCCGACCTGCCCGCCCAACCGCAGGCCGATCTGGTGATCGTCGGCCCCGAGGCCGCACTGGTGGCCGGGGTGGCCGACCGCTGCGCAGCGATGCACCTGCCGTGCTTCGGCCCCACTTCTGCCGTTGCTCGCCTGGAGAGCAGCAAGGGATTCACCCGCACGCTGGCCGCCACCCTCGGCCTGCCGTCGCCGGCGTTCCACCTGTCGTCGTCGGCCGAGGAAGCGATCCAGTGGTGGCGGAGCCTCGGGCGGCCGGTGGTGGTCAAGCTCGACGGACTGGCCGCGGGCAAGGGCGTGATCGTGCCCGACGACGACGAGCAAACGGTCAGCGCCATCCGTGAACTGGCCGCGCAGGGGCCGATCGTGGTGGAAGAACGGCTGAACGGCCCGGAGTGCAGCCTGATGGCGATGTGCGACGGCAAGGTCGCCCGCCCGTTGCCGATCGCCCAAGACCACAAGCGCATCGGTGAGGCCGACAGCGGCCCGAACACCGGCGGTATGGGTGCCTACGCCCCTGCGCCGGTGCCGTACGACGCTGACGAACTCACCGCCACTTTCATCCAGCCGGTGATCGACCATCTGCTCGCGGCGGGCGCCCCCTACGTGGGTGTGCTCTACGCCGGCCTGATGCTCACCGCCGACGGCCCTCGCCTGTTGGAATTCAACTGCCGCTTCGGCGACCCGGAGGCGCAAGCGGTACTGCCGCTGCTCGCCGACGATCTGGCCGAGTTGGCCCTCGCCTGCTGCGCGGGCGCGCTCGGCGAGCGGCGTATCGAAGCCCACGGCGCGGCGTGCACGGTGGTGGCCGCCGCCCCTGGGTACCCCGGCGCGCCACAAACCGGCGGGCGCATCGAGGGCGACCTGTCCGACTGGCCCGACGCGCTGGTGTTCCCGGCCGGCACCGACGGCACGGCGGTCACCGGTGGGCGCGTGCTGGCCGTCACCGGTCTGGGTAACGACATCGCCAGCGCGCGGGCGCATGCCTACCAGCGGATGGGCGCCATCTCCTTCGACGGTATGCAGGTGCGCCGCGACATCGGCTGGCGAGCGGTAGGTGCCGAACTGCGCTCCTACGCCGCAGCCGGGGTCGACATCGACGAGGGCAACCGCGCCGTGGCGCAGATGAAGGAGGCCGTCGAACGCACCCACGGGTCGGCGGTGCTGCGCGGTGTCGGCAGCTTCGGCGGGGTGATCAGCCTCGCCGGGCTGGCGACGATGGACGAGCCGCTGCTGGTCGCGTCGACCGACGGGGTGGGCACCAAGGTCGAACTGGCGGCGCGCCTCGGCAACTACCGCGGCGTGGGTGCCGACATCGTCAACCACTGCATCGACGATGTGCTCGTGCAAGGGGCGCGGCCGCTGTTCTTCCTCGACTACATCGCCGCCAGCCGGCTCGACGCCGATCAGGTGGCCGAGGTGGTGATCGGGGCGGCAGCCGCCTGCGAGGCCGCAGGGTGCGCACTGCTCGGCGGGGAGACGGCGGAGATGCCGGGCGTGTACCACGAAGGGGCGTTCGACATCGCCGGCACGATGGTGGGCGTCGTCGATCGCGCCCGTCTCTTGCCCCGCGACGACGTCGCCGCCGGTGATCTGCTGGTTGGGGTGGCCTCGAACGGGCCGCACACCAACGGCTACTCACTGCTGCGCAAGCTGTTCGCCTGGCTGCCGATGGACTCGGTGCCGCCCGGCTTCGACTGCACGCTCGGGACGGCGCTGCTGCGCCCGCACCGCAGCTATCTGCCCGTGCTCGGCGAGGTGATCGACTCGGGCACGGTGAAGGCGCTGGCGCACATCACCGGCGGCGGCCTGCCGGAAAACCTGCCCCGCATTCTGCCCGACGGCATCGACGCCCAGGTGCGCCTCCGTTCGTGGCCGGTGCCGCCGCTGTTCGGCCTCGTGCGTGAGGTGGCCGCGCTCGACACCCACGAGCTGTATCGCACGCTCAACATGGGCATCGGCATGGTGGTGGTGTGCTCCCCCGCCGACGTCGACCGCGTGCAGACGCTGATCCCCGAGCCGACCTGGGTGATCGGCGAGCTGGTGGCAGCCCCCGCCCACGCCGCCTCCGGTCAGGTCCACCTCCTCCCCTGACAGCCGCCCCCGCACAATGCCCGGGCCATCGGACCCGTCTGTGTCATGGCTGTGCCACGAGGGCCCGTGGTAGCGAGATGACACAGAGGCCGGAATGGGGCGGCCGAGGGGTGGGCGCGACTGACTTTTCGTCTACCCGTGCCGCGGGAAATGGGGCGGCCGCGTCTAGCGTCGAGTCATGGAGTCGCGTTGTCGTCTGGTCGTGTTGGCATCGGGCAACGGCTCGAACGCCCAGGCGGTGATCGATGCCTGCAACACGGGCACACTGCCCGCCACCGTGGTGGCAGTGGTGAGCGACAAGGCCGATGCTCGCGCCCTCGCCCGCGCGGATGCAGCCGGCCTACCGGCGGTGCACGTCGGAAAGCGACCCGACGAGACGCGTGCCGACTACGACGCCCGCCTGGCCGACATCGTGAGCGGCTTCGACCCCGACTTCGTCGTGCTCGCCGGGTGGATGCGCATCCTCACCCTCAGCTTCCTCGGTTGGTTCCCGGGCATGGTGATCAACCTGCACCCTGCACTCCCGGGCGAGTTCCCCGGCACGCTCGCCATCGAGCGCGCCTTTCGCGAGGCTCGCGAGGGCAGCCGGGACAGCACCGGAGTGATGGTGCACCTGGTGCCCGACGAAGGTGTCGACAGCGGGCCCGTGCTCGCGACGGCGAGAGTCGACATACTCCCCACCGACACACTCGACACCCTGTGCGAACGCATGCACGCGACCGAACACCACCTGCTGGTCGACACCCTCCACCGCCTGTGCGCAGAACGTCTCACCGAACGAACCTCGTCACCCCGAAATGGAGCCAAGGTATGAGCAACGACGACCTCTTCGACCGCTTCGAGGCCCTCACCTTCGACGACGTCGTCGTCGTGCCCGGGTACAGCGACGTCCTGCCCGACACTGCCGACACCTCGGCCACCTTCGCCCGCGACATCCAGTTGGCGATACCGCTGGTGAGCGCGGCGATGGACAAGGTCACCGAGGCACGCATGGCGATCGCCCTCGCCCGCGAGGGCGGCATCGGTGTGATCCACCGCAACATGACCGTCGCCGAACAGGCCGGTGAGGTGCAGAAGGTGAAGCGCAGCCAGAGCGGGATGATCACCGACCCGATCACCCTGCCTCCAACGGCGACGCTGGCCGACGCCGAGGCGCTGATGCACCAGTTCCGCATCAGCGGCGTGCCGATCACCGACGACGGTGGGCGGCTGGTGGGAATCCTGACCAATCGCGACACCCGGTTCTGCGAGCAGGCCGACTACCGCCGCCCGGTGACCGAGTTCATGACCAGCGAACAGTTGGTCACCTCGCACGCGGGCACCACACTGCCCGAAGCTCGCGCCATCCTCCAGCGCCACCGCATCGAGAAGCTGCCGCTGGTCGACGCCGACGGCCGGCTCACCGGACTGATCACGGTGAAGGACATCCTCAAGAACCAGGAGTTCCCCAACTCGACCGCCGACGACAAGGGCCGCCTGCGCTGCGCCGCGGCCGTCGGGGTGGGCGCCGACCTCGAAGAGCGCGTCGAAGCATTGGTGGCGCAAGGGGTCGACGCGGTGGCGATCGACACCGCCCACGGCCACTCAGCCGGAGTGCTCAAGGCGATCGAGCGGATCAAGTCGTCGTGGCCCGAACTGGCCGTATTGGCCGGCAACGTCGTCACCGACGAAGGTGTCGACGCCCTGGCCAAGGCCGGCGCCGACGCAGTGAAGGTGGGGGTCGGTGCCGGCTCGATCTGCACCACGCGGGTGATCAGCGGCGCCGGGATGCCGCAGTTGTCGGCGATCTACTTCACCGCCAAGCACGCCCGCGCCCGCGGCATCCCGGTCGTGGCCGACGGCGGCATCACCTACTCGGGTGACATCGTGAAGGCCATCGCCGCCGGGGCCGACACGGTGATGCTCGGCTCGCTGCTGGCCGGCACCGACGAGGCCCCCGGCGAGATGGAGCTGTTCGAAGGCCGCCGCTACAAGACCTACCGCGGCATGGGTTCGCTCGGTGCGATGCAGGGCCTCGGCGCCGACCGCTACGCCACTGCCCAGGTCGACAAGAGCCAGGTGGCCGGTCAGTCGCGCAAGCTGGTGCCCGAGGGCATCGAGGGGCGGGTGCCCTACGCGGGCACGCTCGGCGATGTCGTCTACCAACTCGTCGGTGGTCTGCGCAGCGGCATGGGCTACGCCGGCGCGGGCACGCTGCCAGCACTGCGCAGCGGAGCCCGAATGGTGCGGGTCACCACCGCCGGCCGCAACGAGAGCCACCCCCACGACGTCACCATCGTCAAAGAAGCCCCCAACTACCAACGCGGCTGAGTGCGCTCGCGGGGCCGGCAGGCCCACGGCCCGTCAGGCCAGCTTCTCGACGAAGCCTTCCAGCTGGCGCAGGTTGCGGCACTCGTACACACCGTCGGTGTGCGCGCCGTAGTCGTTGACGATCGAGTCGCCGGTGTTCCAATAGCTCCGCGGCTCGGGGTTGAGCCAGTACACATGGCGGGCCTTGTGGCGCATCTCCTTCACCACCCACGACTGGCTGGCGTGATAGTTGTTGCGCGCGTCACCGAGCAACAACACGGTGGTCTTCGGGCCAACGTCCTTCCCGAAGCGCTCCCAGAACACCTCGAAGGCATGGCCGTAGTCGCTGTGCCCGTCGACCCACACCACGTCGGCCTCGGTGTTGACGCGGTGGATGGCATTGGCCAGGTCTTCCTCGCCACGGAAGAAGTCGGTGACCTCATCGACCCCGTCGATGAACACGAACGAGCGCACCTTGGAGAACTGTCCCTGGATCGCGTACACGAGCATCAACGTGAAGCGGGCGAAAGCGGCGACCGAGCCGCTGATGTCGGCCAGCACCATCAACTCCGGCTTGGCCGGGCGCGGGTACTTGAACTTCGGCTCGGCGGGCACCCCGCCGTACGACAGCGAATGGCGCACGGTGCTGCGGAAGTCGAGCGGGCCACGACGCCCGTGCCGGCGCTTGCGGGCGAGGCGCGCGGCGAGTTTCCTGGTGAGCGGCTGCAGCGCCTTCTTCAGGTTCACCATCTCGTCGCGTGAGGCGTGCATGAACTCGACGTCCTCGGGCAGTGGCTTGCGCAGTGTCTTGGCCATCGCCTCGGCACCGCGGTCGGCCACCAACCGGCGGCGGATCTCGGCCTCGATCTCCTGCTTGAACTTCTCGATGCGATCGTCGTACTCGTCGCGCTCGAGGCGCTCCTCCAACTCGGTGAGCTCGCCACCCACTTGTTGGCGACTGGCGTCCAACAGCTTCTCGAGCATGCCCTCGAGGTCGAGGTTGCGCAGCGTGCGGTACAGGTAGTAGGTGCCTCCCACCGGACGCCCCGGCTCCATGCCTGCGAAGCGCTGCACCGACTGGCGGGCAAGGGCGCGCATCATCGCCTGATCGCCGTTGAGCAGCGCCTGCATCAGCAGTTGCGCGATCTCCTCGGGGGTGAGCGCATCCATCGCCCCACCCTGGGTGGCCTGGCTCTGGCCCTGGCTCAGCTGCTCTTGCATCTCGCGCCACATCGCGTCGAGTTCGCTCTCGTCCTCGACCAGCTTGTACTGCGGCCCGCGCAGGCTGAAGTACACCTCGAACACCGTCTCGAAGGCGCGCCAGTGGGCGTTGTTCTTCACCAGCGTGGCCCCGAGCGCGTACTTGAACGCCTCGCGATCCTCGATCGGGATGTGCTGCACCGCCTCCATCGCGTCGAGGTTCTCGGTGAGCGACACCGGCAGACCGGCGGCGCGCAACTCGTTGACGAACCCGGCGAGCAGCTCGAGCACGGTACGCCCTACTTGGTCGCCGACAGCTCTTTGGCCGCCTTGGCGATGTCGGTCTGGTACTTGAGCAGGATGTGCAGCGTTTCTTTGGCCTGCTGGGCGTCGATGTGCTCGATCCCGAGCAGCACCAGAGTGCGCGCCCAGTCGATCGTCTCGCTCACACTCGGCGCCTTCTTCAGGTCGAGCTGGCGGATGCTGCGCACGATGCGGGCGATCTGGTCGGCGAGGTTGTCGCTCACCTCGGGCACCTTGGTGAGCACGATCTGCTTCTCGCGGTCCATGTCGGGGTAGTCGACGTGCAGGTAGAGGCAACGGCGCTTGAGCGCCTCGCTCAGCTCGCGGGTGTTGTTGGAGGTGAGGAACACCAGCGGGATCTGCTTGGCAGTGATCGTGCCCAGCTCGGGGATCGACACCTGGTACTCGGAGAGGATCTCCAGCAGCAGCGCTTCTGTCTCGACCTCGACACGGTCGACCTCGTCGATCAACAGCACCACCGGGTCGTCGGCGCTGATCGCTTCCAGCAGCGGCCGGGTGAGCAGGAACTCGTCGCTGAAGATGTCATCGTGCACCTCGCTCCACGAGTCGCTCGCCCTGTCGGCTTGGATGCGCAGCAACTGCTTCTTGTAGTTCCACTCGTACAGCGCCTTCGACTCGTCGAGCCCCTCGTAACACTGCAGACGGATGAGCCGCGCGCCGGTGACCTCGGCGATGCTCTTGGCCAACTGCGTCTTGCCGGTGCCTGCCGGCCCCTCCACCAGCACCGGCTTGCCCAACCGGTCGGCGAGGAAGGCGACGCCGGCAATACCGTCGTCGGCCAGGTAGTGGACGTCGCGCAGCCCGTCGCGGACCTGCTGGACGCTCTCGAAACGATGAGCCATGCCGGGCACGCTATCGGTGGTGACGCGGCCGCATTCAATCGTGTCACCTGCGCGCCACGTGCCTCCGGGCACGACCGGTGGCTGGGGTACCCTTCACCCGTCGTGAGTGGCCTGTTGAAGTCGAACCTTGCCGTCGCCACCGGCACGGCGATGTCACGCATCACCGGGCTGGTGCGGGTGGCAGTGCTGGGGGCGGTACTCGGCGCCCCCAGTGCCCTGGCCGACGCCTACGACCTGGCCAACGGCACGCCGAACATGATCTACGAACTGCTGGTGGGCGGCATCCTCAGCTCCAGCCTGGTGCCACTGTTCACCCGCCTGCACGAAGAACGCGACCGCGAGGGCACCAGTGCGGTGGTGACAGTGATGCTGATCGTCATCGCGGTCGTCACCGCGGCAGCGGTGCTGGCCGCGCCGCTGGTCTTCCGCCTCTACTCGCTGCTCACCTCGGCTGAAGTCGACGCCGGCCAGTACCGCGCCGTCGGCACACTGCTCACCCGCATCTTCCTCGTGCAGATCTTCTTCTACGGGCTCAACGCGCTGGCCACGGCCTTGCTCAACTCGCGCAACCGCTTCTTCGCCGCAGCTTGGGTGCCCGCGCTGGCCAACGTGGTGACGATCGGGTCGCTGTTCCTGGTGGCAGGCGCGGCCGGGCACTCGCACCCGACGCTCGCCGACGTGCTCGACAACAGTCGCCTGCGCTGGGTGCTCGGTGGTGGGGCCACGATCGGCATCGTGGTGATGGCCGTCGCCTTGCTGCCCTCGCTGGCGGCAGCACGTGTGCGCCTGCGTTTCAAGCCCGACTTCCGTCATCCGGCGGTCAAGCGGCTGCGCTCGCTGTCGGGGTGGGCGCTCGGTTTCGTGGTCGCCAATCAGGTGGCCATCGTCGTCGTGCGCAACCTGCTGCGCGGCGGCAGTGGCTCGGTGTTCTCCTACTCGCGGGCATATCTGTGGTTCGTCCTCCCCCACGGGCTGCTGGCCGTGTCGATCGCCACCACCTTCCTGCCCGACATGACCAGGTCGATCACGCGCAAGGACAAAGAGCAGATGATTCGCCAGTCGGCACTGGGTGTGCGGCTGATAGCGCTGGTGACGATGCCCGCTGCCTTCGGGCTGTTCGTGCTCCGCCGCCCGATCATCGGCGCGGCTTTCGAGCACGGTGGAGTCACGCCCGCCGACGCGCTGGAGACCTCACGCGCGCTGGCCGGCTTCGCGCTCGGCCTGGCCGGATTCTCCGTCTACCTGTTCGTGATCCGTGTGTTCTACGCGCATCAGGATGCTCGCAGCCCGTTCATGATCAACCTTGTCGAGAACGCAATCAACATCGCCCTGGCGGTGGTGCTCGCCGACCGCTTCGGTGTGCTCGGCCTCGGCGCGGCCTTCGCCGCGGCGTACGTCGTGTCGGCGCTGTGGAGCCTGCAGGTTCTGTCGTACAAGGTGCCCGGCTACCCGCTGCGGCACACCTTCGCCGGGTTGTACCGCATGTTCCTCGCCGCGGCGATCATGGCCCAAGCGGTGTGGCTGGTGGCCCGCCTGGTGGGCGGCAACACGGGCATTGATGCTTTGCTGCGCATCGGCGTGGGCACGGCCACCGGGATCGTCGTCTACCTGTGCGTGCTGCTCGCGATGCGCGCCCCGGAAGTCGGCGAATTACGCAGCCGCCTGGGGCGCTAGACGAGCACGAGCAGGTCGTCGCGGTGGATCGCCTCGTGGGCCACGCCTGCGGGCAGGTCGGGCGAGCGGCGGCCCCTCACCTCGCGCAACTGCCCGGCGTCGATGAGGGCGATGCCGCGGGCAATGGCCGCGCCGCTCGCGTCGCGCACCTCCACCACGTCACCCTCCTCGAATTCACCGTCGACCGCGACAATGCCGGCGGGCAACAGCGAGGTGCCGCGCTCGAGCAGCGCTCGCCGTGCGCCGTCGTCGACCACCACCGCCCCCTCGATGTTGGTGGCGAAGCCGATCCACAGCTTGCGCGCCGGCAGGTTGCGGCTGCTGGCCAGGAAGGTGGTACCCACCGAACGACCGGCGACGGCGTCGACCAGCACGTTCGGCCGGGAGGCCTTGGCGATCACTGCCTGAACGCCCGACCAGGAAGCCATCCGCGCTGCGGCCAACTTGGAAGCCATCCCGCCGCTGCCGCGTCTGCTTCCCGAGGTCGTCGCCGCCACCGACAACAGCGGGTCGTCGGCGGCCACCTGCTCGACGAGAGCCGCTGACGGATCGGTGCGCGGATCGGCTGTGTACAGGCCGGGCGTGTCGGTGAGCAGCACCAGCATGTCGGCCGCGATGTTGTGGGCCACCAGCGTGGCTATGCGGTCGTTGTCGCCGTAGCGGATCTCGTCGCTGGCGACGGCGTCGTTCTCGTTGACGATCGGGATGCACCCCAACTCGAGCAGGCGCACCAGCGTCTGGCGGGCATGCAGGTACTGGCGGCGATCGACGAAGTCGTGAGGCACCAGCAACACCTGCGCGGCCACCAACCCGTGACGGGCGAGCGAGCGGTTGTAGGTCTCCATCAGCCGGCTCTGCCCGGCCGCCGAGATCGCCTGCAGTGTGATGACGTCGGTGGGGCGGCTGGCCAGCCCGAGCGCGGCCACCCCGGCTGACACCGCGCCGCTGCTGACCAGCACCACTTCGTGGCCCGCGGTACGCAGCGCAGCCAGTTGATCGCACACTGCGTCGATCACGGTGGTGTCGATGACGCCCAGTTGATCGGTGAGCGAGGAAGTGCCGATCTTGGCGACGACGCGCACGTCAGACATCCTCGTGGTATTCGAAGCTGAAGTCGGCGATCCACACCACGTCGCCGTCGGCCGCGCCGGCGCGGGTGAGCAGGCGGGGTACACCGAGGCGCTTGAGCTGGTAGTCGATGTACGACAGTGCCTCCGGCGTAGACACGTCGTTCAGCGCGACGACGCGCTCGACCTGACGACCGACGAGGCGGAACTCGCGATCGCCGAGGCGTTCGACGCGGGCCCCCTCCGCCTGCGGACGAATGATCACGATGCCCTCGTCCACCGGTTGTTCGGAGCGTGCTCCGGCCACCAGCCGGGCCATCCGCCCCACCAACTCGCGCACACCCTGGTTGGTGACGGCAGAGATCTGCTCGCCGTCCCAGTCGTACACCGCCGAATCGCTCTTGGTACCAACCACCAGACGCGGCCGGTCGAGCAGCTCCGGCCGGTAGCGCTCTAGCTCGCGCAACAGCACGTCCTGCTGTTCCTGCGGCGACACACCGTCGATCGCGGCCAGGTCGACCATGATGCACATCACCCGCGCCCGCTCGATGTGACGCAGGAAGCGATGGCCCAGCCCCTTGCCCTCGCTGGCCCCCTCGATCAGGCCGGGGATGTCGGCGACGACGAACTCGGCGTCGTCGAGGCGCACCACCCCGAGATGCGGCTCGAGGGTGGTGAACGGGTAGTCGGCGATCTTCGGTTTGGCGGCGCTGATGACGCTGATCAGCGTGCTCTTGCCGACGTTGGGGAACCCCACCAGGGCGACATCGGCCATCAGCTTCAGTTCGAGCTTGAGCCACTGCTCCTCGCCGTGCTCGCCCTGCTCGGCGAAGGTGGGGGCGCGGCGGCGGTTGGAGAGAAACTTGGCGTTGCCCCGCCCGCCACGCCCGCCGGCCGCGGCCATCCAACGGTCGCCGTGGTTGGCCAGGTCGGCGTACAACTCGCCGGTGTACATGTTGGTGACGACCGTGCCCTCCGGCACGAACACCTCCAGGTCGGCACCACGCTTGCCGTGCTGATCCTTACCCGATCCGTGGGTGCCGTCGGCCGCCCGGCGGTGCGGGTGATCGCGGAACGCGAGCAGTGAGGCCACGTTGCGAGTGGCAACCAGCCACACGTCACCACCCTTGCCCCCATCGCCACCGTTTGGTCCGCCGAAGGCCACCGGGCCTTCGCGGCGGAACGACACGCAGCCGGCACCGCCGTCGCCACCGCGCACGTTCAGTTGGGCCTCGTCGACGAACCCGCTCATAGGTCTAACGAGGCTACCGCCGCGCCTGCGGTGAGGATCACGGGTACCCTCGCAGCGATGGGTGGTACGCACGAGCACGAGCCAGACGCGAGGCCACGTACGGAGGTATGGGTAGGCACGATGGCCGGGGCGCCCGCCGCCGAGGGAGTGGTTCACGCTCACCGCAACGCTCCTCCTCCGCCCGTGGCCCCTGCGCTGCGCGAGCGCGGGGCCCGCGAGGACAGCGAGGACGCGCTGCTCACCGCCGGGGCGACGCGAGCACGCGGGGCGGGAAGGCGGGCGATCGACGAGCAGCCCGATCCGCTGCGCACGTGCTTCGAACGCGACCGCGATCGCATCCTCCATGCCGCCGCCTTCCGCCGGCTGGCGGGCAAGACGCAGGTGTTCGTGTTCCCGGCCGACCATCAGCGCACACGTCTCACCCACGCGCTGGAAGTCGCACAGGTGGCCACCGCCATCGCCCGTGCCACCGGTCTGAACGTCACCCTCACCGAGGCGATCGCCCTCGGTCACGACTGCGGCCACGGTCCCGGCGGGCACGCCAGCGAGGACGCGTTCGACCTGTACATCCCCGAGGGCTACAACCACGCGATCTGGGGTGCCGACGTGGTGCTCGCCCCACTCAACCTGTGCCTGGAGACGCTCGACGGCATCCGCAACCACTCGTGGTCGCTACCCACCCCGTCGACCCCGGAGGGCGCGGTGGTGAGCTGGGCCGACCGCATCGCCTACAGCTGCCACGACCTCGAGGATGCAGTGCATGCCGGCATCGTCGGCGTCGACGATCTCCCCGACGAAGTGGTGGCCACGCTCGGCACCACCAGGGCCAGCCAGCTCGGCCGCTTGATCGGCGCGGTCGTGGGCTGCATCGCCGAGCGGGGTGTGGTGGGGATGGACGCCACCACCGCCGCCGCCCTGGCCGCGCTGCGGCGCTTCAACTACGACCGCATCTACATGCGCGCCGAGTCGGTCGCACAGGGCGAGGCGGTGATCAGGGTGTTGCGCGCGCTGGTCGAGTTCTATGCCGCCGGCCCGCAGGCGTTGCCCGAGCAGGCACGCGGCGACGACCCCGTGCGCGACGCGGTCACCTACGTGGCCGGGATGACCGACCGCTTCGCCTTCGAGCGGGCGACGCAGCTACTCGACTGGCCCCACGACCAGCTCCCCAAAGGAATCGACCGCGCCTAGCGCGCGTACGAGAGAGCCCGAGGCTTACGCCGAGGGAAGGACATCGACGACTTTGCGTCCCTTGCGGTGGCCGAACTGGACGGTGCCCTCGGCGAGCGAGAAGAGCGTGTCGTCGCCACCGATGCCGACGTTCTGGCCGGGGTGGAACTTGGTGCCGCGCTGGCGCACGATGATCGTGCCCGCGTTCACCTTGCTGCCGCCGAACACCTTCACGCCGAGGCGTTGGGCGTTGGAGTCGCGGCCGTTGCGGGTTGAACCGCCACCTTTGGTCTTCGACATGGTCGCTCAGCCCTTCTTGATCGAAGTGATCTCGACGACGTGGTACTTCTGGCGATGGCCGTACCGACGCCGTTGGTTGGTGCGCCGCTTGTAGGTGAAACCGTCGATCTTCGGGCCGCTGGCCATACCCACCACCTTGGCCTTCACCGAGGCGCCCTTCAGCTGGGCAGGGGTGGCGAGGACGGTGTCACCGTCGACGACCAGGACCGGGGTGAGCGAAACCTCCTCGCCCTGCTCGGCAGCGAGCAGTTCGACGTGAAGTTGCTGACCCTCGGTGACGCGGGACTGTTTCCCGCCGGAGGCGATCACGGCATACATAGCGTCCCGATACTAGCGCCCGGCGGCTGCATTCCCACCGTGGGGAATGCCCCGGCGGTCACTCGAACAGGGAGAAATCGACCTGCACGCCGCGCCCCTCGCAGCTGGGGCATTGGTCGGCGAAGTGCACCAGCAGTCCTTCGCCGATGCGCTTGCGGGTCATCT
Source organism: Actinomycetota bacterium (assembly GCA_963169215.1). GTDB lineage: Bacteria > Actinomycetota > Acidimicrobiia > Acidimicrobiales > Ilumatobacteraceae > UBA668. Next base: position 18,918 of record CAUJEE010000124.1, read on the forward strand.
CCACCAGGCCCAGCTCGCTGATCTCGAACACCTGCGTGCGGGTCTTGTCGCGGGCCAGGGCAGCCCGGAACGCGTCGAGCACCCGACGGCGGTTCTCCTTGATCTCCATGTCGATGAAGTCGATCACCACGATGCCGCCGATGTCACGCAGGCGCAGCTGCTTGGCCACCTCCTCGGCTGCCTCCAGGTTGTTGCGGAACACGGTCTCCTCGAGGTTCGTCGAGCCGACGTTCTTGCCGGTGTTGACATCGATCACCGTCAGTGCCTCGGTGTGCTCGATGATCAGCGATCCGCCGCTCGGCAGCCACACCTTGCGATCGAGGGCCTTCTGCAGCTGCTCGTGGATGTGGAACCGCTCGAACAGGGGCAACCCGTCCTCGGCCGCGTCGTAGTACTCGATGCGGTCGGCCAGTTCGGGGTTGAAGGCCGCGACGTAGCTGCTCACCTCGCCATGGAGGGCGACATCATCGATCACCACGCCGCGATAGTCGGCGTTGAACTCCTCGCGGATCACGCGTACCGCGAGCTCGGGCTCGCGGTACAGCAGCGTCGGCCCATTGGCCTTCTTCGCCTTGGCGTCGATCGCGGCCCACTGGTCGAGCAGGCGAGTCATGTCGGCACGCAACTCGTGTTCGGTGGCATGCTCGGCCGCGGTGCGCACGATCAGCCCATGCTCGGCCGGCTTGACCCGGTCGAGGATGTTGCGCAGCCGCTTGCGCACGTCGTCGGGCAGGCGCTTGGAGATTCCGTAGGTCTTGCTGTTGGGGATGAGCACGACGAAGCGGCCGGGCAGCGACACCTCCTGGGTGAGTCGCGCTCCCTTCGCGCCGATCGGATTCTTCGTCACCTGGCACACGATCAGTTGCCGCGAGCGCAGCATCTGTTCGATGCGCGGCTCTTTCACCTTCTCGACGATGTCCTCCTGCTCGTACTGCACGTCGCCTCGGTACAGCACGGCATTCTTCGGCGTGCCGATGTCGACGAAGGCAGCCTCCATGCCCGGCAACACGTTCTGCACCTTGCCGAGATAGATGTTGCCGTGGATCTGGGCCACGTCGTCGGCCGGTCGGCTGACGTAGTGCTCGATCAGGCTGCGCCCTTCGAGCACGGCCACCTGGGTGAGATTCGGTCGCACCTGCACACACATCAGGTAGCGGCCGAGAGGCCGCCCGTTGCGCTCGCGCCCGCGCCGCCGCTCGAGCACATCGGCATCGAGTTCTTCATGCCCCTGCCCCTGACGCTGGCCGCCGGCAGCACCCTTGCCTCCCCGGCCCTTGCCACCGCGGCGGCGCTTCTTCTTCGCCGGCTCACCCTCGCTGTGCTCGCCACCACCCTGTCCGGCGCGACCTTGCGTATCGCGACGCTCGCCACCGCGGTTGCCTCCGTCGCTTGTGGCCCGCCCGGATACGGGGGGAGGTGCCGGGCGGGTGTCGCCGATCTGTGGCCGGCGCACCACCGCGTCGGCCGCGGCGGCAGGCGACGGACGCCCTTCACCGATCCGCTCCGGAAGCTCCGGCGTGCGCTCGTCGTCGTCCAGTTCGTCGTCGTCGTCCAGTTCGTCGTCGTCGATCTCGCTGTCGGGGTCGGCTCCGTCGGCGCTCGCCCCACCGCCGCCCGCACCCGGTCGCTTGCGATTGCGCCCTCCGCGCGACCCGCGACGGCGCTTGCGGTTCGCCGGCCGGACCGTGGGCTGGCCGATCTGCTCGGTGCCGTCATCGACGGTCACGTCGGCGGCGGTACCGTCGACGTTCTGGCCGGCAATGGCGGCGTGGTCAGGCTGAGCACCGTCCGGCGCAGCGGTGTCTCGGAGAATGTCCTGTCGTGATTCGTCCACTTGCTTCGTCCCTTCTCATGCGCACTCCGCGTGGGGGGGCGCGGCGATGGCCTCCGCCAGGATCTCCTGACGGCCACCATTGCGTTCGATCCATTGGTGTGTACGCAGCACTCGCCCGGCCAGGTCGACCGGGTCGAGTGTGGGAAACAGCGCGCCGACCAGTTCGGTCGGCCGCAGGCTCCTCCCGCTGTTGGCCAGCACCGCGCACAGGTGCGGCCGGGGGTCGTCGGCCGCAGCAGCGACCGACAGATCTTCGATGCAGCGGCGCACGTCGTCGGTGCTGCGCTGGCCCTTGCGTTCGCGCTCGACCAGCAGCATGGGCACAGCCAGCGTGCTGTCGACCGCCGCTTGCGCCGCGGCCATCGAGACGCCGCTCAACGCGACCTGCCATGTGCAGGCGACGACATCCTCCTGCAGCGACGGGCTGCCCGGCTCGATCGGCGCCACGCACACGACTCCGTAGCCCAACGGCAGCGCGCCGGTCAGGCGATCGTGCACCTGCGCGGCATCGAGATCGACGCCCTCGGCCAGCTCGAAGTCGAGGTACTCGGCGAGGCTCTCCCCGCCCGTGGGCAGCGCGAGCCCGAACGACATCTTCGGCCGCGGGGTGAATCCGCCCGAGTAGGCGAGGCCGATACCTGCCTTGCGCACCGCCCGCTCGAAGTGGTTGGCGGTATCGCGATGGCTGGTGAAGCGGATCTTGCCCAGCTTGCTGTAGCGCACGCGTAGCTTCATCGTGTCACCGCCGCGTGGACCGCTACCGCGGAACGCAACTGCACCGGCGACTCGTGCCCGTGGCTGAGATCCTGCCCCGTACCCTGGCTGCCGCCGGCGGGCGCCACGTTGGAAGCCACCATGTGCTCGAGTCCGTAGCCGGTGCACACGCCGCAGTCGTAGCAGGGCGTCCAACGGCAGTCGTCCTGACCGTGTTCGGAGAGGGCCTCTTGCCAGTCGAGCCACAGGAAGTCCTTGTGCAGACCGGCGCTCAGGTGATCCCACGGGAGTACCTCGTGCTCGTCGCGATGGCGCGTCACATACCACTCGAGCGACAACCCCTCGGCGGCCATCGCTTCTTCCCAGCGGGCGACGCAGAAGAACTCGCTCCACTCCTGGAACACCCCACCGGCCCGCCACACCCGCTCGATGACCGCACCGATGCGACGATCGCCACGCGAGGTGATGCCCTCGGCAAGAGTGGCCAGTGGGTCGTGCCACTTCACGTTCACACCCTTGGCCTTCTGCGCGGCATCGCGTACCAACCCGATCTTGCGCCGCAACTCCCCCGCAGCGTTCTGCCCGAACCATTGGAATGGGGTGTGCGCCTTGGGCACGAAGCCACCCAAGCTGACGGTGACACTGGCGCGATTGGTGTACTTGCGCCCGACGCGCACGCAGTTGCGGGCCATGTCGACAATGCCGTACGTGTCGGGATCCGTCTCGGTGGGCAGGCCGGTGAGGAAGTACAGCTTCATCCGGTGCCAGCCCTGGCTGAAGGCCGAATCGACCGCCGAGTAGAGGTCGTCCTCGGTGATCCGCTTGTTGATCACCTGGCGCAGTCGCCAGCTTCCCGCTTCCGGGGCGAAGGTGAGCCCGCTGCGCCGCCCGCCGGCGACGCGACCGGCGAGGCCGACGGTGAACGCGTCGACGCGCAGCGACGGCAGGCTGATCGTGGCCTGGTCGCCACAGAGCGCGGGATCGAGCGAATCGAGCAAGCCGTCGATGCCGCTGAAGTCGGCCGTCGACAGCGACGTCAGGCTCACCTCGGCGTGCCCGGTGGCGCTCAGGCCCGAACCGACCAGGCCGCGCACCTGCTCGGCCGGCCGCTCGCGCACGGGGCGGGTCACCATCCCGGCCTGACAGAAGCGGCAACCTCGCGTACAGCCGCGGAAGACCTCCACCTCGGTGAGCGGAACGAGTGGCCGTTTGGGGTAGGCCCACTCGCCCAGATCGGCAACGGCGCGCTTGTGCACCATTGCCGGAACGTCGGGATAGAGCGGCGTCACCGCCATCAGCGCCGCACCGTCGTACTCGACGTCGTACAGCGAGGGCACGTACACCCCGGGGATGTGCGCCAGCGCGCGCAGCACCGCCTCGCGGCTGCCAGGCGTGCGCCCGGTGGCCTTCCACTCGCGCACCACGGTGGTGATCTCGGCCACCACCTCCTCACCCTCACCGAGCACAGCCAGGTCGATGAAGTCGGCCAGCGGCTCGGGATTGAACGCGCAGTGGCCACCCACCACCACCAGCGGATGCTCGGGGCGCCGTGCGTCGGCGCGCACCGGTACACCGGCAAGGTCGATCATGTTCAGCACGTTGGTGTAGACCAGCTCGGCCGACAGGTTGAACGCGAGCAAGTCGAAGTCGCCGGCGGCGCGGTGGGTGTCGACGGAGAACAGAGGCACGCCCCGCCCGCGCAACAACTCTTCCAGGTCGTTCCAGGGCGCGTAGACGCGTTCAGCGACAGAGTCGTCGCGTTCGTTGAGAATTTCGTAGAGGATCTGCAGCCCCTGGTTGGGCAAGCCAATTTCGTACGTGTCGGGGTAGGCGAGCAGCCAGGACACCTTCCCCGGGCCATACCGGGGAGTCGCGGCGCCGTCCTCGCACCCGATGTAGCGGGCAGGCTTTTGCACCCGAGCCAGGAGCGGTTCGACCCGCGCCCAGAGAGAGTTCATGTTTGCCGAAAGTTTACTCCACCTAACAGCCGATTGCCCGGATCCGCGATATCCACCCCATCCCACTATGTGAGATGGGGGCGGGCGGTGCTAGAGGTAGAGGCCGGTGTTGGTCTCGATGCGGCTGGCGGCCACGGCATGGATATCGCGTTCGCGCAACATGATGTAGTCGCTGCCGCCGACCTCCACCTCGTAGCGGTCGTCGGGGCTGAACAGCACCCGATCACCGATCTCGGCACTGCGCACGTTCTGGCCGACAGCCACCACCTCGGCCCAAACCAGACGCTTGGAGATCTGGGCGGTGGCGGGGATGAGGATTCCGCCGGTCGAAAGACGCTCGCCGTCTTTTTCCGGGATGCGCACGAGCAGGCGGTCGTTGAGCATCTTGATCGGGAGCTTCTCGTCCTCGCTGGCCACGACACGGCAGGGTACCGTCATGGGTGAGGCTCGCCCACCGGCCAGCGAAAGGACCACCGTGCGCAATCGCGTCGTCGCCATCACCCTCCTCCTGTCCGCCGCGGCAGCCTGCTCGGCCGGAGGCTCGGACACCTCCGCCACCACCGCCGCGCCGGGGCTGCTCACCACTCCCTCGTACGACTTCGGCCCCACCACCACCTTCATGCCCGACTGCGCGCCGATGCCGTCGCCGGCCGAGCTGGGGGCGATCCTCGGGCTACCCCTCGACGACGGAATCGTCATCGCCACCGGCACTTGCGAATTCCGCGGTCTCAACGATCAGAACCGGGTGGTGACGCTGTCGCTGCTGACCGATCCTGTCGACATCGCCAACTTCAACGACCTGGTGGCATCGGTCGGCACCACTGCGCCGCTGAACGATCCCGCCGCGCCGACGGCGATGATCGGCCCCAACCATCAAGTCCTCGCCATCACCGACCGGGGCATCTATGGAGTCGTGACACAGGTGAACGACAGCACACCGCAGGAGCAGTACGCGCTATCGGCGGCCGTGCTGGCGGCTTGGCTGGCGATGGGCTGATCAGCCGCGGCGTCGCGCTCGCCGCTCGCCGGGCTCGGCGCTGCTCGGCACAGAGTTGGTGAGCGGACCCACCTCGGCCACGATGCGATCTACAGTCGGCGGCTCGCCCCGCTCGTGCGTGTCGATCGCGACCCGCATCACCGCGAGATGTTCGGGACTAGTGCCACAGCAGCCGCCGACGATCCGCGCCCCGGCGTCGACCGCCAGCGCCGCGTACTTGCCCATCAGCTCGGGTGTGCCGGAATAGACCACCTCTGTGCCCACGAACTGCGGCACTCCACAGTTGCCCTTGCTGACCAACGCGATCGACGATCCGGCCATCTCCAGCAGGCTGACCAGGATGTCGCTCGCGCCCACACCGCAGTTGGCGCCGATCGCCAACGGTGCCTGCGGCTCGACGTCGAAGACGCGCTCGAGGTGCGATGGGAGCAGGCCCATCATCGTGCGCCCGGCGGTGTCGAACGAACAGGTCGCGACGTAGGGCATCCCCTCGGCGATCGCGGCCGTCGCGGCCGCGTGCAGTTCTTCCACCGCCGACATGGTCTCGATCCAGGCCACGTCGGCACCGCCGTCGCGCAGCCCGCGTATCTGCTCGCGGAACGACTCGACAGCTACCTCGTGGGTGAGCGCGCCCAACGGCTCGAACAGTTCGCCAGTGGGCCCCACGCTGCCGGCAACCACCACCGGGCGCGACGCGGCATCGGCCACCTCACGGGCCAACTCGGCCGCGCGGCGGGCCAGTTCGTAGGTGCGCGACTCTGCTTTGTGCAGCTTGAGCCGTTGCGGATTGCAGCCGAAGGTGTTGGTGAGGATGATGTCGGCACCGGCCTCGACGAACCGACGATGCAGGTCTTGCACCCGATCGGGGTGGTCGACCGTCCAGAACTCGGGCGGGTCGCCCGAGCCGAGGCCGGCGGCGAAGTAGTTGGTGCCGGTGGCACCGTCGGCCAGCAGCGGGCGACCGGTGGCAAGCAGATCGGAGAGCGTCGAACGCATCTTGAACAGGCTACCGACGCTGCTCAGAGCACCGCGTGCTCGATGCGCTCCATCACTTCCGGGGTGAGCAGTTCGATCACCTCGTGGGCAGCGAAGTTCTCCATCACCTGCGATGCCCTGCTGGCACCCGTGATCACCGTCGACACGTGCGGGTTCTTGGCGCACCAGGCGATCGCCAGTTGCGCCATGGTGCAGTCGAGTTCGGCCGCGATCGGGCGCAACTTCTCCACCTTGGCCAGCGCCGCGCCGTCGGTGAGCCGTTCGGCCATCCACTCGTAGCCGGGAAGCGCACCACGGCTGTCGGCAGGCACGCCGGTGGCGTACTTGCCGGTGAGCAGGCCAGAGGCGAGAGGACTCCAGATGGTGGTGCCGAGGCCGATGTCGTCGTACAGGCGGGCGTACTCGATCTCGACCCGCTCGCGATGCAGCAGATTGTACTGCGGCTGCTCCATCACCGGCTTGTGCAGGTGGTGCCGCTCGGCGATCTCCCACGCGCCGCGGATCTCGTCGGCCGACCACTCGCTGGTGCCCCAGTACAGCGCCTTGCCGCTGGCGACGATGTCGCTCATCGCCCACACCGTCTCCTCCAGCGGAGTGTGCGGGTCGGGGCGGTGGCAGTAGATCAGGTCGAGGAAGTCGAGCCCGAAGCGCTCGAGCGAACCGTCGACGGCCTGCAGCAGGTACTTGCGGTTGAGCGTGTTGCGCATGTTCTGCACGTTGCCGCTGATGCCCCAGAAGAACTTGCTGCTCACCACGTAGCTGTTGCGCTCCCAGCCGAGGGCGCGCAAGGCGCGGCCCATCTGCGCCTCGCTGCCGCCGCCGGCATAGGCCTCGGCGTTGTCGAAGAAGTTGCACCCCGCGTCGCGCGCAGCTTGCATGCACTCGATTGCAGGCTCGTCGCCCAGTTGGTTGTCGAAGGTCACCCAGCTACCGAAGGAGAGCACGCTCACCTTCAGGCCGGATCGCCCGAGGCGCCGGTAGGTCATCTGCTTGCTGCTCATGCTCCCCAACCTACGGCACTGAAGCCACGATCGGGTGCGGGAGCTGGATCAACCGCTGCGGCGCAGGGCAGCGAGGGCGCGCACGCCCTGCGGGCCGACTCCGCAGCAGCCGCCGATCAGCCGCGCTCCAGCAGCCAGCCATGTCGGCACCAACCCCGGGATCTCCTCACCGCCGGTGGGTCCCACCCAGCAGTCGTGCTCCGCGTCCCACGCCGCGCCATGGTTGGGATAGACCACGAGCGGGGTCGCGAGCGGCAACGCCGACAGCGAACGCAGCAACGGCGCGACGTACCGCGGTGCCGTGCAGTTGACTCCCACGGCCGTCACCTGCCCGGCCACCCGCTCCGCGGCATCGGCGAACATGTCGCCGCTGCAGGTGTGCCGGTCGTCGGAACAGGTGAATGCCACCCAGGCCGGCGCGCTCGACCGGTTGCGCAACTCCTCGACCACGATCTCGGCCTCGGCCGCCGACGGCATGGTCTCGATCGCGAACACATCGGGCTCGGTGTCGACCAACACCGCCAACCGCTCGCGATGGAAGGCCCGCACCTCGGCCCACGAAGCCTCGTAGCGGCCGCCGTACTCGCTGCCGTCGCCGAGGCAGGCGCCGTAGGGCCCCACCGAGCAGGCCACCACGTCGGCGCCGGCAGCACGCGCGAGACCGGTGGTAGCGGCCAGCAGCCGATGGGCCTGCTTCGCCTCCACACCCGCGGCCATGAACCCGGGCACACTCGCTTGGTAGCTGGCAGTGATCACCACGTCGGCGCCGGCTTCGACGTACAGTCGGTGAGCGGCTGTGATCACCTGTGGGCGGTCGATCAACGTGGCCGCGGTCCACAGCAAGCCGGCGGGGCGCTCACCCAACTGTTCGAGCGCGGTCGACAGGCCGCCGTCGATCACCGTGAACGGCTCGCGCAGCAACGTGCCGATCATGCCGGACGCACTTCGATTCCCGCCGCACTCATCGCCGCCTTTGCCTCGGCGATGGTGTACTCGCCGAAGTGGAAGATGCTCGCTGCCAGCACGCCGGTGGCTCCGCCAGCCGTGATCCCCTCCACCATGTGCTGCAGCGTACCCACCCCGCCGCTGGCGATCACCGGAACGCCCACCGCGGCGGTGATGGCCCTGGTGAGAGCGAGATCGAAACCCTCCTTGGTGCCGTCGCGATCCATCGACGTGAGCAGCACTTCACCCGCCCCGAGGCGGGTCGCCTCGGCTGCCCACCGGACGGCGTCGATGCCCGTGGGTGTGCGCCCGCCGTGGAGGTAAACCTCGAACCCGCTCTCGATCTGCGCCGAGGGCGCGGTGCTCTTGGCATCGATCGCGCACACGCAGCACTGCGCGCCGAACTCGGCCGCGATCTCGCCGATCAGCGCCGGACGCTGCACCGCAGCGGTGTTCACCGACACCTTGTCGGCCCCGGCGCGCAGCATCCGGCGAGCGTCGTCGACGGTGCGGATGCCTCCGCCGACGGTGAACGGGATGAACACCTGCTCGGCGGTGCGGCGCACCACATCGGCCATCGTCTCGCGGGCGTCGCTCGACGCGGTGATGTCGAGAAACACCAGCTCGTCGGCGCCCTCCGCGTCGTACCGTCGGGCGAGCTCCACCGGGTCGCCGGCGTCGCGCAGGCCGACGAAGTTGACGCCCTTCACCACCCGACCGGCGGTGACGTCGAGACAGGGAATCACACGCGCGACCATCACTTGGCGAGCACCTCCAAGGCCTCCAGCGCCTCGGCAACGGTGAAGCGGCCCTCGTACAGCGCCTTGCCGGTGATCGCGCCGGCGACACCGGGCACCCCCGCCAGCGCGCGCAGATCGGCAAGTGAGGCGATGCCCCCGCTGGCGATCACCGGCACGGCGGTGGCCGCCGCGGCGGCAGCGAGACCATCGACGTCGGGCCCGGTGAGCATGCCGTCGCGGGCGATGTCGGTGATCACGAACGCGGCCGCGGTCGGGAACCAGCCGAGAGCGTCGCGCAACTGCACGCCCGAGCCCTCCGTCCAGCCATGCACGGCGACCTCGCCATTGCGGTGGTCGAGACCGACGGCCACCGCCACCACCGCCGACACGGCGGCCACCAGCGACGGATCGGCCACCGCCGCCGACCCCATCACCACTCGGGCAACGCCCACCTCGGCCAGCGCCTGCGCATCGGGGAGCGAGCGCACCCCGCCCCCGGTCTGCACCGCGGCCCGGCCGCGCAACGCGGCCGCGATCGCCGCCACCACCGGGCGATTGCGCGGCGAGCCGCTGCGCGCCGCGTCGAGATCTACCACGTGCACCCAGCGGGCACCTGCGGCGGCGAACGACTGGGCCACGGCCACCGGATCGGTGCCGTAGGTGGTCTGCTGTTCGTAGTCGCCCTGGCGCAGCCGCACCACCTGGCCGTCAAGCAGGTCGATCGCCGGGTACAGCTCGAGGGTCATGAGTGACCGCCGACGACACCGACGAAGTTGCGCAGCAACGCCAGCCCGTCGCGACCCGACTTCTCCGGGTGGAACTGGGTGGCGAACACGTTGCCACGGCGGAAGGCGGCGTTCACCGTGCCGCCGTAGTCGCACGTGGCGGCCACAACTGCGGGATCCGCCGGGACCCCATGCAGCGAGTGCACGAAGTACATCCACGGCTGCGCGCCGAGGCCGCCGAACAACGGGTCGACGGGGGTGTTCAACGCAAGCTGGTTCCACTGCATCTGCGGGCGGGGGAGTCGATCACCAAGCCATGTCACCGTGCCTTCGATCACGCCCAGACCGCGTTCGGAGGCATCTTCCTCGCTGGTCGAGAACAGCATCTGCATCCCCACGCACACCCCGAGGAACGGACGACCCGACTCGACCGCGGTGTGCACCACCTCCTCCAACCCGGCCGCGCGCAGGGCCTGCATGCAAGCCCCGAACGCACCGACCCCGGGCAACACCACAGCGGCGGCGGCAGCCACCAGACCAGGGTCGGCGGTAAGACGCGCGTCGGCGCCACACACCTCCAAGGCCTTCTGCGCCGACCGCAGGTTGCCGATGCCGTAATCGAACACGGCCACCAGCGGCCCGGCGACTGCGGTCACAGCACACCCTTGGTCGACGGCACTGCCGTGCCCTCGATGCGCACCGCGTCGCGCAGACAACGGGCCAGTCCCTTGAACGCAGCCTCGATGATGTGATGCACGTTCACCCCGTGGCACAAGCGCATGTGGAGGGTGATGCCCGCGGCGTTGGCGAACGAACTGAACGCGTGCTCGGCCAGTTGCGGGTCGAACGGCGGGTTGCCGAGCGGCAGCACCTCGGGCATCGGCACGTTCCACACCACGTGCGCGCGGCCGGACAGATCGAGCGCCACTTCCACCAGCGCCTCGTCGAGCGGGAACAGCCCGCTGGCGAAACGGCGCACCCCGGCCTTGTCGCCCAGCGCTTCGCGGAACGCCTCGCCGAGAGCGATCCCGACATCCTCGACGGTGTGGTGGGTGTCGATGTGCAGGTCGCCCGTGGCGCGGATGCGCAGGTCGAAGCCGCCGTGCTTGCCGAGCTGTTCGAGCATGTGGTCGTAGAACGGGATGCCGGTCGACACCTCCGCCGTACCGCTGCCGTCGATCTCGAGCGACACATCGACCGCAGTCTCTTTGGTGTTGCGCTGGCGTTGCGCCGAACGACTCATGACACGACCTCCTCCAGCGCGCCCAAGAACGCGTCGTTTTCCGCGGGGGTTCCCACCGTCACCCGCAAGCAATCGGCGAGGCGCGGCCAGCCCGAGCAGTCGCGCACCAGCACGTCGCGCGCGAGCAGCCCCTTCCACACCTCGCTGCCACCGTGCGAACGCGGCCGGAAGAGCACGAAGTTGGCCCCGCTGGGGAACACGTCGATCGCCAGGCGACCCATCGCGGTCGAGATGCGCTCGCGCTCGCTGACGATGTGCCGCACGCGGGCCTCCATCTCGTCGACGTGCGCCAGCGCGAGCCGACCGGCGATCTGCTTGGCGGTGTCGAGGTGATAGGGCAACACCACCTTCTCCAGTTCGGCCACCAGCCACTGCGGACCCACCAGGTACCCCAACCGGGCAGCCGCCAGCGACCAGGTCTTGGAGAAGGTGCGGGTGACCACCAGCGGAACCTCGTCGTCGACGAGACCGAGCGCCGACCAGGGGGCGAACTGGCCGTAGGCCTCGTCGACCACCAGCAGCCCGGGCACCTCGGCGAGCAGCCGGCGAACGTTGGCCTCCGGCTCGACCAGGCCGGTCGGGTTGTTCGGCGAGCAGAGGAAGGTGACCACAGGCTGCGCCGTGCTCAACACCCGGCTCACCTCGGCCAGATCGAGGGAGAAGTCGGCGGCGCGCTCACCCTCCACGACGGTTGCCCCGGTGACCCGGGCGATCTGCCCGTGCAGTTGGTAGCTGGGCTCGAAGGTGGCAACCGTGCGCCCCGCGCCGGCGAAGGTGAGCAGCAGCGTCTGCAGCACCTCGTTGCTGCCGTTGGCCGCGAACACCTGCTCGCGACGCACCCCATGCAGCGCGGCGATGCCGTCGCGCAGCCGGGTTGCCATGCGGTCGGGATAACGCTGCCACTCGACCCGCGACACCTCTGCTGCGTACGCGTCGCGCCATGCCGCCGGCGGGGGGAACGGCGACTCGTTGGTGTTGAGCCGCACACCCACGCTCACCTGCGGCGAGTGATAGCCCTCCAGCGCGCGCACGTCGGGCCGAACGGGAACGCGAGTCACGTCGTCACGTTACCGATCTGCACCTGTCGGCCACGGCTGCATTCGCGTGAGCAGTGCGACACACTGGGGTGATGCCCACCGACCCGACAGCCCACCTGCAGGTGATCGCCGACCATGTCGCCCGCTACCACGACGAGGTGGCCGAGATGGTGCCGGTGCAGCAGGCCGCGCAACGCGACGACGTGGCCACCGCGTTGGTTGAGGCTGAGCGCGCGCTGCGCACCGCAGCCCGGCTGTTGCGTCGGGCGGCCAAACTCACGACCGCCGGCTGAACCCGCGAGACCACTCAGAGTGACAAGTTCCGAGGCTCTCGTCGGATCGCCGAAGGGCCGGTGATGCAGTCGCATCACAGACACCCGGCCCGCCGAAGCGATCGCTGAACCTGCCGGAAAACGCAGCGACGGCCCTTTGCAGGGCCGTCGCTCGGCGACACCAGGCGGCGGATCCCGGCGTCGCTCGCAAACCAGGTGGCGGGAACCTGGTTGGTAGGCTCACTATACACCGTCGAGCGCAGGATGCAACTCGTCACTGTGCGTGGTGGCGCGGCCGATATTTATTGCTGCTGTCAACACGCGTGAGCCGATGGGCACAGGTCGACCAGCCCACAATCGCCGCAGCGTGGGGACCGCGCGAAGCACACCCGGCGTCCGTGCAGGATGGTGCGCAGGCTGAAGTCGCCCCACCCGCGTGCAGGCAACAACGCGCAGAGAGTGGCCTCCACCTTCACCGGGTCGTCGTCGTCGGTCAGCTGCCAACGCCGGGCCAGTCGCCCGACGTGGGTGTCGACCGGCAGGCCGGGCAGCCCGAAGGCAACACTGCGCACCACGTTGCCCGTCTTGCGTCCCACTCCTGGCAGCGTGACCAGCTCGTCGAGCTTGCTCGGCACCTCTCCACCGAAGCGGGCGAGCAATTGCTCGGCCATGCCGATCAGGTTGCGCGCCTTGCTCTGGTAGAAGCCGGTCGAGCGGATGATCGCCTCCAACTCGTCGGGCACCGCCGCCGCCAGCGCGGCTGGATCGGGATAGCGGGCGAACAGCGACGGCGTCACCATGTTCACGCGAGCGTCGGTGCACTGCGCCGACAGGATCGTCGCGGCCAACAGCTCGAACGGTGAACGGTGATCGAGTTCGCACAACGCCGTCGGGTACTCGTCCGCCAGGCGGGCGGCAAGCGCCCGCGCCCGACCCTTGGGTGTGCGCGGTCCGGCCATCCCACCCGAGCCTAGGTGCTCGGGCCGCCGTTAGCCTCGGGGCCATGGTGCGCGTGCACACCACAAGGCAACTCGAGGACGAGCAACACGACCGCGTGCTCGCCTTCCTCGACGCGGCGCACACGCTCGACTGCGCCCGGCTCGACGACCACTTGCGAGTCGATCTCGCGCAAGGGCCCCGCGAGGGCTTCGTCGCCGCCCTGGCCGAAGACGACACCGGCACTCTCGTCGGTTACGGACAGGCGTCGGTGGGCAACGCCGGTTACGTGATCGACGCGATCGTGTGGTCGCTGTACGAGGGCGACCCCGACGAAGCCACCTCCTCGATGCTGGCCGCGCTGCTCGGCGAGCTGCCGCCCGAGGCCGCGGTCAGCTGGTGGGCGCACCCCGAGTCGCACGAGCTCGCCGCCCAACTCGGCCTGCAACCCGATCGCCGCTTGTTGATGATGCAGCACACCCTGCCCGCCGGCCTCACCGCCGAGATCGAAGTTCGCCCGTTCCGTTCAGGTGTCGACGAACAGGCGTGGCTGGCGGTGAACAATGCCGCGTTCGCGGAGCACGGCGAACAGGGTGGCTGGGACCTGGCCACGCTGCGCCAGCGCGAGGCCGAGGCGTGGTTCGATCCCGACGGATTCCTGCTCCACGAGCGTGATGGCCGTCTCGCCGGGTTCTGCTGGGTGAAGTTGCACCACCCGACACAGGAGCGGCACTGCGCCCCGGGCGAGCAGATCGTCGGTGAGATCTACGTCATCGCCGTGCACCCCGACTTTCACGGCCTGGGTCTCGGCCGACAGCTCACGGTGGCCGGCATGAACCACATGGAGGCCGAGGGCGCGACCTCGGCGATGCTGTACGTCGACGCGGCCAACACCGCCGCCGTTGGTCTCTATCGTTCGCTGGGATTCGGCACCGCCCACGAAGAACAGTCGTATCGTCGCCCGCCGAGGAGGAACACTTGACCACCACCGAAGACCCAACACCCGCTGCGCCGCTCGACGACGAGCTGCCCCGCTGGAGTGTGGCCGACGTGCACGAGTCGCTGGAAGCGCGCTCGTTCCGCGAGGCGATGGAACTGCACCAGGCGAGCACCGCCAGGCTTGAGGCGCTGTTCGAACAGCACGGCATCCGCGCCATCACGCCGCGCGCCGTGACCGCCGACGACGGACGCCATGCCGACGAAGCACTGCGGGCGCTCAACGAATTCAACGGCCACAGCGACATCACCGAGGCGACGATCTACGCCTTCCTCACCACCGACACCTTCGACGAGAAGGCGGAGGCGACGATGGGTGAGTTCTCGATGACCAGCGCCCGCGTGCGCCCACTGGTGGCCCGCCTGGCCGAGTGGGTAAAGGCCCTCGGGGTCGATGCGCTGGCCACGGTGAGCACCGAGGTGGCCGAGCACCACGGACCGCTGGAGCGGCTCGCGGCCCGCGCCGAGCACCAGATGAGCGAGGGCGAGGAGGGCTTGTACGCCGAGCTGGCCACCACCGGGTCGGCGGCGTGGGAGCAGTTGCAGGGCATCGTCACCTCGCAGCTCACCGCCACCGTGCCGATGCCCGACGGCACCACCCCGGAGATGCCGATGGCGGCCATCCGCGGCCTCGCCTCACACGCCGACGCGGCGGTACGCAAGGCGGCCTACGACGCCGAGATGCAGGCCTGGCCGCAGGTGGCCGCGGTCTGTGCCGCGGCGATGAACGGGGTGAAGGGTGAGGCCAACATCGTCAACGCCCGCCGCGGGTGGGCATCACCGCTCGACGCGTCGCTGTTCGCCAACAGCGTGACCCGCGCGACGTTCGACGCGATGCAGCAGGCGGTCACCGATTCGCTGCCCGACTTCCGCGCCTGGATGCGCGCCAAGGCCCGCCTCCACGGCGATGGGGACACGCTGCCGTGGTGGTCGCTTTCGGCCCCACTGCCTTTCGCCCCCGCGCAGGTGTCGTGGGCAGAGGGGCTGGAGATCGTGCGCCGCGCCTTCGCCTCCTTCGGTGGGCCGCTCGCCGGTCTCGTCGATCGTGCCGTCGACGGTCGCTGGATCGACGCCGGCCCACGCGCGGGCAAGGTGGGCGGCGCGTTCTGCATGCCGTTCGTCGACGACCGCTCGCTGGTGCTGTTGAACTGGAGCGGCAGCGTCGACTCGGCGCAGACCACGGCCCACGAGCTAGGCCACGCCTATCACAACACCCAACTCGCCCACCGCACACCGTTGCAGCGCGCGGTGCCGATGACCCTGGCCGAGACGGCGAGCATCTTCTGCGAAACGCTGGTGGTCGAGGAGGGCCTGCGTCGCCTCGAGGGCCGCGACCGACTGGCCCTGCTCGACGTCGATCTGCAGGGTTCACTACAGGTGGTGGTCGACATCCGCTCGCGGTTCATCTTCGAGAGCGACGTGTTCGATCGCCGCCAGCGGCGCACGCTGGGTGTGAGCGAGCTCAACGAGATGATGCTCACCGCACAGGCCGAGGCCTACGGCGACGGGCTGCTGCAGAGCTCGGCGCACCCCCACATGTGGGTGCTCAAGCCGCACTACTACGGCTCGAACTTCTACAACTGGCCCTACACCTACGGGTTGTTGTTCGGCCTCGGCCTGTTCGCCAAGTACGAGGAAGATCCCGATCGCTTCCGCATGCATTACGACGACGCGTTGTCGCGGGCGGGGATGAACACCGCCGAGGAGTTGGGCGCTGTGTTCGGCTTCGACGTCACCGACGTCGGCTTCTGGACGGCCAGTCTCGACGTCATCCGCCGGCGGATGCACGCCTACGGCACGCTGGCTGCCGAGGTGGCCTGACGCCGATGACCACCACTGCCGCCAGCCTCTACGCGGTCAGCCGCGACGAGCTGTCGGCGTGCCTCAGCGGCGAGCCGCGCTACCGCCTCGACCAGGTGTGGGCCGGGCTGTACACGCAGTTGGCCGCGCCCGGCGACATCACCAATGTGCCCAAGGCGCTGCGCGAGCGGCTGGCCGCCGAGTTGCCCACCGCGTTGACCGAGGTGACCAGGCAGGTGAGCGACCGCGGCGACACGGTGAAGTTCCTGTGGGAATTGGTCGACGGGCACCGCATCGAGACGGTGCTGATGGTGTACCCCGACCGGGTGACCGTGTGCATCAGCAGTCAGGCCGGGTGTGCGATGGGTTGCGGTTTCTGCGCCACCGGTCAGGGTGGCTTCCAGCGCCATCTCGACGTCGGCGAGATCGTCGAGCAGGTCGTGCGCGCCGGCCGCGAGGCGCGGGCGATGGGGCGGCGCCTGGCCAACGTGGTGTACATGGGCATGGGCGAACCACTGGCCAACGAGGTCGCGGTGTGGGCCAGCATCGAGCGCCTGCACGAGGCGGTGGGGCTGTCGGCCCGCCACCTGACGATCAGCACCGTCGGCCTGGTGCCCGGCATCCGCACCCTGGCCACCAGGCCGTTGCCGGTGAATCTCGCCGTGTCGTTGCACGCGGCCAACGACCGCCTGCGCGACGAGTTGGTGCCGATCAATCGCCGCTACCCGCTCGACGAGCTGATCACAGCCTGCCGCGACTACCTGCGCGCCAAGGGGCGCCGGCTGAGTTTCGAGTGGGCGTTGATCGACGGCGTAAACGACCGCGCCCGCGACGCTGCCGAGCTGGCCAAGCTGTGCCGCCGCCTGCCGCTGCCCGCGCACGTCAATCTGATCCCGCTCAACCCCACCGAGGGCTACCCCACTGTGGGGTCGCCGCCGGCGCGCGTGCACGAGTTCCATCGTCTCCTCACCGACCTGGGGGTGAACGCAACCGTGCGTCGTAACCGCGGCACCGACATCGATGCCGCCTGCGGACAGCTGGCCGCCGGGCGACCGGTGACGGTCCGGCGCGAGCGCCCACAGTCGACACCGAGCTAGTCGAGACGGCTGGGGCCGGCCTGATCAGGCGCGACTCAGCCGGGCGGCGCCGGGCAGTGTGCCAGCAGGGTGAGGTAGGGGTTCACCGCGTCGCCGTTACCAGGGTGGATCTCGAAGTGCAGGTGGTAGGTGCTGGCGTTGCCGGTCATCCCCACGTAGCCGAGTATCTCGCCCTTGGTCACCTTGCCGACCGCGCCCCAACTGTCGAGGTGCGCGTAGTAGTAGTAGTTGCCGTCAGTGCCCAGCAGGCTGACGGTGTTGCCGCCGAGTTCGTTCACCTTCGGCTTGGCCACGCCGTCGACCACCGCCAGCAGTGGTGTGCCCTGAGCGGCGATCACATCGGTGCCGTAATGCACCCTGCCGCCAGGACGAGGAGCCAGCCAGGTGTCGGCGAAGCCGACGTTGGCCGAACCGGTGGGGCACAGCCAGTCGACGCCGGCCCAGTTGCGCTGCACCGAGCTGGCCCGGCCCCCACTGCCCGTGGTGCCGCCGGATGCCGCCGGCTCGGACGCGCTGCGCGAGCTCTTGGTGGTCGCCGCCGCGGCACGCGCTGCCGCTTCCGCCTCGCGCCTTTGCTGCTCGGCCAGTGCCTTGCGCACCGCCTCGTCCTTCAATCGCTGTTTCTCCACCTGCTTGAGGTGTTCGACCTCGGCCTCGGCCGTCTCGCGCAGCTTCACCAATCTGGCCTGCAGGTCTTCGGTGCGGCGCTGCTGGGCGGTGAGCGCGCGGCGCTTGTAGTCGAGGTCGCTGTTCAGCGCATCGAAGTCGTCGAACTGGTCGGTGGAGGTGTCGTTCACCACTTCCGACAGGGCGCGCACCTGCAACTCCTGCATCGGCGTGTCGAACCCGGTGAGCAGCGGTAGGTCGATGCCCGTGCTGAGTGTGAAGCGCCGCACCGCCGCCTGTTGCACGAGATTGCGCAGGTCGTCGACCTGGCGTTCGAGCACGTCAACCTCGGCCGCGATCCGCGCCTGTTCGGCGCCCAACTCCTGCAACTCGCCCTCGGCCCGGAAGTACGCGTCGGCGGCGTCGTTGGCTCGGTCGCGGGCGGCGGCGATCTCGCGTGCGGCCTGCTCGGCGGCGCTGTCGTCGGCCACGGCAGTGCGCGCGGGGAGCAGCGGGGCCGCCACGCAGAGCGTGAGCGCGAGTGCGGTGAGCGTGCGCACGTGAACAAGCCTAACCGATGTTGCAGTCGCGTTACACCGCGCGCAGGGGGTGCGACACGCCTATCGTGACCGGCCGATGGCCGATCCGCTGGTTCTCTCCGGGGTAAGTTTCGTGCGCGACGGGCGTGCCGTCCTCGCCCCCCTCGACTGGCGCGTGCGCGACGGTGAGCGATGGCTGGTGGTGGGCGCCAACGGGTCGGGCAAGACCACCCTGCTGCGCATCGCCGCGCTCTACGAGCATCCTTCCAGCGGCGAGGTCGACGTGCTCGGCGAGCGGTTGGGACACACCGACATCCGCGTGCTGCGCCGGCGCGTCGGCTACCTGTCGGCCGCCTTCGCCGCCCAGTTGCGGCCGCAGCTGCGCTGCCTCGACGTGGTGATGACCGCTCGCTACGCAGCACTCGAGCCGTGGTGGCACCGCTACTCCGCCGCCGACGAGCAACGCGCCCACGAGTGCCTGCAACGCATGGGGGTCGACTGGCTGGCCGAGCGCACGCTGGGCACGGTGTCGTCCGGCGAGCAGCAACGCGTGCTGCTGGCGCGCACGCTGATGAACGAGCCCGGCCTGCTGCTGCTCGACGAACCGAGCGCGCGGCTCGATCTCGGTGGCCGCGAGCAGTTGGTGCAGGCGCTGGCCGAACTGACCCTCGACTCCACCGCGCCGCCGCTGGTGCTGGTGACCCACCACCTCGACGAGGTGCCCGCGGGCATGACCCATGTACTGATGCTGCGCGACGGGCAGGTGGTTGCCGCCGGGCCGATCGACGAGTGGCTCACTGCCGCCACGCTCAGCGACTGCTTCGGGCTGCCGTTGCACCTCGAGCGGCGCGCCGATGGGCGCTACGGCGCGTGGTACCGCGCCGACTGACGGCTGACGCGCACAGAGGCGATCAGTCGGCGGCGGTGGCCAGTTGCACCAGGCGCTCGCGGCCCGCGCTGATCTGTTCGGCGAGCACCTTCTCCAGCACTCCCCCGGTCCACAGGCCACCGCCGTAGTGCAGGTGCATCTCCAGCCGGGTGCGCCCGCCGTATTCGCCCAGATCGGCGGAGAGCACCCACGGGCTGTGGCGACGGCCGTCGACCTCGGCCCGCTCGAACACCACCCGCCCGACGGCCTGGTCGTGCACGGTGCGCCGCATGCGCAGCCGCTTGCTGCGCGCGAACGGGCCGACGCGGGCGCGCAGTTCGACGTCCCACTGCGGGTTGCCGTCGTCGGCCGGAGGCAGCGGATCGGCGCGATGCACGAGATCGACCCACGACGGGTAGCGGGCCAGGTCGTCGACGAAGCGGAACAACGTGTCGGCGGCGCAGTCGGCGTCGAGCACGGCATGCACATCCATTCCCGCCAGTATCGCCGATTCACCGCTTGCCGCACAGCTGTCGCGCTGGCGCGCACTCTCCACCACGGATCGCTCACAGATCGATCACATCTGTCGGTGATCATCCGCTTGTCAGGATCCCAACCGATGGAGGACACCCCGATGGACACAACCCCCACCCGCCACCGTCTGCGCCGACTGGCCATCTCTGTCGCCGGCATCGCGGTGGTTGCCGGCCTCGGCTTCGGCGGCGTCGCTTCCGCCGCCGGCGAGGACGACACCAGCGGCGAGCGCCCGGCAGCCACCGCTCGCGTGAGCAACGAGGAGCGCTGCGAGAAGGCAGAGGCAATCCTCGCCCGGGCCGACGCCCTGCTGGCCAAGATCGCCGACTTCGAAGCGCGGCTGGCCGAGCTGAAGGAGAAGGCGATCGAGGCCGGCCGCGAAGAGCTCGTCGAGCGCATCGACCAGTGGCTGGCCCGTCTTGCGGCCCTCACCGACAAGATCGAGACTCGCATCGCGCGGGTCGAGGCCTGGGTCGGCGAACACTGCGACTGAACCCGTAGACAACCCTCGCCGGCGGCGCCCACCCCCCGGTGGGCGCCGCCGGCGCGTGTGGTCAGGAAGCAGAGCCGGTGGGTGGGCCACCCGCGTCGGCGGCGTTCGCGCCGCGGGCCTTCTTACCGGCAGGCGGCGACTGACCGCGGAACGCCCGCGACAACAGAGGCGAGCGAGCCTGCAGCAACCCGTCGAGGTCGTCGTTCTCGTCGAACTTCGGCCGCCACGGCGAGAACGGCGTCGGGTCGACCGGTTCAGCGCTGCCCTGGCCGTCTGGTGCCGGTGTCGGGCGCGACTGCTCGGTGGGCACCAGTTCCAGCTGGCCGGTGTCGTCACCGCTCGCCTGACGGCGCGGACGACGACGGCGCGCCTTGGCCGGAGTAGGTGTTGCCGCAGCCTTCGTCGCGGACTCGGCGCGAAACAGTGGCGGAGCCGCTTCGCGTCGGTCTTCAAGCGACCAACCGCGGGGCACCACCATCGCATCGGCATGTTGCCGGCACAGCGCCCCCACCCGCGCCGCCAGCGCCTCGTCGTACGCGTCGAGCCACACGGTGAGCGTGGTGGAGGACATGCCGTACAGCACCTCCGCCGGCTGCGTGCAGCCGGGCCGTTCGCAGTGCGACGCCATCATCGCGAACCTACTCTGCACCCGCCCAGCCGGGCGCCGCGGGTTGCAGCCGCTACGCGTCGGGATCGCCGGCGGCGAGACGCTCGAAGTAGGTGCGCAGCGTAGTGGTGCCGAGCGGCGGGCCGACACCGTCGACCTCGCCCGCGACGACGATGAACTCGGCCAGGTCGCCGATCTGCTTGGAGAGGCGGCGCAGCACCCGCACCAATCCGCGGGCGACGCGCATCGACACCACCGTGATCTTCACCCGCTTGCCCACGACGGCGAACGCCAACTCGGCCGCCTCGCGTTGGGTCATCACTTCCGGCCCTCCGGCCACAACCTCCACGCTGCTGCGCTCCACTGCGTCGACGCAGATCGTGGCCAGGTCGCGGCCGTGAATCGGGCTCATCCGGTTGCTGCCGTCACCCACCAGGAACACCCGGCCGCGTCGGGCCATGGTGAGCAGCGCGCCCATGTCGGAGAAGTAGCCGCAGGGACGAATGATGCGGTGCTCGAGGCCAGAGGCACGCAGCTCGGCCACCACCGCCTCGTGTGCCCTGGTGATCGCCAGATCGGCCAGCGCGGCGTCACTGGCGCCTTGCAGCGAGACGTACTCGAACAGCTGCACGTCGGCTGCCGTGGCCAGGTCGATCAACGTCTTGTTGCACTGGTGATCTACCTGCTCGAAGGTCAACCGGTCGCGCTGGCGCGAGATGCCCACGCTGGAGAACACGATGTCGATCCCGTCCATCACGCCCGCGAGCGTGGCGGGCTTGGTCAGCTCGCCGACAAACACCTCGTCGACATCGTCCACCCCGATGGCGGGCGCGGTGAACGGGCCGCGGGCGCGCAACCGCTCCTCGCTGCGCGTGAGGGCGCGTACCCAATAGCCACGCGCCTTGAACTCCCGCACGACGAACTTGCCCACATAGCCGGTCGCCCCGGCCACCAGCACTCGCCTGCCGCCGGTTTCGTCCACGGCACGACCCTACGCCGCCGGCAGACGGGCCACAGCACCACTACGCCCCGCGCCGCCCCCAGAGCGCCCCTGTCCATGGGCGCGATTCCTCCCAGACGCTGGGGGCAATCGCACCCGTGGGCGCGGAGTCCATCGAGTGCGGGATCAATCGCGCCCAATACTGTTGGTGGGCGCAGAGGGACTCGAACCCCCGACATCTTCCTTGTAAGGGAAGCGCTCTACCAGCTGAGCTATACGCCCGCGGACGGGACAATCAGGCTACCCGCCCGCGCTGGGCGCGCTACTCGGCGCGGGCTGCGAGCAGCGCGGCGAGCAACTCGGGAGTGGCCGCGGCCACGGGGGTGCGACGGGCGGCGTGCTCGAGCACCATCAGGTCGCGGCCGTGCAGGTCGGCGACCGCGCCGCCGGCCTCCTGCACGATGAGCGCGCCGGCCATGTAGTCCCACGGGCCGTGGGCCTCCACGTCGAAGTCGACATAGCCGTCGAGCGTGCCTGCGGCCACCTGACACAAGTCGAGCGCGACCGCGCCGAAGATGCGCGACTGGCAGGCCGCGAACGGGCGTGAGGGCAGCGCATTGAGTCCGACCAGTGCCTCGGACATGTCGCGGCAACCCGAAGGCCGCAACTCCGACCCACCGCCCAACAGCGCCCCGTCACCGCGCCAGGCGCCTGCGCCGCGCACGGCCCACCACCGCTCGCCAGTGGCCTGGTTGGCCACCAGCGCCGCCTGCGCCCCGTCGGCGCCCACCCAGCACAGCGAGGTGCCAAACCACGGCACACCGCGGCTGGCGTTGGTGCTGCCGTCGATCGGGTCAACGACGATCGCATCCACGCCGGCACCCGGCTGCCATCCGCTCTCCTCCGACAGCACACCCAGCCCGGCGCGCCGGATCACCCCGATCGCGGCCTCGTCGGCCACCAGATCGAGCGCGTACTGCCCCTCGCGCTGCCCCGACGGCCCAAAGTCGCGTACCTCGCGGAAGGCCGTGGCCACTGCGTCGGCGATCTCGTGCAGCAGGCGCAGGCGGTCGTCCATCACCCACACACGGTAATCTCGACGTCGTCGGCATCCACCTGCGCCGAACCAGCCGAACCAAGCCGAACCAAGCCGAACCAAGCCCAACCAACCGAAAGGGGCCGACCAGCCGTGGCAGTAATCGACGTCGCCGGATTCGTGGCCGACCTCAAGGGCCACGCGGTCGATCACGGCTTCCACGTGCACGACGAGCGGCACTTCGTCGAGACCTACTCGCTGCGCCAACTGTGGGAGGTCGACCTGCACCCGGAGGAGGCCTGCAACGGCCCGATCGACTTGCACCTGTCGCTGGAGGTCGACCCGCGGGCGCTGCTCGGGTTCGAGGACGAGGTGCTCAAGCTCGACGACCCGGAGGACGACCCGCCCACCGGGTTCACCTTCCCGCTGATCTTCACTTGGACCCTGCCCCCGCTGCCCCACCCGCCCGACCTGTTGGTGCTGGCCACCGAACTGGCCGGCGTCGGCGGCGTCGGGTTGCCGCTGGAGGTGTCGGCGATCGACTCGTTCGCCAGCGTCACCGACGCCCCCGAGCGCAGCCTGTCGATCGTCGCCCGCATACCCGTCGATCTCGCCGACGTGTACCTCGCCGAGGACAAAGCCTTCTGCGACACTCTCGACCGCTGCCGCGAGGCCAGCCTGTTCCTGCTCGACCGTGCCGGCCACTGGCTCGGTGAATGAAAGGGCGCGAGATGCGCGTGCGTGAACTGATCGACATCCTCAAGGACCAACCACCCGACGCCGAGGTAGAGCTGGCGGTGGTGGCACCGGTGACCGACGACGACGACGACGAGATCACCGTCGACCGCTACGGCATCGACGGCATGCTGCCCTGGCACGACGAGGACGACGACGGCAACGACGAAGAGTTGGTGATCTGGCTGGTGGGTGGCGAGGCCGACGACGTGGAGGCCTTCCTCGACGCGATCGAGCACCAAGGCCCAGGAGCCGACAACAGCCTCGGAGCCTGACCCCGTCGGAGCACTCCCGGCGCTGCCGACGCGCTCTGTGCTCAGGGCCGCCGGGCGTAGAAGGCGAAGCCGAACACCTCGAAGGCGCGCGCCTTCTCCTCGCCTTGGGCGCCGCCGAACGTGTCGACCGGTGGGCCGATCTTCACGTCGGTGAAGCCAATCTCTTCGAGCATCTTCTGCCAGCCCTCACGGGGCAGCCCGCCGGCAATTCAACCGGTCCACAGGTCGACGTCGCGTATCGCCTCCTCGGGCACCGGACGGCCGTTGGCGATGTCGGCGAACTGCAGCGTGCCCCCTGGACGCAGCACTCGGAACACCTCTCCCAGCGTGGCGGCTTTGTCGGCGCAGAGGTTGAACACGCCGTTGGAGATCACCACGTCGGCCCAGCCATCTTCCACCGGCAGCTCCTCGGCGTAGCCCTCGCGGAAGTCGACGTGGGAGAACTCGAGGTGGATGGCCGTGGCCCGCGACTTCTCGAGCATCTCCGGTGTCATGTCGACCCCCACCACCGCCCCGTCGCGCCCCACCGCCAGCGCTGCGACGAACGAGTCGAAGCCGGCACCCGAGCCGACGTCGACCACCCGTTCGCCGGTGAGCAGCGCTCGCAGCGAGAACGGATTGCCGACGCCGGCGAAGGATTCGACTGCCCGGTCGGGCAGCCTGTCCACCACAGCCGGGTCGTACCCGAGGATCGCCGCCGCGCTCAGTGATCAGGCGTCGAGCACGCTGGCCGCGGGCAGCAGGGTGACGTCGAAGAAGGCGAAGAACTCCTTGGCCGACTTGCGCAGATAGCGGTAGGTGTTGCTACCCATCCGCCGGTCGAGGAACACCGGCTGCAGCGAGCCATCGGCGTTGTGCACGAAGGTGAAGAAGTTGGGCCAGGTGCCATTGATGTCGAGCTGCACCGCCTTGACGCAGCCGACGTTGATCAACGACTGCGCCATCTGCCCGGCATCGACCTTGCCCACCAGCAGGTAGGCGAGGCGTCCGTCGCCCAGTTCGCACACCGCCGAGCGGTTGACGTACACCTCGCGGCCGTAGTCGGCACCCCACCACACATCCCTGGTGGATTCGGCGCCCACCATCGACACGCCACCATCGACCATCAGCTTCAGGTTCTGGCGAATACTCACCCACGAGCCGTCGTCGACGATCTCGCGCCCGAGTTCGCCGATCACCATCTTGCCGTCGCGACCGATGGCGATCGTCGCCTCACCGACGAGCAGTGGCTTGAGCACCTGCCCCTCGGTCACATACCCGCCGCGGATGTGCTCGAAGCGAAAGCCGCTGTTCATCGCCACCACCAATGAGGCGTAGAGCTCGGTGGGCACGTGGTCGTCGCGCGTCCAACTGCCGCCAGGCTCCTCGTCGCCGTTGAACATCGCCGCGCGCAGGTAGGTCTGGTCGATCACCGCCATCGATGCCACCACGCCTCCCGCGGCCGGGAAGGGGCGGATGCTCGTCGCCCACACCGCTGGTTGGCCACCGGCGGTGGCGATCGCGGTCCACTGCCCCTCGCCCGCGAGGGCGGGGGCGAACCAGGTGGGCAGCGGCGCGGGGGCCGCTGGCACGGGGATGGTGGTCGGTGGTGGGGCGGTGGACTCGGGAGGTTCGGGGTTGGCCGGGGTGGTGGTCGTAGTGGTGCGGGCGGTCAGCTCGTCGTCGAGCGACAACTCGTCAGCCGGTTCCACCGAGGGGGGTTGGTCGTAGGTCTGCGCCTCCAGCCAGTCGATGATCGGCCCGTACCCGTGGTCGCGACCCCAGGTGGCCATCCGCTGCTGCAACGGGTCGGCGGTGTTGTGGCGAGTGACGTACAACAACAGCGACGTGGCGTTCCACAAGCCGAACGCGACGACGAGCGCGCCCGCCACCACCCAACCCGTGCGCCGCTGCCTGGCCGACGACACGCCAGCCGAGCCTTGCCCAAGCCTGTGCCGCGACAGGGTCACCGCCAGCGCCGCCATCGCGAGCAGCGCCCCGGTGGCCAGTGCTCCCAGACCTCCGGTCAGCCACATGCCCCAGATCGCGGTGGCCGTCAGCCCGACGAGCAGCGTCAGCGACACCCATGGGCGCAGCCGCCGAGCGGCTCGGCGCAGCGCAGGCATCGACTCGTTCGCGGCGCGCGCGGGCGGGCTGGTCATCGGCCCGATGCTAGGTGCACGCCTCGGCCGGGTGGGCTCAGCCGCGCCTCGCGGCGGCGAGCCGGGCCGCCACGTTGCCCCAGTCGACAATCGTCCACAGCGCTTCCACGTAGTCGGCCTTCACGTTCTTGTACTGCAGGTAGAAGGCGTGCTCCCAGATGTCGAACACCAGCAGCGGGGTGGTGCTCGGCGAGTGGTTGGCCTGGTGATCCTGGATCTGCTCCACCAACAGTCGCCCGCTGAGCGAGTCGTAGGAGAGCGCGCCCCATCCAGAGCCCTGCACGGTGTTGGTCGCCGCAGTGAGGTGCGCGCGAAACTTCTCGAAGCCACCGAAGTCGCGGTCGATCGCCTCGCCCAACGCCCCCTCTGGCCGGTCGCCGCCATCGGGTGAGAGGTTGGTCCAGTAGATCGAGTGCAGCGTGTGCCCGGCGAGATGGAAGGCAAGCGTCTTCTCCAGGCCGACGATCGAACCGTAGGAGCCGGCCTCGCGAGCCTCGGCCAGTTGCTCGAGCACGGTGTTCGCGCCGGTGACGTAGGCGTTGTGGTGCTTTCCATGGTGCAGCTCGATGATCGACCCGCTGATCGCCGGTTCGAGCGCCGAGTAGTCGTAGGGCAGATCGGGGAGTGTGTAGACAGCCATGCAGGAATCGTACCGGCGGGCGGCATGCCCGCCGGTCAGGTGGTTGACGGCCGCTGGCTTTCGCGTGGGGCGGGTGGGGATCGAACCCACGACCGAGGGATTATGAGTCCCCTGCTCTGACCACTGAGCTACCGCCCCGAAGCGGTTGACGACAGGCTCACGATACGGCCTGGCACAGACCCGACACAGACCCGACCGTGAACGGCGAACGGCCCGCACTGGGCGGGCCGCCGGCGCTGGCTCCGAGAGCAGGGCTCGAACCTGCGACCCGCTGATTAACAGTCAGCTGCTCTGCCAACTGAGCTATCTCGGAAAGGCAACCAGAGGATAGCAACCGGCCGCGATCACTCCTCCTCCAAAAACTCCTTCAGCCGCTGGCTGCGCATCGGGTGGCGCAGCTTGGCGAGGGTCTTGGCCTCGATCTGGCGGATGCGCTCCCGGGTGACGCCGAACTCCTTGCCGACATCCTCCAGCGTGCGCGCCTGGCCGTCGTCGAGGCCGAAGCGCATGCGCACGATCTCCTGCTCGCGCTCGCTCAACTCGCCCAGCGCCTCCTCCACCGCCTGGGTGAGCATGCGCTTGGTGGCCATGTCGGCGGGGGCGTCGGCCGACAGGTCTTCGATGAAGTCGGCCAGGTTCGAGTCGTCCTCCTCCCCCACCGGCGAATCGAGCGACAGCGGGTCTTGGCTGATGCGCAGTATCTCGCGCACCCGCTCGAGGGTTATCCCACAGCGGTCGGCCAGCTCCTCCAGCGTCGGCTCACGCTCGAGCTCCTGGTGCATCTGGCGCTGCGTGCGTAGCACGCGGTTCATGCTCTCCACCATGTGTACCGGAATGCGGATGGTGCGCGCCTGGTCGGCGATGCTGCGCGTGATCGCCTGACGGATCCACCACGTGGCGTAGGTCGAGAACTTGAACCCCTTCGTGTGGTCGAACTTGTCGACCGCCCGCATCAGGCCGAGGTTGCCTTCCTGGATCAGGTCGAGGAACTGCATGCCGCGACCGCTGTAGCGCTTGGCGATGCTCACCACCAACCGCAGGTTGGCCTGGATCAGTTCGCTCTTGGCCCGCTGGCCGGCACCCACCGTGCGCAACAACCGTCTCTGCCCGGCAGCGTCGATCGCGGCCCCCTCGTGCACTGTGTCGAGCACCACTGCCGCCCGGTTGCCGTCGTCGATCGCCTGCGCCAGCCGCCGCTCGTCCTCGGCGGTGAGCAGGTCGACCCGCCCGATCTCCTTCAAGTACATGCGCACCGTGTCGTTGGTGCCCATGTCGTGGCGGTCGGCGTTCATCCGCTCGGCGCGTCGGCGGCGTCGACGGGCCAGGAGGCCGTCGGTCTCCTCCACCGCATCGGGGCGATCGACTCCCGCGGGCGGGGTCTCCTCGGGCAGTTCGTCGACGCGCTCGTCGATGGCGACGCCGAGACCGGCCAGCACGTGCTGCACCTCCAGCAAGACCTCGCTGGTGAGCTCGACCTTGCGCAGCACGTGGGCGATCGATTCGGCGTGCAGCACTCCCCCGGCGACCCCGCGCTCGACCAACGCCTGCCACTCGTCGGCGTCGATCTCCGCGCAAGGTGGTGGCACGGTGCCCGCGTCGAATGTGCCGTCGCTCACTCGCCTCACGCGTCTCCTTCTCCTGCCCGACCTGCCCCTTCCAGCCACCCTAGCAATGCCTCCGCGCTCGCATCTGCACGATCTGGCGTCTCGATGTCCTCCAACGCCAGGCGGGCCTCGCGGGCGGCGCGTAGCCGCTCGGCGTCGTCGGTGGACACCCCCTGCGCCAACCTGCGGCGCACCGCAGCGGCGATCAGATTGCGCGCCTCGATCACCGGCTCGGCGTCGACGTCGATCACCGACGCGCGCTCGATCAACTCGCGAGCTTCCGGGTCGGCCAACTCGAGCGCCTTGTCGATGTCGGGCCCGGCTTGTGAGATCGCGACGAATGCCCGGCGGGCGACATCGGTGGCGAACAGGTCCTCCACCAGCCACGGGGCGATGTCGTCCCAGCGCTGCAGCAGCATGGCGATGGCGACGAACTCGGCGTTCTCCGCGCTGCCCACGCGGCGCGGAGGTGCAACCCGCACCACGGGCGCCTTGGCACGTCGCTCGGCCAGCGCCACCAGGTCGCCGGGCGGCAAGCCGGTGTGGGTCGCCGCCTGCGCCGCGTAGAGCTTGCGCACCTCCAAGTTGGGGTGTTCGTTGATCACCGCCATCGCCTCGCCGGCCACCTGCGCCCTGTCCTCCGGCGACCGCAACTGGCGAGCATTGAGCACCCGGTTGAGGCGGAAGCCGAGGAACGGCAAGGCGTGGTGCACGGCATCGGCCAGAGCGTCGGGATCGCTCACGCTGAGATCGCCCGGGTCCTTGCCCTGCGGGAAGCGGGCCACGCTGACGCGCACCTGGTAGCGCTCTTCCCACTCGTAGAATCGCTGCGCAGCCCCCTGGCCCGCGGCGTCGGCATCGAAGGCCAGCACCACCTGGGTGGCATAGCGCTTCAACAGTCGCACGTGGTCCTCCGTCAGCGCGGTGCCACAGGTGGCCACCGCCCGCTTCACGCCTGCGCGGTGGAACCCGATCACGTCGGTGTAGCCCTCGCACACCACCACCTGGTCGGCGGTGACGATGTCGTTCTTGGCCCAGTTCAGCCCGTAGAGCGTCTTCGATTTGGCGTAGATCGCCGTCTCCGACGAGTTCTTGTACTTCGCCGGGTCGGTGCTGCCCGGCAGGATGCGCCCGCCGAAGGCGACGGCATCGTTGTTCTCGGTGAAGATCGGGAACATCACCCGCGCGCGGAAGGCGTCCTGCATCCGCCCGGCCTTGTTGGTGAAGCCCAACCCGGTGTCGCGCAGCAAGTCGGCGGCAACACCGAGGGCGGTGCACAGTGCATCCCAATCGTCGGGTGCCCAGCCCAACTTGAAGGTGCGTGCCGTCTCGCCCGCCAGGCCGCGCTTGCGCAGGTAGTCACGGGCCTCACGCGCGTCGGGAGAGTTGAGCAGCCGGTCGTGGTACCAGTCGACGGCGCCGGCCATCGCCGCCACCAATTGTCTGCGCCGCGCCCGCTGGCGATCGCCGGCGTCGCCCGTCGTGTGCCGCAACTCGATCCCCGCCCTGACCGCAAGGTTCTCGGCCGCGGTTACGAAGTCGACGTGCTCGACGTCCATCACGAACTTGAACACGTCGCCGCTCGCGTCGCACCCGAAGCACTTGTAGCGGCCCGTCTCGTCGCGCACGTTGAACGAGCCGGTGCGCTCGGCGTGGAAGGGGCACAACCCGACCCAGTTGCGCCCTACCCGGCGCAGGGCGACGTATTGCTGCACGACATCCGACAGCACCAGCGACGCCTTCAGCCGTTCGAGGTCTTCGTCGACGATCGCCATCGGCGCCACCCTACTGGCGACATCCGACGGGTGGTCCCGCAGCCGTACGATCTGTCAGCCGCCGTCGTTGCCCGCCCCGCCAGCCTCGTCATCGCTGTGGCCGGCGACCGTCCAGTCGATCGTGTCGGGCGGAATCTCGATCGTGTCGGCGCCGCGATCGGCCTTCACCGAGAAGCCCACCGCCGCGAACAGCACCAGGGCGATCACCGTGAGCGAGAGCCAGGTAGGGATGTGATACCACTCGTGGATCACCATCTTGATGCCGACGAAGGCGAGGATGATTGCCAGGCCCTCCTGCAGGTAGCTGAACCTGGCGTGCATGTCGGCGAGCAGGAAGTACAACGCGCGCAGACCGAGGATCGCGAAGGCGTTGGAGGCGAACACGATGAACTGTTCGTGGCTCACGGCCAACACGGCCGGCACCGAGTCGACGGCGAACAGCACGTCGGTCATCTCGATCAGCAGCAACACGGCGAACAGCGGGGTGGCAAAGCGCTTGCCGTTCACCCGCGTGAACATCTTCTGCCCGTCGAGTTCGTCGTGCATCGGCACGAAGCGGTGCACCAACTTCAAGAACTTGCTCTTCGACGGATCGACGTGTTCGTCTTCGCTCACCACCAGTTTCACCGCGGTGAACAGCAAGAACGCACCGAACACGTAGAGCACCCAATCGAACTTCTCGATCAACGCGATGCCGGCGAAGATGAACACTGCGCGTAGCACCAGCGCGCCGAAGATGCCCCAGAACAGCACCCTGTGCTGGTAGCGCGGCGGCACCGAGAAGTAGCTGAGGATCAGCGCCCACACGAACACGTTGTCGATGCTGAGGCTCTTCTCGATGAGATAGCCGGAGTAGTACTCGCCCGCGGCGCTGCCACCGAAACCCCACCACACCGCCAGACCGAACAGCAGACCGACCGAGATCCACGCCGCCGACTCGATTGCGGCCTCGCGCACATGGACGTCGTGGCCCTCTTTGTGCACCACCAGCAGGTCGAGCAACAACAGCGCGCCGATCAGGGCGAGCAGGCCGATCCACCACGCGGCAGATACGTCGAGGTCGACGAAGCGACGCCCCGAGTCGGACTCGGCCAGCAGCAAGGTGGTGGGCACAGCTCAGTCGCGTCCGCCCAGGCCGCGGGCGACCCCATAGGCTGATCCTTGTCGCGTTGCTACGTGCATGACGTTGACCTCACTTGCGCGATGCGGCTGATATCTACTTGGTGTCGGACTTCGACCCACCGATGATCGCCTGCGCGGCGGCGAGGCGGGCGATGGGCACGCGGAACGGGCTGCAACTGACGTAGTCGAGCCCGGCTTCCCAGAACAGCTGAATGCTCTCCGGGTCGCCACCGTGCTCGCCACACACACCCAGCTTGAGGCTCTTCTTCACGCTGCGGCCGCGGGCGGCACCCAACTTCACCAGTTCGCCGACGCCGTCCTTGTCGATCGTCTCGAACGGATTGCGCTTCAACAAGCCCTGCTCGAGGTAGGCCGGCATCATCTTGCTCTCGATGTCGTCGCGGCTGAAGCCGAACGTCATCTGCGTCAGGTCGTTGGTGCCGAAGCTGAAGAAGTCGGCCTCCTCGGCGATCTGGTCGGCGCAGATGGCGGCACGCGGGGTCTCGATCATCGTGCCGATGGTGACCTCCGGCTTGTTGCGCAGACCCTTCACCGCGGCAGCGATCTCGCTCTGCACCCAGCCCCTCGCGAGGCCCAACTCTTCGCGGGTGACGGTGAGCGGGATCATCACTTCCACGATCGGATGCTTCCCCCGCTTGCGCAGCGCGGCGGCGGCGGCCATCAGCGCCCGCACCTGCATCGCGTACAGGCCCGGCTTCACCACCCCGAGGCGCACGCCGCGGGTGCCGATCATCGGGTTGTGTTCGGCCCACTCCTCGGCCGCCGCGAGTTCGGCCTTCTCCCGCTTCGACAAGCCCGTGGTGGCCTCTTTGATGTGCAGCTCCTCGATCGAGGGCAAGAACTCGTGCAGCGGAGGGTCGAGCAGGCGCACCGTCACCGGCAGGCCGTCCATCGCCTCCAGCACCTGTTCGAAGTCTTCCTGTTGCACACGGCCCAGTTCGGCCAACGCGTCGGCCTCTTCCTCAGGCGCGTCGGCGAGGATCATCCGCCGCACCACCGGCAAGCGCTCGGGGGCGAGGAACATGTGCTCGGTGCGGCACAGGCCGATGCCTTCGGCACCCAGCGCACGGGCATTGGCCGCGTCGTCACCTGTGTCGGCGTTGGCCCGCACGCCCAACTTGCCGCGGCGCACCTGGTCGGCCCACTGCAGGATGGTGTGGAACTCGGCCGGCGGCTCGGCCGCAGCCATCGGCAACTCGCCCAGCATCACCTCGCCAGTGGTGCCGTCGATACTGATCGACTCGCCCTCTTTCACCACCGTGTTGCCGACGCGGAACTGCTTGGCTTCGATGCGGACGGCCTCGGCACCGACGATCGCGGGCGTGCCCCAGCCGCGGGCGACCACCGCGGCATGGCTCACCAGGCCACCACGGGCGGTGAGGATGCCCTGGCTCACCATCATCCCGTGCACGTCCTCGGGACTGGTCTCGTTGCGCACGAGGATCACCTTCTCGCCGCGCTCGTGGGCGGCGACGGCGTGATCGGCGGTGAAGTACACGCGGCCGACCGCAGCACCGGGCGACGCGGCGAGGCCCTTGGCGAGCACCTTGCCCTTCTTGGCGAACTGTGGGTGCAGCACCTGGTCGAGATGCTCGGCACCGACGCGCATGATCGCCTCTTGCTTGCTGATGCTCCACTTCGCCCCGGCGCGGCCGTTGGGCTTGGTCATGTCGACAGCCATGCGCAACGCGGCCGTGCCGGTGCGCTTGCCGATGCGCGTCTGCAGCATCCACAGCTTGCCCTGCTCGATGGTGAACTCGGTGTCGCACATGTCGCGGTAATGCCGCTCGAGGCGGGCGAAGATCTCCAGCAGATCCTTGTGGATCTTGGGGAAGTGCAGCTTCATGTGATCGAGGTCTTCGGTGTTGCGGATACCCGCCACCACGTCTTCGCCCTGCGCGTTCACCAGGAAGTCGCCGTAGGGCTTGTTCTCACCGGTGGCCGCGTTGCGGGTGAAGCCGACGCCTGTGCCGCTGTTGTCGTCGCGGTTGCCGAACACCATCGTCTGCACGTTCACCGCCGTGCCCAAATCGTGGCTGATGCGCTCGCGCACGCGGTAGGCAATGGCCCGCGCCCCGTTCCAGCTGGCGAACACGGCCTCGATCGCGCCGCGCAACTGCACCTTCGGGTCTTGCGGGAACGGCTTGCGCGTCGCCTGGCGCACCACTGTCTGATAGCGCTTGCACAGATCCTTCAGCGCGGCAGCCGACAGATCGGCGTCGGTCTTCGCACCCGCCTTGTGCTTGGCCTGCTCGAGCGGTTCGTCGAACAGCGCGCCGTCGACACCGAGCACGATGCGCCCGTACATGGCGATGAACCGTCGGTAGCTGTCGTAGGCAAAGCGCTCGTCGTTGGTCACCGCGGCCAAGCCCTTGACGCTCTGGTCGTTGAGCCCGAGGTTGAGCACCGTGTCCATCATCCCCGGCATGGAGAACTTCGCGCCCGAGCGCACCGACACCAGCAGTGGATCGGCGGCGTTGCCGAGGCGACGGCCCATCGTGCGCTCGAGCTTGGCGACGTGGGTATCGATCTCGCCGTCAAGGCCATCCGGCCAGCCGTGGTGCATGTACGCCCGGCAGGCGTCGGTGGAGATGGTGAACCCGGGGGGCACGGGCAGCTTGAGCACGCTGGTCATCTCGGCGAGGTTGGCCCCCTTGCCGCCGAGGAGATCCTTCATCTCCATCGGGGGCCGGCGGTGCTTGTGGTCGAAGGCGTACACGTAGGTCACGGCGGGCAAGTCTACGGCGCAGCCGCGATTCGGGAGGGGTCGATCAGCCGTAGGCTCGTCGGCAGTGGCCACCCCCTCACCTGTACCGGCATTCAGAGTGTTCGGTTTCCCGGTGCATGTGCGCACCGGCTTCTTGTTGTTCATGGCCCTCGTGGTGTTGATCAACGGCACCGACATCGGCCTGTGGCTGGCGGGGTTCATGGCCTTGTTCACACTGGTGCACGAACTTGGGCATGCCTTCGCGGCCCGCGCCACCGGCGCGCAGGCCGAGATCGCGCTCGATTTCATGGCCGGTTACGCGGCCTTCGTGCCCACTCGCCCACTCGCCCGGTGGGAGCGGGCGGGCATCTCCCTGGCCGGTCCGGCGGCGCAGATCGTCATCGGCGGGGCGACTTACCTCGCGATGCACGGCGAGTGGTCGCTGCCCCAGGCCGACCAGCACCTGCAGATCGCGGTGCTGTGGGCCGGGCCGGTGATCGGCGCGTTCAACCTGATCCCCGTGCTGCCCTTCGATGGCGGGAACATCCTCGAACAGTTGGTGTCGCTGTTCACCCCCCACAACGCGCGGCGGGTGATGATCTGGTTCACCGTCGCTGTTGTCGGCTGTGCAGTGGTGTACTCGACGCTCAATCCCGCCTGGCGGCCGTACACCATCTTCATGATCATCCCGCTGCTGTCGGTGGCGCAGATGCGCTCGCCCGCCCGCGACACGCAGAGTCGCGCCACCCAGCAGCAGATCGCGAGGGCGGAGGCACTCGCCTGGGCCACCGGCGACGTGAGCCGCTTCCCGGCCGGCGCGGTGCCGTCACCGTGGTTCCGCGCCCACCAGCAACTAACCCAAGGCAACGCCGCAGTCGCCCGCGACCTGCTGCTCGACGACCTGCGCGACGACGGCCCGGCCGACTGGTGGCCACCCGATGCCGCGCCACGCGAGGCGCTCGAGCAGGTGGCCGCGCTGCTACCGGCGTCGCTGCCGGTGCGCGGAGCCTTCCGTGCCTACGTGCTGGCCGACGTGCTGCTACGCGTCGGCCGCTACGAACAGGCTGCGGCCCACGCGGCCAAGGCCTACGGCAGCACCAACGCGCCGATGCACGCCATCCAGGTCGCCCGGGCCGCGGCGGCACTCGGCGACTCATCTGTAGCGCTCGGCTGGCTGCGTGCCGCGACGGGTGCCGTCGGCACCGGTCAGATCGCGCGCGAGGCGCTCATCACTGCGGTGGCCGCGGCACACGAGTTCGACGCGCTGCGCCACGACGGCGAGTTCGTGCAAGCGCTCGCCGCCGCTCGCTGACCCGACGCGAGCTGCCTCCCACCGCGGATCGCCTAGCGTCGACACCACATGGATACCCGCCCGCCCGCCACCCGTCGTCGCCCCCGCCAGGCGCGCGCCGCCGAGACCCGCCGGCGCCTGCTCGACACAGCCTTCCAGGCATTCGCGGCCAAGGGCTTCGACCGGGTGAACCTCGTCGACGACGTGCTCGAGCCTGCAGGCATCAGCATCGGCAGCTTCTACCATCAGTTCGCCGACAAG
Source organism: Actinomycetota bacterium (assembly GCA_963169215.1). Classification (GTDB taxonomy): domain Bacteria; phylum Actinomycetota; class Acidimicrobiia; order Acidimicrobiales; family Ilumatobacteraceae; genus UBA668. The sequence goes on from CAUJEE010000124.1 coordinate 54,404, forward strand.
ACCGAACTGCTCGGCGAGGTATTGGCCGAGGCCGCGGCGCGGCGGAGGGCGTTCATCGCCGGGCTCGGCAGCCTCGATCGCGGCGCCGACCTCGAGTCGGACGTGAGATCTGTGGTGGAGCGACTGTTCGACAGCCTCGAGACCGATGGCGCGGCCTGGCAGTTGCAGCGAGCGACGCGCATCGCCACCTCCGGCAGCGCCCGCCAGCTCGGTGCCAGCGAGCGCGACAAGTGGATCGAAGGTCTCGCGACGATGCTGGCTGCTTGGTACGGAGCACCCTCCTCCACCCGCCGGGCCGCGTCTGATCTGGTGATCACCTTCGCCCGTGGCCTGATCGCCGAGCATCTCGACACTCCCGTCGACAAGCGTCGCGATCGTGCGCAGTGGGCCACGGAAGCGACCGCGTTCATCGTCGGCGGGCTCGTTGCCATCCTCGGCGAGGCGACCCCCACGCCCGTCACCCACCCATCCCACAGTTCGCCGAAGGTGGGCCGGCTGCGATCGCGCTGACTGTCGACCTTTCGACTGTGTTTTGCCTCTTGACGGGGCTCACAGGGTAATTAGAATTCAGATTCTAATCACGGAGCTTGGGGGGACAGATGAGGGTGCAGGGACGACGCCTCGCAGGTTTGGCATTTTCGGCGTTGCTGCTGTCGCTGGCAGCGTGCGGCGGCGGCAGCAGCAGTGACGGGGCCACCGAGACCGAGCCGCGCAGCACGGTCACGATCAGCGACTCCCCCATGGTTACCGCCGGCGACACGACGCCCGCGACCGTGGCACCGCCCAGCGGGTCGATCACCGTCGGGGTAGCCACCGATCTGCAGACGCTCGATCCGCACCTCGCCCAACCGGCCCAGCTGCACTACCTCGACCTGGTGTACGACGCTCTCACCAAAGTGGGCACGAGCGGTGCCGTCGAACCGAACCTCGCCTCCTCACTGACTTCCGACGACCTCACCACCTGGACCGCCACGATCGCCGACGGTGCGACCTTCTCCGATGGCACGCCGGTGGACGCAGCGGCGGTCGTCTATTCGCTGGACCGCGGCAAGGCGACCACCGAGAGCCCTTCGGCGCCGCTGTTCGCGCAGATCGACTCCGTCGAGGCAACCGACGATTCGACGGTGACGATCGTGCTCACCGCACCAAACGTCGCGTTTGCCCGCGACATGGCCGGCCTCGCAGGAATGATCGTCAATCCCGCGTCCGAAGGCTCCGACCTCAGCCGCGCCCCGGCGGGTGCAGGTCCGTTCACATTCGACGCGTCGGGGTCGGTGGAAGGTTCGGAGTACAAGTACGACGCGCGCACCGACTACTGGGGCACCGGTGTCGGAGTCGAGCACGTGTCCCTCCAGTTGATCATCGACCCCTCCGCGCGGGTGAACGCGCTGGTGTCGGGGCAGATCGATATCGCGGCCGAGCTCGGCCCCGCCGATCAGACCAAGGTCGGCGATGCCGAGGTGGTGCTCGCCCCCACCAGCGAGCAGCTCTATATCCAGGTGATCGACTCCGACGGCAGCAAGGTGCCGGCGCTGGGCGATCCGCTTGTGCGTCAGGCGATGTCGTACGCGATCGATCGCGAGGGTGTCAACAAGGCGATCATGTTGGGCGGCGGCATCCCCACCACCGCGTGGTTCGCCGAGGGCTCGCCCTACTACCTGGCCGAGGTCGACGGCGTCGGCTACGACCTCGACAGGGCGCGCGAGCTCCTCGCCGACGCGGGCTACGCCGATGGGTTCGAGTTCGACACCCCCACGGTCGAGGCACTGCGTCCTGTCACCGAGGCCGTCGCCGGCTCGCTGGCCCAGATCGGCATCAAGATGAACATCAAGATGCAACAACCGGGAACACTCGGCCAGCAAGTGCGCGACGGGCAGTGGGCTGCCAGCCTCACCATCACCCGCGGCCAGACGCCGCCGGTGTTCTACTCTGAACGTCTCACCGCTGATGCCCCGTTCAACCCGTTCAACGCGCAGCGCACGACTGTCACCGATCTCGGCGAGCAAGCCCTGGCCGCGACGACCGAGGCAGAGGCCGTGTCGCTGTGGGCGCAGGCCTATGCCGAAGCCGTCAAGCAGGGCTACATGATCGTCGTCGCCCACGTCACCACCGGGGCGGGGGTTGCCTCAGGGGTGAGCGGCGCGCAGGTGCTGTTCGGCTCGCTGATCCCCGACCTGCGCTCCGTTCGCGTAGACGGCTGACAATGAGCGCACCCGCCACGACGCAGGTCGGGTCGGGCGCCACGAGCGCGATCCGATGCTGACCTTCATCCTCCGCCGGGTGTTGGCCGTGATCCCGCTCGTCGTCATCGCCACGGCGGCGACGTTCTTCATGCTGCAATTGTCCGACGTCGACCCGGCCGTGCTGCGCCTCGGCGACTCGGCCACCGAGGAGCAGTACGGCGAGGTGCGCGCCGAGCTGGGTACCGATCGGCCGGCTGTCGTGCAGTACGTCGACTGGCTGTCGCACGCCGCGCGCTTCGACTTCGGCGAGTCGTGGAAGCGGCCCGTACCGGTGATGACAATGGTGCATCAACGCATGCCCGCCACTCTCTCGCTCACCCTCGGCGCAGTGCTGGTGACGATCCTCATCGGGCTGCCGCTCGGTATCGCGTCCGGCGTGCGCGCCGGCTCCACAGCCGACTCGGTGATCACCGCGACTGCATCGATCGGGCAGGCGATGCCCGCGTTCTGGACCGGCCTGCTGCTCGCCGCCTACGTCGCCATACCAACCGGATGGTTCCCAGCCACGGGTTTCGTCGGCCCGACCGCCTCTGTCGGTGATTGGGCACGCTCGATCATCCTGCCCTCGATCGCGCTCGGCATCAGTGGGGCCGCTGCCTTGGCGCGCCAGACCCGCGCTGCCGTTGCCGGCGTGCTGCGGCAGCCGTATGTGCGCACAGCTGTGTCGGTGGGGTATTCGCGCCGGTCGATCCTCGGCTCGGACGTGTTGCGCAACGCGGCGATACCGATCGTCACCGTTCTCGGCGTGCAGGTCTCGCTGCTGCTCGGGGGCTCGCTGATCGTCGAGCAGGTCTTCGTCGTGCCCGGCCTCGGCTCTCTCGCGTTCAGCGCGATCCTGGAGAAAGACCTACCGGTGGTGCTCGCCGTCGTGACCGTCGCCGCGCTGCTGGTGACAGTCGTGCAACTGGCACTCGACGTGCTGTACGGCGCGCTCGACCCGCGGGTGAGGGTGCGATGAAGGCCGGGCGCGGCAGGCGCATCGTCATCGGTGTGGCCGCGTTCGAGGTGGCCGCAGTCATCGTGGCCGCCATCGCGTCGCCATGGGTCGGCAAGAACACCAGCCCGTCGACGCTCTCCGACAGCCTCGCCGAGCCGAGCTGGAACCATCTGCTCGGCGCCGACCAGCAGGGCCGCGACGTTCTGGTGCGCATCATCCAGGGGGCCCGCATCGCTTTGCTGGCGGCGACAGAGGCCACCTTGGTGGCCGTCCTCATCGGCATTCCGCTCGGCCTGCTGATCGGCTTTCGCGGCGGACGGGTCGATCTCGTCGCGATGCGCCTGATCGACAGCATCTCGTCGATCCCCGGCGTCGTGTTGGCGATCGCCCTCATCGCCACCCTCGGCACCGGGCTGTCGCGGTCGATGCTCGCCGTGGGTCTGGTGTTCTCGATGGTCATGGCGCGTATCGCTCGCGGGCAGGTGCTGGCCGAGCGCGAGCGGCAATACGTCGACGGCGCGCGGGTGGTCGGAGTGCGCAGGCGTGGCCTGCTGTTCGGGCATGTCCTCCCCAACGTCGCGCCCGCGCTGATCGTGCAGGCCACCCTCGTGTTCTCCGCGGCGATCGCGATCGAGGCCGGCCTGTCGTTCATCGGCCTGGGTGTGCAACCCCCCACCGCGAGCTGGGGCATCATGCTCGCCGACGCCCAGGACGTGAAGGAGATCAGCCCCTTCCAGTCGGTGCCACCCGGCGCGGCCATCCTGCTCACCGTGCTTGCGATCAACGTACTCGGCGACTTCCTGCAGGGATTGGTGGTCGGCAACCAGCGCAGCGGGGAGGGCACCGTCCTCGACGGAGTACGCGTACAGCGCTCCCCCGACGCCGCGCCTGCCCCCGCAGGGGCGTCGCTGGTGGTCGACACACTCGACGTCGCCTACCGCGGCCGCAACGGCACCATGGTCCGTGCGGTCGACGGAGCGACGCTGCACATCGGACGGGGCGAGGTGCTGGCCATCGTCGGTGAGAGCGGGTGCGGCAAGAGCAGCCTCGGATTGGGCATCGCCGGCCTGTTGGCACCACCGGCCACGATGCGGGCGCGATCGCTCCGGCTGGTGACCGACGACGGGGAGCACGAACTGGCTGACCTCGACCCTCGCGACACCAGTTGGCGCCGCCACGTCGCGGTCGTCTTCCAGGAGCCGGCGGCCAGCCTCAATCCGGTGCACAGCGTGGGGCATCACCTCCGTCGTGCGCTGCGCCAGCGCGGAGTGGAACCGACGCAACGCGCCGAGCACGCCGAGCGCCTGCTGCGCCAGGTGCACATCGCCGACGCGCCAGACGTGTTGCGACGCTACCCGCACCAGCTCTCCGGCGGCATGGCCCAGCGGGTGATGATCGCCCTCGCCCTCGCGCAGAGCCCGGCGGTGCTGGTGGCTGACGAGCCGACCACCGCCCTCGACGTGACCGTGCAGGCCGAGATCCTGTCGTTGCTGCGCCAACTGTGCACCGACCTGCACCTGTCGGTCATGCTCATCACCCACGACCTTGGCGTGGTGGCCGAACTCGCCGACCGGGTTGCGGTGATGTACGCGGGCCAGGTCGTCGAGACGGGGAGCGTGCTCGACGTCATCGCCACACCGCTGCATCCGTACACTGCGGCGCTGGCCGCATCGGTGCCGCGCAACGAAGCCGGCATCGGCATCCCCGAACCGCTCGAGGGCAACGTTCCCGAGCCGGGCCACTGGCCTGCCGGCTGCCGCTTCGCGCCGCGCTGTGTACACGCCGTCGAGGCGTGCCTCGCCGAATCGCCTGTCCTCGCCGGCACGGGTGGCCGCGCCTTCGCCTGCATCCGGGCCGCCGAGATCAACCTCGTCGGCGTCCCGCCGAGGCGATCATGACGACCACCGACGCTCTCGTGGCACTGCGCGGGGTGACGGTCATCTTCCGCAGCACCGGCATCCTCGGCTCGCGCGGCGAACTGACAGCAGTGCGCGATGCCGACCTCACCATCGGCGCCGGCGAAACGGTCGGCCTGGTGGGCGAGTCGGGATCCGGCAAGACCACACTCGGTCGCGCCATCTTGGGACTGGTGCCGATGGAGCGGGGGACGATCCACGTCGCCGGCGAAGACCTGGCCACGGTCGGCCAGCCGTTCCCGGCTCGTATCCGCCGCAAGGTGCAGGCGGTGTTCCAAGACCCGCTGCAGGCGCTCAACCCCCGCCACCGGGTGGAGCGCCTGGTGGCCGAGCCGCTGCGGATCCACACCGACCTGCGCGGCCGGCAACTGCAGGCGCGAGTAGTCGGCCTGCTCGAGCAGGTGGGGTTGTCGGCAGGTCTTCTGCGTCGACGCACCAACGAGTTGTCCGGCGGCCAGCGCCAGCGGGTGGCCATCGCCCGTGCGCTCGCCGTCGACCCGCAGGTGTTGGTGCTCGACGAAGCGGTGAGCGCGCTCGACGTCACCACCGGCGCGCAGATCATCAAGTTGCTCGAGCGTGTTCGTCCCGCGCAGGGCGCGACCCTGTTCATCTCCCACGACATCGCTCGCGTGCGCAGCGTGTGCAACCGGGTGGCAGTGATGTATCGCGGGCGCATAGTCGAGTTCGGCACCGCCGACGAGATCTGCGGCGACCCGCGACATCCCTACACACAGTTGCTGGTGGCATCGGTTCCCGACCCTCACCCGCATCGCGTCACCACCGTCGGCCGGGCGTCGTTCACAGTCGACCCGACGGCTCGCGCCGCTCCCGACGGCTGCCCGTTCGCCCCCCGCTGCCCCCACGCCGACGATCGCTGCGCGGTCTTCCCCGACCCCACCGTGCTCGGCACCCGCGTGGTGCGCTGCCACCACGTGGCCGACGTAACGACCCACCCGACGGAGGTACCGAGATGACCCGCGAGAGCACAGGCACCGGCGACAGCAACGAGGTGCTCACCGAGATCGACCGCACCGACGATGCGCTGGCCGGCAGCAACCTGCTCGTCGACCTCGCCCCGGGTATCTTCGGTCAGCAGCAGGCGGGCTGGCTGGTGACCATCGAGACCGACGAAGGGTTGGTGCAGATCGACACCGGCGATCAGGCGCAGGCATCGCTCGCCGCCATTCGCTCGCGCACCGATGCAGTGTTCACCGACATCGTCTTCAGCCACGGCCACCAGCGCTACAACCTCGCCTGCCGCGACTGGGTGCTCGACTGTGTGCGCACCAGTGGGCGGGTGCCGCGCGTGATCGCCCACGAGAACGTGCCCCGTCGGCAACGTCGCTACCAGGAGTCGAGCGGACTGCAGAATCGCCTGCTGGAGCGTCAGTTCCGCTACCCGAAGGGCTCGTTGGAGGGTCGACAGTTCCCCTTCACCACCCCTACCCACGTGTTCCGCGACACGTTCGTGATCGATGCACCCGGCCGGGTCATAGAGGTGCACCACGCACCGTCGGAAACCGATGACGCGGTGGCCGTCTGGCTGCCCGGCGACAAGGTGTTGTACGGCGGGCCGGCGTGCATCCCGTTCTTCCCCAACGTCGGCAGCCCGCAACGACCGGTGCGCGACCCTGTGCGCTGGGCCGACACCCTCGACCGTCTCGCCGTCTTTCCGGCCGAGGTGCTGATCTGCGAGTTCGGCGATCCCGTCCGTGGCCACGAGCAGATCGCCGACTACCTCGCCTCGACCGCCGCGGCGTTGCGTTGGTGTCATCGCACGGTTGTGGAGTTGATGAACGAGGGGCGCAACATCGCCGAGATCGTCAACATCGTCGAGTTCCCCACAGAAGTATTCGACCGACCGTGGCTGGTGGAGGGCTACACCTCGCTCGAACACGTCCTACGTGACGTGTATCGCACCCAGTTCGGCTGGTGGGAAGACCTCAACCCCACGTCGCTGCACCCGGCTCATCCGACCGACGTGGCCCGCGAGTTGCGCGCGGCCGTTGCCGACCCGCAAGCAGTACTTGATCGCGCTCGCGCGCTGATGCAGGCAGGCCAAGTGCAACTCGCGCTCCACGTCGTCGACCTGCTTGCGCTCGGCGACGCTGCCGACGCGCCCACGGCGCAGGCCAAGCAGTTGAAGGCCGAACTGTGTCGGGCCGCGGCGCTGGCGAATCCCTCGTACGTCACGCAGAGCCTGTACCTCAACGGCGCTGACGAACTCGACCGGGCCGCGGTTGAGGGCGATCGATGACCGCCGGCAGCTCCCCGCACTTTCGCACCTGCCCGCTCTGTGAGGCCACCTGCGGCCTGCAGGTCGAGGTTGCCGATGGCGTGGTCACACGGATCCGCGGCGATCTCGATGACGTGTTCTCCAAGGGCTATCTGTGCCCCAAGGGCTCGACGCTGAAGGCCCTGCACGACGATCCCGACCGCATCCGGACGCCGCTGCACAAGGTCGACGGCGAGTTCCGCCCGATCTCTTGGAGTGAGGCCCTCGCCCTGCTCGACGAGCGGCTGCGCCCGATCGTCGTCGAGCATGGGCCCGACTCGGTGGGCGTGTACAGCGGCAACCCGTGGTCGCACAACTACGAGACGATCATCTACACGTCGATGCTCTACGGCGCGGTGGGCAAGAACCGTTTCGCCGCCGCGACCGTCGACCAGCGCCCGCGCGAGATCGTGTCGAGCGTGCACTTCGGAGTGCGCACTGCCTTCCCCGTGCCCGACATCGACCGCACCGACCTGTTGGTGCTGCTCGGCTCCGACCCGATCGAGTCGAACGGCAGCCTGGCCACAGCGCCCGACTGGCCGGGGCGGATGGCGGCCATCCGCGAACGCGGCGGACGGGTGATCGTGATCGACCCGCGTCGCTCGAAGACCGCCGACGTGGCCGACGAACACATCCCGCTCGTGCCCGGCACCGACGCCGCACTGTTGGCCGGTGTCGCCAACGTGCTGTTCGCCGACGGGCTGGTCGCCCCCGGCGCGACCGGCGAACACGTCGACGGATTGGCCGAGGCCGCGGCCGCGCTCGCCCCGTTCACACCCGAATCCGTCGCTCCGTGGTGCGGCGTTGCCGCCTCGCGCATCCGCAGTCTCGCCCACGAGATCGCCGCCGCACCGAGCGCGGCAGTGCACGGTCGACTGGGCACCTGCCTGCAAGACCTGGCCACTCTCAGCGCGTGGCTGCTCGACGTGGTGAACATCGCCACCGGCAACCTCGACCGGCCCGGCGGCGTGATGTTCGCGCGGCCCGCGGCGCTGGGCCTGAACACCTCCGGGCGCCCGGGGGTGGGCGCGGGCAGCGACTACGGCCTGGTGCGCAGCCGGGTGCGCGACCTGCCCGGCGCGTTCCAACAACTCCCGGCAGTGTGCATGGCCGAGGAGATCGAGACTCCCGGCGAGGGGCAGGTGCGCGCGCTGATCACCATCGCCGGCAACCCGGTGCTGTCGGTGCCCGACGGTGCCCGCCTCGCCCGCGCCCTCGACTCGCTCGACTTCATCGTGGCGGTCGACATCTACCTCAACGAGACCACCCGCCACGCCGACCTCATCCTGCCGGCCCCGAGTGCCCTCCAGCGCAGCCACTACGACGTGGCCTACTACCAGTTCTCGGTGCGCAACATCGCCAACTACTCGCCGCCGATCCTGCCTCTCGCCGCCGACGAGGTGCCCGAGTGGCGCACCCTACTGGCGATAACCGGCATCCTCCAGGGGCAGGGTCGCGACGTCGACGTCGACGCGATGGACGACGGGCTGGCTGCGCTGTTCGCGCAGGTCGCGGTTGCCGACGAGCATGGCCCGGTGCACGGCCGCGGCGCAGGCGAACTGCTGGACGCGCTGCATCCTCTGCGCGGCCCGGAACGCATCCTCGACCTGGCCCTGCGCACCGGGCCTTACGGCGACGCCTTCGGCACTCGTCCCGGCGGGCTCAGCCTGGCGCTGCTGCGTGATCATCCGCACGGCATCGACCTCGGCGCGCTGGTGCCGCGGATACCCGAGATGCTGCGCACTCCCACCGGTCGTATCGACCTCGCCACCCCCGCGTTCGTGGGCGATCTCGACCGCTTGCGACAGCGCCTCACCGAGCCGCACCCGCCGCTGGTACTGATCGGGCGGCGGCATCTGCGCTCGAACAACTCGTGGCAGCACAACATCACCACGTTGGTGAAAGGCAAGGAACGCTGCACGTTGCTGGTGCACCCGGACGATGCCGCCCGCCGCGGTCTGCTCAACGGCAACCGCGCGGTGGTCACCTCCGCGGTGGCGAGCCTCGTCGTCCCGGTGGAAGTGACCGACAGGATGTTGCCCGGTGTGGTCAGCCTGCCCCACGGGTGGGGGCACGACCTACCGGGGACGGCCCTCACAGTGGCCAGCGCGCACGCGGGCGTGAACGCCAATCTGCTCGCCGGCACCGATGCTGTCGACCCGTTGTCGGGCAACCCGCACCTGAACGGCGTACCGGTGGAACTGACGCCTGCGCCACCGAGCGAGGAGGAGCAGCCATGACCCTGCGCACCTACCCCGAGGGGCAACCACACCCAGGGCCGATCGCTCGCTTCGCCGCCGACTCCGACCCCGCCTGGCCGGTGCCACCGGCGCCGCCGGAGGGGGCGCCGAACGTGGTGGTGGTGCTGTTCGACGATCTCGGCTTCGCGCAGCTGGGGTGCTTCGGCGGACTGGGCACAAGGATCAAGACCCCGCACATCGACCGCCTCGCATCCACCGGCCTGCGCTACCAGAACTTCCACACCACCGCGCTGTGCAGCCCCAGCCGAGCCGCGCTGCTCACCGGGCGCAACCACCACAGCGTGGGCATCGCCACCATCACCGAACGCGCCACCGGCTTCCCCGGCTACAACGGGCGCATCCCCAAAGACGCGGCGATGCTGCCGGCAGTACTGCTCGAACACGGCTACGCGACGATGGCCCTCGGCAAGTGGCACCTCACGCCCGACGAGCACATCACACCCGCCGGCCCGTTCGACCGCTTCCCGATTGCCCAGGGCTTCGAGCGCTACTACGGCTTCATGGGCGGCGAAACCTCGCAGTGGGAGCCCGACCTGTGGGCCGACAACCACCGCGTCGAGGCACCCGGTCGCCCGGAGGACGGGTACCACCTCACCGATGACCTGGTCGACCACGCGATCGAGTGGATCGACACGTTGCACGCCGTCGCCCCCAGCAAACCGTTCTTCACCTACCTCGCCTTCGGCGCCACACACTCACCACACCACGTGCCGCGCGAGTACATCGAGCCGTACAAGGGGGTGTTCGACGAGGGCTGGGACGTGGTGCGCGCCCACACCCTGCAGACCCAGATCGAGATGGGCATCGTGCCCCCCGGCACCACACTGCCGGGGCTCAATCCGGGGGTGCGCGCCTGGGACGAGCTGTCGGCCGACGAACGTCGCCTCTACGCGCGCCAGATGGAGGTGTACGCGGCGATGGTCACCCACACCGACGAGGCAATCGGACGGCTCGTCGACTACCTCGAGCGCGCCGGGCTGCGCGACGACACGATCGTGATGGTGCTCAGCGACAACGGGGCCAGCGCCGAAGGAGCGGGTGAGGGCCGACTCAATTCGTTCGGGTACATCAACGGCGCACCCGATTCGGTGCCCGAGATGCTGGCGCACATCGACGACTGGGGCGCGCCCCACACCCACCCGCACTACGCGTCGGGATGGGCAATGGCGGGTAACACCCCCAACCGGATGTACAAGTCGTTCGTGCACGAAGGGGGCACACGCGACCCGCTGGTCGTGTCGTGGCCCAAGGGCATCCGCGACCACGGTGGCATCCGCCACCAGTTCCACCACATCATCGACATCGTGCCCACCGTGATGGAAGCCGTCGGGGTGCAGTGGCCAGAGTCGGTGCGCGGCCACGTCCAACGGCCGGTGGAGGGGACGAGCATGCTCTACTCGCTCACCGACGGCGCCGCGCCCACCAACAAGACCAAGCAGTATTTCGAGATGTTCGCCCATCGCGCCATCTGGCGCGATGGGTGGAAGGCAGTGGCCCTCCACTGGTCGCAGGCGATCCGCCAACGAATCGGACCGATCGAGCACGAGATGCACGACGGCGATTTCGACGCCGATCAGTGGGAGCTGTACCGCATCGACGACGACATGTCGGAGATGCACGACCTCGCCGGCGAGCACCCTGAGGTGCTGCAGGAGTTGGTCGACCTGTGGTGGAGCGAGGCCGAGCGGTACAACGTGCTTCCGCTGGACGACACGCTGCTGGCCCGGCTGCTGGTCGACAAGCCGCGCATCTTCGAGCAGCGATCGTTCTACACCTACTCGGGGCGGGTGCGCCTGCCCCGTCAGGGGTCGCCGAGCCTACGCGATTGTTCGTACACGATCAGCGCGGAGGTTGAGGTCGGCGCGGGTGACGAGGGGGTGATCGTCTCATACGGCGGGGTCGACGGTGGGGTGACCCTTTGTCTGATCGACGGGCACTTGCACTACGTGAGCAACTTCCTCGGGCGCGCTCACTACGTGGCGTCCGCCACCGCGGCGCTCGTCCCCGGCCGGCGGGTGATCGACGTGCTGTTCGATCGCACCGCTCCCAACGCGGGCGAGGCACGCCTCTACGTCGATGGCGCGCTCCAGGCCAGCACCGCGGTCGAGCGGATGAACGCCGTCGCGTTTTCCTCCAGCGAAGGCCTGGAGGTTGGCAGCGACACCGTCTCGCCAGTGTGGCCGCGCTACCGCTCACCGTTCGAGTTCACCGGAACGATCCGCCGGGTGGTGCTGTCGTTGCCCGGCGGCGAGACCCCGCTCACACCGGAGATGGCCCGCGCCGAATACGTGCTGGCCATGCAACAGCAATGAAGACCAGGGCCGTGAGTTCGCGACCGAACATCGTCTTCATCCTGCTCGACAACGTCGGCTACGGCGACCCGGGCTGCTACGGCGGCGGCATCACCCGCCGCGCCCCCACGCCGCGCATCGACCAGCTGGCAAGTGAGGGCTTGCG